>CAZAYB010000059.1:1285-13322 GCA_964489215.1 uncultured Pirellulales bacterium
TGACGAGCCGAATTTTAAGCTCAATATCTTTTCCTGTTGTCGTACCAAGTGCGAACTTGTCGGGCGAGAGTCCGGCCCTGAGCGCAAAGCAGGCGATGAAAACTCTGGATGGGCGGGTTGATGCGATAATAGATGCAGACCAGCTGGGGCCATGCCAATATAAAGAGCCCAGTACAGTAGTGAAATATTCTAATTATGAAGTTGATATTTTAAGAAGCGGTGCATATTCTATTAGAGATATATCAGATATGTCTACAGTTAATATCCTTTTTGTTTGTACTGGCAATACTTGCAGAAGTCCGTTGGCAGAGGGAATTTGCAGAAGCCTTATTGCTGAAAAAATTAATTGCAATGTTGACGACTTAAATGAAAAAGGTTATAATATATTGTCAGCTGGTTTGATAGCTTCGGCTCGATCACCTGCAAGCGTCGGGTCAGTAGAAGCCGCTAAGGAAATAGGCATTGATATATCAGCTCACAGAAGCAGGCCTATAAATTGTGAAACGGTAAAAAAGTGTGATTTTGTTTTTGCAATGACAGCTGGGCATCTGGAAGAAATTAAGCGGCTATGCCCTGAATGTACAGATAAGTGTTACAGACTTAATGAATCAGCTGATGTGCCGGATCCTGTTGGCGGGTCGTTAGATGTTTATGTTAAAGTCAGGGAAATGATCATAAAAGCAGTTAAAAAAAGGATTGGTGAAATTTTAGGATGAAAATAGCGGTTGCAAATGACCATCGCGGTGTAAAGGCGATGGAGCAGATTAAGGCAATTATCAATCAGCTTAATTATGAGTATGTTGATTTCGGCACCAATGATGAGCAGCCGGTCGATTATCCTGATAAGGCTTATGAAGCAGCTTTAGCGGTATCTTCGAATCAAGTTGAACGTGCTATACTTGTCTGCGGTACGGGTATAGGTATGTGTATATCCGCAAACAAAGTCAAAGGTGTAAGGGCTGCATTATGTTTTGATGAGCTTAACGCAATGATAGCGCGCCAGCACAACAATGCGAATGTTCTTTGTCTTTCAGGTGATCTGATGGGCAGCGGTGCACTGCGGACCGTTGTTGAAACATGGCTGAAGACAGAGTTTTCAGGGGGAAGGCACCAAAGAAGGGTCAATAAAATAACAGCTATAGAGAATGGCGAAAACCCGAGCCAGGTCGATGAAACTATTTTAGAGCAAAGTTAATGACCTGCCTGTTCGTTTTGTGAGGAGTACTCACTTACGTTCGAATCTTTCTGTTCAGTTTCCATCTGTTCGTTACTTTTCTGTTGTATTGAAACTTTCTGGAGCTGTGCTTCCACAGAAACCCTTTCGGGAATTTTGGCAGCAGCAGGAGTAGCGGCTTTTTGAAATTTGGTTCCGAAATTTCGCAGTTTATCGTACCGCTGGTTTACAAGCTTATCAATCGGAATGTTTTTAAGCTGTCTAAGTGTTCTGATTATGAACTGTTCTACATTATAGACAGTGTCATGAATGTTCCTGTGTGCCCCTCCAAGCGGTTCAGGTATTACGGAGTCTACCAGGTTAAGATTTTTAAGCTCGCTGCTTGTTAGTTTCAGTGCCTTTGCAGCCTGTTCTGTTTGTGTTCCATCCCTCCATAAAATAGCGGCACAACCTTCAGGGGATATCACCGAATAGTACGCATACTGTAATATAGCCAGTTTATCAGCAACGCCTATGCCGAGTGCTCCGCCGGAACCACCTTCGCCTATTACAATTGAAATAACCGGAACTTTCAATCTTGACATTTCCATAAGGTTTACCGCTATTGCCTGTGCCTGGCCTCTTTCTTCGGCACCTATTCCCGGGTATGCGCCCGGGGTGTCGATGAATGTAACTATGGGAAGGTTGAATTTTTCTGCGAGCTTCATCTTGGCAAGAGCCTTTCTATACCCTTCAGGATTTGGACATCCGAAGTTACATGCCACCTTGTCTTTAATTTCCCTGCCTTTATCCTGACCAATGACCATGACCTTTTCTCTGCCTATCTGGCCCAAAGCAGTTACGATGGCCTTGTCATCTCTAAAGGCTCGGTCTCCATGAAGAATTCGGGAATCCTTTATCATCAGGTTAAGATAATCGCTGAATAAAGGCCTTTGCGGGTGTCTTGCAACCTGAACGGTTTGCCATGGTGAAAGTGAAGAATAAATAACCTGCAATTTTTTGGTTTGTTGAGACTGCAGCTGTCTGATATCAGCAGATAAGTCTATATTTTCCTTTTTTTGTCTACCTGTAAGCTCCTTTAGCTTACTGTCAATATCTGCTATGTCATTTTCAAACGGCAAATACTGAAGACTTTCGTTTTGTTTATTTTTTTCTATTAAGATACTTGCTGTCATAGTTTCTACCAAAAAAAATATTCTCATCCGCACAGCGAATCAGAAATATAAAATTATCAGTTCCGAATCCGTTCGACACTAAATTATTTGGTCATATTAACAGAAACCTCATTAAAATGAAAGAAAAAAATTGACACAATGGCCAATGAAGTATAAGTTTTATAAAAATTGTCATGGCGGACAAATATATATAAGGCCTTTCTAATGAGAGATTTACAACAAATAAGTGTAATTGGGGCAGGTTTGCTTGGCGCAAGCGTTTCACTTGCAGTTTCGAGATCCATATCTTCAGTAAGGACAGTAGTTTACAGCCATAGAGCACAAACCAGAGAAAAAGCAAGGCAGATGGGAATCGCTGATGAGATAGCAGATGACCAGGTTCAATGTGTTAAAAATGCCGATTTAGTTATTTTAGCGACTCCCATAAGCATTTTTTCTCGAATTTTTGACCAGATCAGCAGCCATTTGAAACCAAATTGTATAGTTACAGATGTCGGTTCTACCAAAACCGGTCCGCATATGTGGGCTGAAGAATACCTTAGAAAAGATGTTTTTTACGTAGGATCGCATCCTATAGCAGGCAGCGAAAAAAGAGGTGTCGATTTTGCCCGTGACGATCTTTTTTTTGGAGCCAGGTGCATAATTACCAAAGTAAAAGGCACGGATTCATCAAGTATTGAAACAGTTTCAAATTTTTGGCAGTCTCTGGGTTCAAGAATCGATGTTATGAGTCCGAAAATGCATGACCAGCTTTTTGCCAACGTAAGCCATGTTCCTCATGCGGTAGCGGCAGCATTGATAAACGCAACTAAATGGAACGATATGAAATATGCCGGCAAAGGTTTTATTGATACTTCCAGGGTTGCTTCGGGGCCAAGTAATATCTGGATGGATATCTTTTTAAGCAATGCCGAAAACATATCCGGCGGCCTTAGTGCAGTTATTGAAGAGCTTTCAAAGCTTAAGGATTCAATGGACAGCAAGGATAGTGACAAAATCAAAAATCTGCTTGAAAAGGCGCGTCAAAAAAGAAGTAAACTTATAGAACATAAGATAAAGAATAAGGAGTTGATTTGAGACAGTGGAGGTTTGAAATTGCAAGTAAACCGGGCTTTGCTGATGTGCAGGGCCAGGCAGTTCTTAGCGATATAAAAGAGCTTGGTATTACAAATGCAGAAGATGTACAGTTTGCTAAGGTGTTTCTTATTGAGGCTGATTTTGATGAGCAATTCGCTCAAAGGGTAGCTCAGGAACTGCTTGCTGACCCGGTCTGCCAGGATTATTACATAGGCAAAAGCAGTGTGCCCAGCGGTCCGATGGAGGCTACGGTAGTGGAGGTGCATCTTAAAAGCGGAGTTACTGACCCTGAAGCAGAATCTGTAATGAAGGCGATAGAGGATATGGGGCAAAAACCTCTGCATGTGCGTTCTGCAAGGAAATATGTACTACTTGGGCATTTGAGCGAGAAAGATTGTGAGCTTATCGCTCGGCGTACTCTCGCAAATGACTGCATTGAAGAGGTTATTTACGGTAATGATTCTGAGCCTCCCAGTCCGCATCTTCAGCCGTATGAGTTTAAGCTTAGAACTGTAAATATTAAGGAGCTTGACGACCAGCAGCTAAATGAAGTCAGCACCAGGATGGACTTGTTTTTAAATATCCAGGAAATGAAAACAATTCAGGCTCAGTACAGGAAACTTGACCGTGAACCTACTGATATTGAGCTGGAAACACTGGCACAGACCTGGAGTGAGCATTGTGTTCATAAAACTTTGAAAAGTGCTGTTGATTTTGAGTTTGAAGGTCAGAAGATACATTTTGAAAACCTGTTAAAGGAAACAGTTTTTCAGGGCACAAAGGAGCTTGACAAGCCCTGGTGTATTTCTGTTTTTGAAGATAATGCCGGTGTTGTAGAATTTGATGACGAACATGCAATGTGTTTTAAGGTTGAGACTCATAATCACCCTTCAGCTCTTGATCCTTACGGCGGGGCGGCTACGGGTATCGGCGGTGTTATACGTGACCCTATGGGTACTGGTATGGGAGCTAAGCCTGTGGCCAATACAGATATATTCTGTTTTGCAGAGCCTGATATGAAAAATGAGGATATTCCAAAAGGTGTTCTGCATCCTTTGCGCATAATGAAAGGGGTTGTATCCGGAGTAAGGGACTACGGTAACAGGATGGGTATTCCTACTGTGAATGGAGCAGTATATTTTGACCAAAGATATATTTCAAACCCGCTGGTTTTCTGTGGCAACGTTGGGTTGATACCTCGAGAGAAATGTTTTAAGAACCCTCAGCCCGGCAACCTGATAATGGTTGTTGGAGGCAGGACCGGAAGGGATGGGATTCATGGTGCAACTTTTTCAAGCGGACAAATGACCCATGAACACGAAACTATTTTTTCCCATGCCGTTCAGATTGGTAATGCTATAACAGAAAAAAAGATGCTTGACACATTACTGCAGGCAAGGGATCTTGACCTTTATGAAGCTATAACTGATTGCGGAGCAGGGGGGCTAAGCAGCGCAGTTGGGGAGATGGGAGCGGAACTGGGTGCGGAAGTTGACCTGGAAAAAGTACCCTTGAAATACGCCGGCCTGAACTATACTGAGATATGGATCTCCGAGGCTCAGGAAAGAATGGTTATCGCGGTTAAGCCTGAAAACCTTGACAGAATACAGGAAATTTTCAAAGGAGAGGATGTTGAGGCTACGGTTATCGGCAAATTCGGGACGGATAAAAAACTTACCTTGAAATATCAGGGGGCTCAGGTAGGTCAGCTCGATATGGATTTCCTTCATGACGGTCTGCCGAAGTATTCAAGAAAGGCCAGCTGGGAAAAGCCAGATTTCAAAGAGCCTGCGATAGAACAAAAGAGCGATTATACCGAAGATCTCAAGGCAATTTTTTCCAGTTTCAATGTTGCCAGTAAGGAATGGATAATACGCCAGTATGATCACGAGGTTCAGTCCGGTTCAATCATCAAGCCCCTGACCGGTGTCGCTAACGACGGTCCTTCAGATGCAGCTGTTATCAGGCCCAAGCTTGACAGTGAAAAAGGTATCGCAATAAGCTGCGGAATGAATCCCTGTTATGGGGATATAGACCCTTACCGCATGGCGACGGCAGGTATTGACGAAGCGGTTCGGAATATCGTTTCGGTGGGTGCAAGACCAGATAGAATTGCATTGCTGGATAACTATTGCTGGGGAGACTGCACGAAAAGTGATACTCTGGGTTCTCTCGTACGGGCTTCGCAGGCTTGTCTGGACAGTGCAAGAGCTTACGGGACACCTTTTATTTCCGGCAAGGACTCATTAAACAACGAATTTGTTTGTGATGACGGCACGGTTATCGCTATCCCCCCGACACTGCTGATAAGTGCCATTTCCATAGTGGATGACATTAACAAATGTGTAACCATGGATCTTAAGAAGCCGGGCAATCTGCTGTTTGTTATTGGTGTTACGGCTAACGAACTTGGCGGGTCGCACTTTTACAAGCTTCATGGGTATAAAGGTGCGAATGTTCCCGGTGCTGACCTTGAGATGTCGCCTCGCATTGCCAATGCTGTTGCCAAGTCGATCAGCCGAGGGCTTATACGAAGCTGTCATGACTGCAGTGAAGGCGGACTGGCCGTTGCCTTGGCGGAGATGGCATTTGCAGGCGGATTGGGTATGGATGTTGACCTTGATACTGCAATAAAACACGAAGACTGTAACAGGCCTCATGAAATATTGTTCAGTGAGTCATGCGGAAGGTATGTTATTGAAATTGAGCCGGATAAGTTTGACGGTTTTGCTTCTGTAATGCTTAATCTGCCATTCGCACAGGTAGGCCATGTGAGCGACAGTGCAAAGGTGAATATATCGTTAGCAGGTAAAAAGTTCATTGACGCAGATATCTACGATTTGAAAGAGGCCTGGCAAAAATCATTACGTTTAAGTTGACAACGAAATAATATACGGAGCATAAAATGGATAAACCCAAAGCTGTAATTTTGCGTGCAGCTGGAATTAACTGTGATGTAGAGACCGAAAAGGCGTTACAGCTTGCAGGTGCCGACCCGCGGCGTATTCACATTAACAGCATGATTGGAAAAGATAATTTCTTTGATGATTATCAGATTATTGTTTTTGCAGGCGGGTTCAGTTACGGTGACGATGTCTCGGCTGGTAAAATACTTTCTAATCAGGTCATACATCATTTAAGGGACCAGATTAAAAAGTTTATTGATAAAGGCAAGCTTGTTATTGGGATATGCAACGGTTTTCAGGTTCTGGTAAAAACAGGAATTCTCCCTGGCTTGCCCGATATGGGACAGGCAAATGATTATGTCACCATAACAAACAATGACAACGGAAAATTTGAAGACCGCTGGGTGTACCTTGAGCCTGACAGTCAAAGATGTGTTTTTCTTAAAAATGCTCCCAGAATATATCTGCCTATTGCCCATGGCGAAGGAAAAGTTGTAACAAAGGATAAGGATGTCCTGGAGAATATTATTCAAAACGGATACGTCGCTTTACGGTACACGGACCATGAGGGGGGGCTCGGCGGTTTTCCAGTAAACCCAAACGGCAGTATGGATTCGATTGCCGGTCTTACCGATTCTACCGGAAGAGTGCTGGGGTTAATGCCGCACCCGGAAAGACATATTCACAGGTGTCAGCATCCTCATTGGACAAGGCTTGACAATAATAGAAAACCTGATGGAATGGTTATTTTCAATAATGCTGTAGAATATGTAAGGCAAAATTTCTGATTTTTATCAGCCGGCCGGTGCTTCCTGAATAAGGTTGAGTTTGCGCATTTCCTTTTCAAGGGCCTCTTTTTTAACCGGTTTGATTATATATGCCTCGCAGCCTGCGTTAAAAGCTCCGAAAATGTCACGCGACTGCTCCTTTGCGGTAGTCATTATGATTTTTACTCCTGAAAGACCGAGGATGTTATTCTTTTCTTCGATTTTTCTTATTTCTTCCAGTGCTTCCATGCCGTCAACCTCTGGCATCATAATATCAAGGCAGATAAGATCGTAAGGTTCATTTTTTTCCAATGCTAAACTGAAAGCATCGATTGCTTCCTGCCCATTTATCGCAATATCTGTTTCGCCGTAATCTTTAAGATATATCTGCATCAGTTTTCTGGCAGTAAAATCGTCCTCTACTATTAAACTTTTCATTTAAGGCTCCCAATTTTTGTTCCGTTATTTACTTGCCTTTTGTTTTTCCATGATTCTGTTACATAGAACTGTTAATTCGTCTACCTGGTTTTTGATGTCGTCAAGCTGCTGTTGGTTTGAAAGGTCCTCAAGGTCGGCAGCTTGTTTTGACAACATATCAAAACCAGCGCTGCTGCTGGCTCCTTTAAGCTGATGAGCCATGTTTTTGAATAATTCGTTGTTGGATTCACCGCATGCATCGGTAAGCTTTTCAAGCATTTTTGGAAGCTCGGCTAAGAATACATCAACCACCTCGGACAGTTCAGGGTCATCCTGGAGTTGAGACGTAAGCTCAGGCTGATCAGTCGTTTGCTCCTGCTGCTTTGCAGATTCTGATTGCTCTGTCTGTGGTTGTTCCTGATTTTCGTTTACATGTGTAACGGTTTCATTTGATTGAGACTCGGTTTCGTTATTATCCGGATTCTGCATGAGACTTGCCATTTTTTCATGAAGCAGTTTCTGCTTTATAGGCTTAGAAAGATAAGCATCACAGCCTGCATCCAGGCATTTCTGTTCATCACCTGTCATGGCGTTAGCTGTAAGTGCAATGATCGGCAGCTTACAGCCGTTTTTGCGTAACTGTCTTGTTGCCTCATAGCCGTTCATATTCGGCATTTGCATATCCATCAGGATAATATCGAAATTTTCATTTTCCACCATTTCAATTGCAATTTTGCCATCCTGTGCAACTTTGGATTCCATCCCCATTTTCTTTAGCACAAGTTCAACAAGCATCTGGTTTGAAGGGTTATCTTCAGCAACCAGAACCTTTCCGGTTAATTTTGGCTGATTTGACTTATCACTGAAGCCGTTTTGCTGTTCCATTGTGTAATCCTCAATTAGCTCTGCCTTTTTCATGTTCTTTCCGGCGGGTATTATCAGTGAAAAGGTTGATCCTTTTCCAATTTTGCCGGATACTGCAATTCTCCCGCCCAGAATTTCGACCAGTTTTTTTGTGATCGTAAGTCCAAGCCCTGTTCCGCCGTATTTACGGGTTGTGCTGCCATCTGCCTGTATGAATGACTCGAAGATGATTTCCCGTTTCTCAGGCGGTATCCCTATACCCGTATCTTCGACATCAAATCTTATCCAGTTTAGCGATCTTTCAGTAAAATACGCAATTTTGAGGTTTATATAGCCTGATTCAGTAAATTTAACGGCGTTATTGACTAAGTTTATCAGACATTGCCTGACTCTTGTCGGATCAGTCATGATTTGCTTTGGTATTGGCGTTTCCTGAATGATTTCGAACTCAAGCCCTCTTTTAACTATAATAGGTCTCATCATAGCTTCGACGCTGGTTATAAGACCAGGCAGAGATGTATCAATTACTTCAGGATCCAGTTTGCCTGCTTCAATTTTAGAAAGGTCGAGAATATCATCTATCAGGAGCATTAAATTTTGAGCCGCCTCACGCATAAGGTCCAGGTATGACCGCTGCTCAGGGTTTAAGTTTTCCTTTGCGAGTATTTCACCAAAACCAATAATTGCGTTCATTGGTGTTCTTATTTCATGGCTTGTATTGGCAAGAAAGTCGGTTTTGGCTTCATTAGCTTTTTCAGCTTCATGTGCCATCATATTTGCACGCTCAATAGAAATTTCCAGCTTATGGTTCAGCATTTCAGCTTCGTTTTTTGCCTGATTTGCCTCTTCCATAAGCTTTACGGCCGCGGCTTGAGAGTCCGCAAGGGCCTGATTTTGTATTTCCAGAGCTTTATTAAGTTCCTGGTTTTTGTCATTAGCGGACTTTTCCTGTTCCATTAATCTCAGAGCTTCTGTCCGGGAGCTTTCAAGGGCCTTGTTCTGCATTTCCAGAGCTTTGTTGGTATTTTGAAGTTCCTGCTGGGTTCTTTTTTGCTCTGTAATGTCGCTTAGAGTGATGATTACGTGATTTTGCCCATTTATTTTAATTGGAGCTGAATTGGCATTAAACCATAAATCCCTCTTTTGGCTATCTCTTTGCAGGCTGAGCTGAATTTGAAGGCTTTGCACCTTTTCGTTTTTCAGTAATGACTTATCTATCAGTGTTCTGAATTCGCAGGTATCACAGAATGGAGTTTTGTCGCATTTTCCATTTGTTTGACAATGAAAACACCCAATTGCTATACCAGATCTGGTGTTTATCAGCTCATTTGAGTCAGTTTGGAACATGTCTCTGGCAGTTTTGTTAGCCATTACAACGATTTTATCGCTGTTGAGAATCAACATTCCCACTGGGGCGGCGTCAACTATTGTTTGAAGACTGTCCTGATCCCCCGCAATTATGCTTCTTATTCTATCAGGCATTTTTCAGTCCAATTTTAACTATTCAATTTTATCAGCACATCAATTGTGTACACTTTTAAGGATTAGCTTTAATTTCAAATCAGCGAATATCAGTTTCATAGTTATTTTTGGCAGTATTAGCAAAAAATCCCCCATTTTTGCGAATCAGGCACCTGTTATATCTAATTTTCGCTGGATTCCAATTTCAGAATTCTCTTTGTTGGTTAATGTTTCGTCAAAAAATGATACTGATTTTAGAAAAAAAGGGTCATTTTCCGCGTTTGACTGGCAATGCGATGCTTCTGATTGCCGATGGCAGTGTTTATTGGGACATTCTTTGAAATATATTAAAATTAAGGAAAACCCTTATTGTAAAAAATAGTATTAACTATATAGTTATTGTTAGTATTTATTTAAGTTTTTAAAATGTTTCGCCGAGGATAGCAAGGGGCAGCAATAAGCTAATTACAATTTGTTTTTGTATCTGGGGTGTAATGGAAGAAAATTTAATAGAACAATTTGAGCTTTGCTGTCAAAAGGCTGGTTTGCGAAGGACTCCGCAGCGTTTTGCAGTTTATAAAGCGCTCGTTCAGTCACAGGACCATCCAAGTGCTGAAGAGGTTTACAGTCTGGTTAAGGTTGATATACCTAATATATCCCTGGATACTGTTAACAGGACATTGCATACTCTTGCACAGGTAGGAGCTGCCAGTGTCGTTGAAGGGTCCAGCCAGGTTCGCCGTTATGATGGGCATATTGGCGACCATCAGCATTTCAAGTGTATTGTCTGTAACCGAATTATAGATTTTCATGATGAGATGCTGGATAATATTAAGGTTCCGGACTTTATCAGTAAAAATTATGAAGTTTACAGGAAGACGGTATTTTTTGAGGGTATATGCGATAAGTGTAAAGAAAAAAAGTAAATCACGATGTTAAAGGTTTAATTTTTTAAGTAAATATAGTTTTTTTATCACAGGAGAAAAGAAATGTCATTAAAAGGTTCCAGGACTGAACAAAATCTATTAACAGCCTTTGCTGGAGAATCACAGGCAAGAAACAGGTATACCTATTACTCTTCCCAGGCTAAAAAGCAGGGTTTTGAGCAAATAGCAGCTATTTTCGAGGAAACAGCCAATCAGGAAAAGGAGCATGCCAAAAGGCTTTTCAAGTTTCTTGAAGGCGGTGAGGCCAGTATCAGTGCGGAATTTCCCGCAGGCGTTATAGGTGAGACTGTGGATAATTTAAAAGAGGCAGCAAATGGCGAGAGATATGAAAATACCATAATGTATCCTGAATTTGCAAAAACAGCTGACAGTGAAGGTTTTAAGGAAATCGGGATAGTGTTCCGCTCTATTGCGGTTGCGGAAAAGCGTCACGAAGACAGATATACAAAGCTTGCCGATAACATCCAGAACGGTAAAGTTTTCAAAAGAGAAGGCAATGTAAGGTGGGTTTGCAGGAATTGCGGCTATGTTCATGAAGGACCTGAGGCGCTTAAGATTTGTCCTGCCTGTGCTCATGAGCAAAAGCACTTTGAGCTTGAGGCCGATAACTTTTGATACAGGCTTCTAAAATGGAAGCGTATTTTTTTAAGATATAGGATAATATAAAGTAATGAATGTTTTGAGCCGATATATTAAAAACAAGTCGTTTGTATGGGGGCATATTTACGATTCTTATGTTTTGTTTGATTTTAAGAAGAACAAAAAAAACATAATCGCTGCTCTTGTTGTATTTTCTATTTTGATGATTATCGGTTGTAAAGAGAAAGGGAATGAACAAATGAGCGAAACGACTGGGACCGTTACTATGAAAGGCGATGAGCTTACTTTAATCGGCAATAAAGTTGAAGTTGGCGATGATGCACCATCTTTTACAGTGACTGATAACAATCTTAATCCTGTTAAACTTGAGAATTATTCTGGTAAGATCAAGATTATTTCTGTAGTGCCCTCTTTGGATACAGGTGTTTGTGATAAGCAGACCAGGACATTTAACGAAAAGGCCTCGGCTTTGGGCGATAATGTTGTAGTGCTTACTATCAGCATGGATTTGCCTTTTGCTCAGTCAAGGTGGTGCGGTGCTGCTGGTGTAAAAAACGTATTAACCCTGAGTGATTTTAATGATGCTTCCTTCGGAACTGGTTACGGCGTATTGATAAAAGAAATGAGACTGCTTACAAGGGCTGTGTTC
>CAZAYB010000060.1:0-8359 GCA_964489215.1 uncultured Pirellulales bacterium
CGTCTACGTAAACATACTCATACTCATCGTCATCATCTTCTTCCTCGTCCTCATCCTCATCCACATATTCATACTCGTCTTCGTCTTCGTCTTCATCTTCATCTACGTATTCATATTCCTCATCATCCTCACCTTCCTCGTCCTCATCCTCATCATCTACATATTCATACTCGTACTCATCTTCTTCGTCTTCTCCCTCATCTTCCTCATCATCTACGTATACATACTCATATTCATCCTCCTCATCTTCGTCTTCATCTTCTTCGTCTTCATCCTCGTACTCTTCCTCTTCATCCTCCGGGTCGAGTTCTTCTTCTATATCCTCCTCAACATCATCCAGATCAACCCTGTCGGTCTCTTTAGGATCTATAGTGTCCTCGATAGTATCATTATCATTTTCATCGGCTGATTCCCGCACCATGACCTCGTCTATAGCGGGAAAATCATCCATAGTGGTAATGTATTCTTTCATTTTTTTGCCGGTAAATTACTTATTAAATCAATCGGACTTTGCCGTTGCCTGGATAAGCCTTTCCTGGCCGGCGCGGTCCTTTTCCAATTTAATTTCGGCAAAAAAACCTGTGCTGTTAAGCAGTTCCGCCGCCGATTCTGCCGTAGCGGGGCTTGTTTCAAGGATAACTGCGGAATCGGGCTTTAAAAAATCAACGATATCGGACGCAATTTTGCTGTAAACATCCAGCCCGTCATCCCCTGCCATTAGTGCCTCTGCCGGCTCATAGTTCTTAACATTTGCGTCAAGGCCCTCATATTCTCCAGATGTTACGTAAGGCGGGTTTGCGGTGATAAGGTCGAATTTACAACCTTGGTCAAGGTCCTCATTTATCGGCTCAAAAAGGTCCCCCTTTAGCAGCTTTATCCTGTCACTTAAGTTGTGAGCCTTTACATTTATATCCGCAACTTTAACCGCATCTTCTGATATGTCCACACCAACAAATTCCGTATTTACAGTATTTTTGGCGATTGCTATGGGCACACAGCCTGACCCCGTACATAAATCCAGTACATAAGCGGCTTTATCGCAAAGACGAAGGTAATCTGTCGCCTTTTCAACGAGCAGTTCAGTTTCCGGCCGAGGTATCAGCACCGAGCTGTTGACTGTTAAAGGCAGAGAGTAAAACCATGCCTTGCCGGTTAGATACTGGATTGGCTCATGTGAGGCAGCACGCTTGACAAGTACACGTAAATCCGTTAATAAACGCTGGTTTACTATTTGGTCGAACCGGGTATAAAGTTCAATTCTCTGCATATCCAAAACGTGAGAAAGAAGAATCTCAGCCATCAGACGCGGAGATTCAAGCTCGTGCTCACTGAAGTACGGCACAAGCCAGTCAAGCAGATTTTTTATGGTCCATTGTTTCTGAGATTCCGCCATCGCCTACCCTCTTATAAACCACTGCAGGACAACATGTTACAAAACATAATCTTTTCACTAAAACAAGTAGCTCAAATAGGATATTAAAGAGTAACAGGATAAATAACAAATTTAAAATAACCGGATTGATGAAAAGTATGTTAGCATTAAAGATCCTTAAATGCCAGAACTGTACGTTCAACCGACATAAGCACCATTTTTTAGTCAGCTCATGAAAGAATTTCGTTATTAACTTGATTTTGAATTTATAATGTTTATAGTTTGTGTGCTTTGGAATTTACAAAATCAGCAAGGGAGTGGATTTCATCATTATTATTATTTCGGAGTTTATTTGTGAGTAATAACAATCAAAAACTATGGAGCAAACTTGGTATTTGTAATGAAGTCAGTGAAGTTTTAAACAGCTGCAAATCAATACTGCTGCCAAAAACAAGAGAGGAAATCTTTTCTCTTGCGATGGGTTACAAAGATAAGGGTACATTTGAAGTCTCTTATGACGTTGACGGCAAAGAAGTATTAGAGGCTACCGTTACTAAAGTAAGCAACGGCCTTTCGATAAATTACATAGAATCTTATATGAGAAGGCGTGACCCGGAATGTATGCTCGTTGCTGATGAGGGGCAGACCGACAAAGTACGCTTTAGCGACCGTTTTGACTTCCCTTTTTCAGATGTTCGAAGTCAAAGTTTCAAATGGCTAAAAGACCAGGACCTTGTAGTTACTTTCTTTACCCTCGGTGGACTTGACGCAAGCTCCGGAAAAGGCGGTATGCTCATAGCTCCTTCTAACGCTGGCTTTTTCATCGGTGCATTGGCTGATCTACAGGGCTTGCTTACTGTAGATCAGATTCCCAACGATTTCAAAATCTTCAGCACTATATATCTTGTCCCCCCATTTAGACACTCACATTTTAACGGCAAACAGATTGTCGTACACAACAGATTAGACAATACTCACGAGGTTTTTTCTTATAATCTTTACCCCGGACCAAGTGCCAAAAAAGGGGTTTACGGAGTACTGCTTACTATCGGTGAAAGCGAAGACTGGCCCACGCTTCACGCCTCAACCGTCGAGGTTGAAACGCCCTACGATAACATCACCACCATTATGCACGAAGGGGCAAGCGGAGGCGGAAAAAGCGAAATGCTCGAACAGGCTCACAGACAGGAAGATGGAAGACTTTTGCTTGGAAGAAATACCGTCACTGGTGAAGAACGGACCCTTGCAATGGGCCAAAACTGCAGTCTGTATCCTGTTACTGATGATATGGCAATGTGCAGGCCGATTTCAAAAACCACAAATGAGTATCTCCACGTTCAGGACGCTGAAAAAGCATGGTTCGTTAGAGTAAACCACATTAAACATTACGGCACAGATCCGCACCTTGAAACACTTACAGTTCATCCAAAGCTGCCACTTTTGTTTATGAATATTGATGCGGTGGAAGATTCAACTGCTTTGATATGGCAGCACATCGAGGACCAACCAGGCGTACCATGTCCCAATCCTCGGGTTATACTTCCAAGGGAATCTGTACCTGATGTAATTGACGGAGAAGTTGAGGTTATGGTGCGCAGCTTTGGAATACGGACTCCTGCCTGTACAAGAGAAAATCCAACCTACGGCATCGTCGGTTATCTGCATATTCTGCCCCCGAGCCTTGCATGGCTTTGGCGGCTTGTCGCTCCACGCGGCCACGGAAATCCAAGCGTTACCGACACCCTCGGCATGTCCAGCGAGGGGGTAGGCTCTTACTGGCCTTTCGCAACGGGAAGGTTAGTTGATCATGCTAATTTACTTTTAAGACAGCTGCTGTCAACCAGCAAGGTTAAATACGCATTGGTCCCAAATCAGCATGTCGGGGCATGGGAAACAAGCTTCATGGCTCAATGGATAAGCAGGGAATATCTTGCACGCAGAGGTATTGCTCCGTTTAGGCCATATCAGCTGAAGGAAGCAAGATGCCCCCTCCTTGGATACGCATTTAACAGTATGCAGGTTGAAGGTACAATTATTCCGCATTGGCTGCTGCAGGTGGATAAGCAGTCTGAAGTTGGAGAGGAAGGTTACGATGCAGGCTCAAAAATTCTCCATGACTTTTTTGTAAGAGAACTGAAGAAGTTTTTGCACCCTGATCTTGACCCCCTCGGAAAGGACATAATTAACTGCTGTATGGACAATGGAAAGGTTGGCGAATACGAAAAACTGGTCAGCTTTTAGGAAACACCAAACATTTTTAGAGGTTCCCTTAATTTGTTACTACCTCAATGTTGTCAAGTTCACCAATGATACCATTGGCCAGAGTAAGATATTCTATTGATTCAGGATTGTGACCGAGCATCTGACTGCCAACTGCATCTACCGCGTTTAGAGTTATAATCCGTAAATTGCACTCTTGAAACAACACTCATAACTATTCCATAAGAAAAAAAGGCTCGCTTATCGCGAACCTTTTATCAGCAGAATCACCTCCGCTTGTGCCGTGGAGATGGTTTTAAAGAACCCTTTAATATCAGGTGGGCGATCGTTGCTTGTGTCCGAACTTCCCGTCAAAGCGGGCTTGTCCGATCCATCAAGGTCTGACCTCCCCTATTAAGGGCATCGGTTCTTCAAAATCAGCAAACTCTCACGAACACCGCAGGGGTCAAACCTGCCATAATTTAATATAACAAATTACTGTAAAAAATACAAGAATAATCGCTGTTAAGATGGAAAAAGAAATGGGGAAGATTCTAACTATATGACTAAGGTAAATTTATATGCGGAAAAAAATTTGGAAGACAGAAAAAGTTTGGTAAAGTTAAATTGCTGCTTTTTTTACTGGACATGCTTTGCTCACAAAAAGCCGTAAATTGTAAACACAAAGACACTGACTTTTAACTGTATTTAGGCAATATCTCTTTTGTCAGGATTGGTATTGTCGGCATGATGAGTTTTTTTAGTCTGCTTATCGCCGGCTTCAGAATTATCCTGAGCTTTCTCTCTTTGAATAGCATTATATATTTCTTTACGGTGAACGGATATCTCCCTGGGTGCGTTTATACCTAATCGCACTTTGTCACCTCTGACGTCTACGATAGTAATTTCGACATTATCACCGATAACTATCGACTCATCCTTCTGTCTGCTAAGGACCAACATTTGCGACTCCTTTTCGCATTCTGACAGCTCTAAAGGGATTATCAGCTCCTAACCCTTTAACTGCCACAGTTTTATATTATACACTATTACCCTGGGTTCAACTAAAAAAAGTTGAAAAACGCAGTCCAAAGTATAGAACATAGTGTTATTCGGCAATATGGAGCGGGTATAGTAATAAAAATTTATCCATATTTTGGCTAAATTGCGAAACCCGGGAAGTGAATCTTGTAAGTTTTTAATTAACAAAGAGTTACAAAGCGATGCTTATGCAAATTCAAATTAAAAAGCTTTTTTAAAATACTGTTTTATTGAATAATGTACATATATTTAGTAGTTTATACGGACTGTTTGATTTTCGGTGCGAAAAAAAGTTTTTTAAGACCAAGCTTGGAGACATAAAGGACATTTAAAGTCAAATAAGCCTCTTAGGCCTGTTCATTCTTCCGCCAGTAATCATATTTTACCGCAGCCCAATAGCCAACTACCGCCCCAATCACACCAAATGCGACCATTTGTATCGGCAAAATTGTGCTGATTGGACCCGGATAAAAGGCAACTGGCCAGTTTTTTGACATATATTCCAAAACATCCGGTGGCGTGAAAAATTTTACCCCGATAAATGACAGTATTACTGTACAAACTGCTGGTGCAATGTAACTTGTTTTAAGAAAATACTTTGCAACAAATGCAGCAGCCCCGAAAGCCACCATTACCGCAAAAGCAATCTGAACCGCCGCAGGCTGACCTATGACCGAACCAAGCTGTTTGTCGTACATTGAAACGTCCTTTGCCAAAAGCATTACAACAAAATTCGCTATTATCGTTGAGACGACAATGGTAAATGCAATATTAATTATATTGAACTGGTTTTTGTTTGAAGGGTTCTCCAGGTGTGATGTGTCCCTTGATTTTATGATTTTCGACGCTGCAAGTACCCCTGTATACCCAATTGCTGTCAAGGCAAGCCAGAAAAGTGCCTCCCATTTGAAAGAAGCATATATTTCCAGTCTTTCGGTATATAGAGGGTTTAATCTGATCAGCGATTTCATATCGCCTGCCAGAAAACTCCACGTTGCAAGACCCGCAGGAACCGCCATAGGCGCTATCTGCATACCGAAAGGATAAGCAGCGAAGTAAGCCAGGAAACCTGCTGCAAACGCCAGTACCGCACAGATTATCATGTCAGAAATGCCTATAAAGCCGGTATACAATGTTACCGCCATGGTTGGGTCGTCCGGCCTTACAAGCGGCCAGGCAAGCAGTCCCAAAACTGCAACTCCCACTGAAAGTGCAACAGCTACTCGTATTCTCATCATTATGGTAAGTTCCATCGTGGAGCCTTTCAAATTAGAAATTCTATTAAATTTCTATAATAATGAGCAATTGTATCTTTGGCAAGAGGTAAAGTGTATATAAAGTAAGGACGAAACGCCAAATAATTCAGCATTTCGTCCTTTCAGCCCTTGATTTGTCAATCCATTGCGTGATTATCAAGACATCCTTGTCCCAAAAACCGCTTTGAGGGCGGATTTGCCAGGCTATGGCTTAGGCAACCATAAGAGCTGGCTCTGTATCTACTTCCAACAAATTCTCCAGATAAAGGTCAAGATCCCTTTGTTCAAACTCTGCCAGAAATTCCGGCCTTGCGCTTCGATTGATCTCCATGATCATATCGATTGTTTCTCTTTTAGTCATTTTTATACTCCGTTACTGTTTCTGTCTTCTTCCTTGAAAACAACTCTCATAAGCGATATCGGATTTGACGGTAGGTTTTCTTGAATGACACGTTTACGCTATAAAATGCCATCCCAAATATACCCAGTACTATATTTACGTATATAAGCCTAACAAAATCAATATATTGTTGTTTGATAACTCCGGTTATAGGACCATTAATAACGTCCAATAAAAGCCGGGATGAAGAAACATGAACGGGGAATATTTTTTTAAAATTTTTTATTTTTTTTTACACAATCAAGCCGGGTAATCCTTTTTGGTTTCGTTTTTGGTTGACATAAAAATGTTATCATGTAAGTTGGTGACAAATAACAAAAATACCAGAGCCCCTGAAAATTGCGCCCCGAGGTTCAGGCCGGTCATCGATGTTAAGCAAATTTTTTGAGGGCATGTAGAATAAAATTTTTTTCAAGGTAACTGAAATGAGAAATGTTCTGTCATGTTTTGTTGTTACGCTTTTGCCGGTCCTCATGATTTGCGGATGTGAAAATGACAATAACGAAAGTTATATCAGCAAAGCCGGACAGCAAAACCGGCATGAGCAAAATAACAACTCTCAAGCCCAAAAGACAGCAACAAGCAATAATTTAAAATCAGTGAAAGGTGGTACCATGGTAAAATTACAAACAAGTAAAGGCGATATTGTTATTGAACTAAACGAGGACAAAGCACCGGTAACTGCTGAAAATTTCCTGCAGTATGTTAATGACGGTTTTTATGACGGCTTGATATTCCATCGCGTTATCCCGGACTTCATGATACAGGGCGGGGGAATGACAGCGGATATGACTGAAAAAGCGAACAAGGCACCGATAAAAAACGAAGCTTCTAACGGACTCAAAAATGACAGAGGCACAATTGCAATGGCACGAACCAACGACCCTCACAGCGCTACCAGCCAGTTCTTTATCAACCTGGCTGACAACGAATTTTTGAATTATAAAGGTTCTGACAACCCCGGTTACGCTGTGTTTGGTAAGGTCGTTGAAGGAATGGATGTTGTCGATGAGATAGCTGAAGTCAAAACCGGCAGAAGCGGCAGACACGATGATGTGCCCACTGAGCCTATAGTAATTGAAAAAGCAACACTAACAGATGAATAATTGTTAAGGGCAGCTCTAATAATTGCTCTAAAGGTCATATTGTCCTAAAGGTCGTAAAGCTGCGAGTCTGACATTATTGAAAAACCGTTTTCGCACAGAGCCTCTTCGATATCGGATGCAGATGCGTTTTTAAGCTCCAGAAAGCAAAGCCCCTGTTTATCCTTATCCTTGGGAGCAACAAAGCCATAGGCATCTGCAATGTTGACACCTTTATTCAGCAGTACTTCCGTAAGCTTCCCAAGATTGCCCGTCTTATCCTTAGCCGTAATTGCAAGTACATCCTTTATCGCACAGGCCAGATTTCTATCTTCAAGAGCCAGTTGAGCGTCCTTGGGCCTGTCAACGATAACCTTCATAAGTCCAAACTCACCTCTGTCCTGAATTGTAAACGCCCAGACGTTAAAACCTCCTTCTGCCAGAATTTTTGCTACGTTTTTTACCCTCCCCGGCCTGTTTTCTACAAATACTGTAAGCTGCTTTGCCATTTGATCCCTCTTTTGACTTTATTTGTGTGTTTAATTTACAGCTCGGTTAATCAGCTTATAACCTACACATCCTTCGGCCTGTTGTCGATAACTCTTTTTGCCTTGCCCTCGAAAGCTGGCAGCGAACCTGGTTCATGAATTTCAATATGCGGATTTATTGTTATCGAGGCCCTGACCTTGTCGGTTATTTTTCGTTTCAGCTCTTCGATAGCTGAAAGTTCTCCGGTAAACATCTTCTGATATATTTCCACTTTCACAACAAGATAGTCAAGAGCTCCGTGCTTATCGATCTGTATCTGATAATTTGTACCAACCTGAGGCTCGGACATTACCACCTCTTCTATCTGCGACGGAAATACATTTACACCGTTTATAATAAGCATATCATCAGTTCTGCCCATGATCCTGCTTAGCCTTCTGTGAGTCCTTCCACATGGACAAGGCTCTGTATGAACAAAAGCCAGATCCCTCGTTCGATATCTCATAAGCGGCATCGCTTC
>CAZAYB010000060.1:8459-13173 GCA_964489215.1 uncultured Pirellulales bacterium
TTTTTGATGGAAAGATCTGACGGTTTCGTATCGTATTCCGGCAAAAGAGTGTTAATATGAAGCAGATAGCTTGGAGTTATATGCAGTACACTCGTTTTGTAATCCTTCATGGTTTTTATCTGACGCTGAGTATTCCCTCCTCCGATTGGTATTACAGTCATCCCAACCCTTTCAGCGCCGTAATGCAGACCAAGCCCCCCCGTAAAAAGACCATAGCTCATCATGTTCTGAAATACATCCTCTCTTGAAGCTCCGGTTGTTACACAGCACCTGGCAACCAGATTGGTCCACCTTTCCATATCATCTGCAGTAAGATATATAACAGTAGGAGTTCCGGTTGTACCGCTTGAGGAGTGAATCCTTACAACGTCTGTAAACTCCGCCGCCAGCAGACCAAACGGAAAATTCTGACGAAGGTCGTCTTTTGTAGAGAAAGGAATGTCCCTTATGTGGTCCAGTGTTTTTATATCATCGGGCGAGTTAATATTGGCCCTTGAAAGACGCTTTTTGTAAAACGGGGTCTGAAAAGCCAATTCGACAATTTTTTTCAATCGTTGAAGCTGTATTTTTTCAATATCGCAGCGAGGAGCGGTTTCAATCTCCTTTTGCCAGTAAGTCACCTGCATTTTTAGTTCCAGTTACAAATATAGTTTCATTTCAAAAATTGGCAGATCTGGCTAAAGGCCCTTGATATCCGCCTCGGTAACAACGTTAATATTCTCAGAAGAAAGGACTTTCATTGCCTTTTCCGGGTCCTCGAATCGGAAAACAACAAGCGCCTTGTTTGAGAACTTTTCTACAAAACCGTACATATATTCAATATTGACATCGTTTTGGGAAAGAACTTTAAGAATATTGGCCAGCCCGCCGGGTTTGTCCTCAATCTCCACTGCCACCACTTCGGTAATATTGGCGGTATAGCTGTTTTCCTTCAATAGCTCAAAGGCAGCCCCGGGTTTATCCACTACGATTCGCAGCACACCGAAAGTTTCAGTTTCTGCTATTGTAAGTGCCCTTATGTTTATGTCGTTTGAGCCAAGCAGAGAGGTAACGTCAAAAAGTCTGCCGCTTCGGTTTTCAAGAAAAACAGAAATCTGTGTAATTTTCATATTCAGCTCCTTGTCTATTTTAAGGCAGTTTTACAATGACCTTTTATCTACCACACGCTTGGCCTTGCCCATACTTCTTTCAATGGTTTTAGGTTCCACCAGCTTTACCTGTACACCTATCGACAGAACCGCTTCGATCTCCTTCTTGATCTTCTGCTCTATCGCGTGCATCTGCTTGATCTCATCGGAGAATATTTTTTCATCAACCTCGACCATTATGTCAACCTTATCAAGACGATGCTTTTCCCTGTCTATTACAAGCTGATAGTGAGGCTGAGTACCCTCGATTCCCAGCAGCACATGCTCTATTTGTGACGGGAAAACATTAATTCCGCGGACAACGATCATGTCATCGGTCCTTCCCTTGATTTTACTTGTTCTTGGGCTTGTTCTGCCGCATTTGCACTTTTCATTGTTAATCGAGACAATGTCCCTGGTCCTGTACCTTATCAAAGGTATACCCTGTTTTGTAAGTGTTGTTATAACCAGTTCCCCATCCTGACCGGCTGGGACAGGCTGGCCAGTATCGGGGTCTATGATTTCAGGATAAAACACATCAGAAAAAATATGCAGTCCTTCTTTATATGTGCATTCCTGAGATACACCAGGCCCTATGATTTCCGACAAACCGTAAACATCCGTTGCCAGAATCCCCAGTGAATCTTCAATGTCTTTCCTGATAGACTCTGACCATGGTTCAGCCCCGAAGATTCCTATCTCCCATTTAGTGTTTTTCGGGTCCAGGCCAAGCTCAGTACATGCCTCGGCAATGTACAGAGAATAACTGGGAGTGCAAGCCAGTATTCGAGGTGAAAAATCCTGCATTATCTTTATCTGCCTTTTCGTCTGACCAGAAGATGTCGGAATAATCGTCAGGCCCATTTCAAGTGCTCCGTAATGAAACCCCAAACCCCCCGTAAACAGTCCGTAACCGTATGCAATCTGAATCGTATCCTCAGGTTCTGCGCCCGCACAGCAAAGCGACCTTGCCATAACATCCGACCACAGTGCGATATCGTCCCTGGTATAACCAACCAGAGTCGGGTTGCCCGTTGTCCCGCTTGAAACATGAATCTCAACAAGATCGGTTCTCGGCCTGCTGAAAAGTCCAAACGGATAATTGTCCCGCATATCCAGTTTTGTTGTGAAAGGCAATTTAGTGATATCTGAGATATCCTTGATATCGCCTGGCGATACGCCCGTCTCGTCAAACTTTTTTTTGTAAACCGGGCAATTGTTGTAAACGTAAGACGAAATTTCTCTTAGTCTGTCCGATTGGAGGTTCTTGAGATCCTCCAGGGGCATGGTTTCAATTTCTTCATTCCAGATCATTTGCTATCCTTCCGAACCATTTTCCTTAAAATTGAGGGAATTTCTATATAGCACAATAAGGACCAAAAGTCAAGAATATTACGCTTTTTAACAAAAACAACCCCTTTTTGACATTTTGCGCGCATAAAAAAGGCCCGGACTAACCGGGCCCTTTGGTTTATGTAATATCGGCTTGTAGAAATTTAGAAGCCGTACTGAATGTTGAACCTCAGGAAAAGAGCATGGTCCCGACTGCTGGAATCGTAAAAGTCACCAGGCATAAAGTAATCCATCAAAAGATGAGCCGAAAGATTCTTACAGCATTTATACTTTAGATATCCTGTCAGCATATGACCCCTGAGATTGCCGTTGTCAGAGTAGTTTGGCCCTGCCAGAGTATCTGCTCTGCCGCCAAGGGTGTTTTCATCTGCCCAATAGATATTGTAAAGCGTCTGCATCGTCCATTTTTCAAACGGTACAAACTCATGACCAACACCAAAGCGATGGAAGTTTGTCATCTCGCCAAGGTGACCAGTCTCACCGGACCATACATAAATCGGAAGATCGCCGCCGCGCTGCAGCTGAGGATAGTCACCCCAAAGCGGATCAAACGCTTCGTCCTTGCTTGTCCCTGCCTCATCACCTGAAAGGAACTCATAATCAAGGAAGACTTTGTTTTTGTACTTGTCGTGGAAGGCGTACTGAACTCGGTTGTTGGTAGCAAATGCGAACTGATCATCTCTGTCCTTTTGGCCGCCCTGTATAGCACCCTCAGTACTGTAAGACCAGTTTTCATCAAGCTTGCCTCTTAATGCACCGCCGAATGTGTGCAGTTCCATATCTACTCCGCCTCTTCTGGCTCCCCAGTAGTCGCTGGTCCTGCCTTCTTTGTAGATATAGTAACCTTCAAGAGTTTTATTTTCCAGGCCGTTGTAAGTTGCGTAAGCAATAATGCCTCTTTCGTCCTGACCCTGCGTCAGATGTCTGCCCTTTGCACGATGGTTGATCGGCTGAAGCCATGTGTCCTCTTCATCCCACTGCTGAATATAAATAACATCAAGAACTGTATCCATTTCCTGCCAGTCGTAAGTAGCACGAATAGCATCAAAGAAGATTGTCCTCGAACCGTCTGCGGGAGTACCTTCTGCGACAAGCCACCCGTTGCCAAGGATTATATCCTGTCGACCGAAAACAATTTTCAAAGGCATATCAAACACATCCCTGAACTCAAGATTGAAATGATCGAAAATCATTTCGTCAAAATCAACAGCTGAATCCCTGCTGTCGGGTTTATCCCACGTAAAAAACTCCCATGTAAGTCTCATGTTGAAATCAATGTTGTCATGAAGATTGAACTTACTTCCCCATCTTGTCCTGTATCTTTGGTAATGAGCGTAGTTGTTTGCACCTTCCTGTGTCATGGTGGTATAGTTTTCCGCATAAACTTCACGGAACCTTACATCCAGCGTATTTGTCCACCACTCTGTAGGATGATGGAAAGTGTTCAGCCATTCACCGTGCATTTCATGCCAGTGAGTCTCGGCCTGTTCACCTACAAAAAATTCCTTTTTTTCCTGAGCCGTCAAAGGCGACTCCTTTGCCAAAGCAATCCCCTGCAGCACCGCAACCAGAAAGATCAGCAAAGACATCAACAAAATAGTTTTGCGTTCCATTTTTTTCTCCTTAATACCTTAACAAATTATTGCTCGATTGACTTTACGTTCACATTTTTTACTCATTTTGAGCCGGTACCTTCCCGGCAAAACATTTATCTAAATGCTCCTGAGGCATAGACTTGGTAACAAAACTCACCGCCACAAAAACAATTATAGAAATAGGCAAAGCAATGATAATCGGGTCCACCACCGACCAGTTTGGCTTATCAAGAAGTAATGAGTGTTTCTCGAAAAGAGCATAGCAGAAACCCAACGCCCTGGCTTCCTTGTCCTTGATGAACAATAACCAGAAAGCAGTTACCAAAAATCCTACTATAATAGATATTACAGCGGCAGGTTTAGTTGACTTCTTCCAGAAAAGAGCTCCGAAAAATGCAGGCAGAAAAGTTGAGGCACACAAACCAAAGAAAATAGCCGTTGCCCTTGCGATAATATATCCGCCCCTTGCGTAATTACTGATTATAACTGCAAAGATGATACCGATTATCACTCCGATTCGGGTTACTGCTATACCGTGACCATGTCTGCCGCTCACAGTTTCATAAACGTCCCTTCCAATGCTTGTACCGACAGCATGAAACTGGCTTGATAGAGTACTCATTGCCGCCGAAAGCAAGG
>CAZAYB010000061.1:0-13137 GCA_964489215.1 uncultured Pirellulales bacterium
GTACAAATACCGCTGCCGTTCTTGTAGCTACTCTGACTGGGTCGAAGATATTGTGGTGGATGCGTTTCCAAATGCGGAACCGGAGGGATTCCCTGCCATCGTCTGCCCCGAATGCGGCGGGGACTTCCGTTGCGACACCTCGGAACCGACAAAACACTCGCGTCAACATCCCGATCATGCCTCTTAACCAGTTCATAGACCATATATAACCCATAATCATTCCTTTTTGTCCATCAAAAATCATCAAATACAAATTCCTATGCTATTAAATTATCGCTGCCTAAAACCACCCCCCGAACGAATCGTAGTTGCACTATTTTGCTGAAACGAAAAAAATCCCGACCGGGTTGACGACATTTCCCACCTTTTTACTTCCACCCCTTTTTTGCAAAAAAACGTAAAAAAAGCGCTAAAAACAGGCTAACTTTTGGTCGCCATTGGTCACTTTTGGCCAGTTTTTAAAAAACACCCAATTTAACGTAAAGCAATACCAATAAAAACCTTATAAAAATTTTGCGGATTTTCTTATATACCAGGTGTCGCATTGAACACCCGTTTCAAACCTTGTTTGCCCTTGCTAATCCAACACAATATTTACCATACATTTTTCAAATATTTCTTATTTTTGCAATAAATATACTTCGAATCCGTCTGTACTGGTGAAGGCAAATATTCAACAGTCAAATATCTGTTTTCAAACGCTTATAAGCTTGAAAAACTAACCGTAAAAAACTGTATCTTATTAAACATTAACAACTTATATGAAAGGGTAGTAAAATGAAGAAAATTGGATTGTTATTATTGATCTCGCTTATCGCAATGACACAGACAAGCGTTTTTGCACGCGACTTCGATGGTCCCGGCAATCGTCCAATGCGTCCTGGCATGCGTCAGAATAGGCCTCAAAGAAGCCGGATGATGCTAAGATTGATTACCAGACACCAGGACGAACTTGGCGTAACCGATGAGCAACTCGAGCAGCTAAAAGAACTTAGCGAAGATGACGATGCCATCAACGCCGCTCAGCAAGAAGTAAGAGAACTTAGAAAAGAACTCTCAGAACTGGTCCGCCAGGGCGCTGATGAGCAGGAAATCAGAGCCGCAGCCGCCCTGATAGGTTCAGCTATTGGAGATGCCGCGGTACTCCGGGCCGAAAAACACGCCGCTGTCGAGGAAATTCTCACAGAAGAACAGCTCGACAAGATCAAAGAGCTAACCGAAGAAATCAAAGACCGTATGCGTCAAAGGCGCCAAAACCGTCAAAATCAGGACGACGACCAGCAAGGTCAGCGTCAAAGACGGCGTCCCCGCAGGCAGTACGACCAATAATCTAAACCATTAAAAACAAAAGCACTTAAGCAAAGCGCAATCAGCTGTTAAGCTGACATTTGAATAACCTGCTTATAAAAGCACATTCAATATCAGGTAACCGGGCCCATAATAGGGCCCGTTTGCTTGCGCATAAAAAAAGCACGCCCGAAATAATATCGAACGTGCTTCGGAGGAGGATGTTATGAAAATCTATACAATACCTATACTTACATAAGGTTTTGCGGTTATTACTCAATTGTGAGCAGGCGATTATAATTATACCGAACCCAAAATCAAGTATTTATTTATATTTTTTTTAATTTTACTTAAAATTTCTTCCAGCTCTCATAAACGCTTTCATATTTTCAAGCGGTGTACCAGGCGGCAAGTCGCAGCCGGTACTCAAAATGAAATTCGGATAGGGCCTCATTTTTTCCATAAGCTCATTAACCGCTTTTTCAACGTCCTGAACCGTACCATCTCTCATAACAAGAGTTGGGTTTACATTTCCGATTATTATAACATCTTCGCCAACCGTCTTTGCCGCATGTGCAAGGTCAAGCCCCGTTTCAGGAGAATCAAGACTTAAAGCCTGTATCCCCATATCCCTCATCGGCTCAAGCAGATGAGTCGTGTTTCCGCAGATGTGGTATATCGTGTCTACCTGGTCGTATTTATAGCTGTCCATAATATTCGCGACGTACCCGGCTGTAAATTCCCTGAACTGTTCAGGCCCTAATATAGAGGCCGTCGGGTCCAGTATACAGACAATATCAGCTCCAGCGGCGGTAAGTGCCTTTGCGTACTCTATGATGATACTTGTCGTAAATCTGCAAATACCGTGCAGCTTTTCAGGTTCCAGTACTGAATCCAAAGCGACCTGTTCAGCCGACTCCAGCAGTCCTGCCAGGGTGACCGGCCCGATTATATAAGCCCCGACTTTTACGTCATCGCTCAATCCAATCCGCATCATTTCAATAGTTTTGACATAAGACTGCACCCTTGCGTCCTGCATAATGTTAATTCTTCTGTAATGGTCAAGGTCGCTGACTTTTTTTACCGGATGAAGCTCAACGGTACTTGACTCATCGGTGGGAAACCTTACAGGCAAACCAAGGGCGTTAGCCTCTACAGACAAATCCATCATCATAAAGGCAGCATCAGGCTTTAACTGATGAACCAGCGCTTCTATGCAGTTATAGTGCATACCGTGGTTTTGCTGGGCAACCTTTATCGATGTGTTGAGTATTTCGGCCCCGGGAAACCCAACCAGCGGAACAACCAGCCTTTTATTTTCTGTATAAGCTCTGCGAGTAAGGTCAAGCATACTATCTTTCATTCTTATATCAGCAATCATTTTTGCCTCTCATTAATTAAGCCAGATAATTGCATTAGTTTTTAATTTTTATTTCTATTATATAATAACAACTCTTCAGTGAAGATAATATCGATGTAGCATCTTTTTTTAACACTATCTTGCTGTACGAAAATCGCGACTATTTGTTTTGTGATTTTTTTCACAACACCTTTTATGAGCTAATATGCTTTGCTTTAAGCTTTTACAAAGAAAATGAAAGGTTTACTGGTACTTTTTTTTGATTTTAGCAACCTGATTATGTGCAATTCTTGCAGGTTCGGGGAGTCTGTATTTTATGGAGCATTTTAAGGTATATTTCAGTGCGTCTTCCAGAGTGCATAAATGGCCTATTGACACAAAAACAGGCTTTACATTTGTTCTGGTTCTCAATACCGCTCCTATAATTTCATCTTTATCGTATAGTAATGTATGCTTGCCTTTTTGCGGCTGAGGTTGGCGGTAAGTACCTGTGAGTCTGCTTTTTGCGCATCCTATTGTCGGTATTTGGAAAAACAGTCCCAGATGGGCGGCTATTCCCAGTCTTCTGGGGTGTGCTATTCCCTGGCCGTCAACGAGGAATAGGTCAGGCGTATGTTTTAGTTTTTGGGCAGCCTTTATGCAGGCGGGCGCTTCTCTAAATGACAGCAGGCCGGGCACATAGGGCATTTTAACCTCGTCAACAGCATAGGCCGATTCAATCGGTTCAAGGCCTGGAAACTTTAGCATTACTACAGAAGCGAATATTTGTTTTTTGTCTTTGCTGAAAGCGCAATCCAGACCAGCTATGGTTTTTATGCTTTTTTTAATTTTTGTTTTTTTTACCATAGTTTTCAGCTTTTTCTGAAGTTGTACGGCGGCTTTGCAGTCCATTTCCCATTTGTGAAGATTTTTTATTTTCAAAGCTTTCCCCGTTAATAAAAAGTTTTGTGCGATATCAAAAAGTTCTTTATTTTACTGGTATTCATTGATACAATTGCGAAATTGGCGCATTGTGTAAATTGCGTCTAAAGACAGTGTACAGATTACGGGCTTAATATCGAGATTATTTTATGTATAAGGCCATTAAGATAACCGGGGCAAGCGAGCACAACCTTCGGGGTATTGATATTGACATACCGCGTGATAAATTCGTAGTTGTAACCGGGATAAGCGGTTCGGGTAAAAGTTCTCTTGCATTTGACACTATCTATGCCGAGGGTCAGCGTAAATACGTTGAGTCATTAAGCGCATACGCAAGGCAGTTTCTCGAGCAGATGCAAAAACCGGAAGTTGAAAACATCGAGGGTTTGCCGCCTACTATTGCCATAGAGCAAAGAAGCGCCAGCAATAATCCCCGCAGTACGGTAGCTACAACTACAGAGATATATGATTACTGCAGAATACTTTTTGCAAGGGCAGGAGAGCCACATTGCTGGAAATGCGGCAAGCCTATCACCAGTCAGCATTCCAGTCAGATAGTAGATTCAATTCTTGAAAGGCCCGCCGGCAGCAAGATTCAGCTTCTTGCTCCTGTTGTAAGCGGTCAAAAGGGAGAGCATAAAGAGGTTCTTGCCCATATTCACCGTGACGGTTTTGTTCGTGCCAGGGTAGACGGTACGGTTTATGATATTAACAGCGTTCCATCTCTTGACAAGAAAAAGAAGCATGATATAGCGGCGGTGGTTGACAGGCTGATAATCAAGGATTCAATTCGTATTCGGCTGGCCGATTCGGTAGAGATGGCCCTTAAGGCAGGTAACGGGGTTATGGGGGTAATGGTTTCGGAGCCTGGAGGAAATGATTCCGGTAATAAATGGGAAGAGGTAATATACAGCGAGAAGTTTGCCTGCACTGACCATCCTGAGGCATCTTTGGAAGAGCTTTCTCCGAGGCTGTTTAGTTTTAACAGTCCCTATGGAGCGTGCAAGTCTTGTGACGGTCTTGGGACGATACTGGAATTTGACCCTGAGCTTATAGTTCCGGAAAAGAGTGTCTCTCTTGAGAATGGTGCGATAGAGGCCTGGCGAAAAGGGGGCAAGCGTATGAATATCTATTATAACCGCCTGATCAAGAAGTTCTGCAAGAACTTCGGAATAGACAAGTCGACACCTTTTTCAAAGATACCGGCTAAAATCCGCGAGATTCTTATTCACGGCACCAAAAAAAAGGATGAGAACAAATACGGCATATCATTTGAGGGTGTAATCCCTAATCTTCAGCGCAGGTGGGAGAATACTACCAGTGAATATGTAAAGGCAAGGCTTCACAATTATCTTTCGGAGTCGCCCTGCAGGAGCTGTAAGGGTTCAAGGCTTAGGCCAGAGGCTACGGCAGTTACGATAAACGGCAAAAGTATTTCTGAAATTTCAAAGATGAGTATAACCGAAGCGATAGCTTTTTTTGAAGGTCTTTCTTTTGACAATGAACGTAAGCTTATTGCCCAGGCCCCTCTTAAGGAGATCCGTGCCCGGCTGCGTTTTATGCTCGATGTGGGTTTGGGTTATCTTACCCTTGACCGTTCGAGCAGGACGTTAAGCGGTGGAGAGGCTCAGCGTATTCGGCTTGCTACGCAGGTAGGCAGCGGTCTTGTCGGGTGCTGTTATGTGCTCGATGAGCCTACTATCGGGCTTCACCGGCGAGACAATGACAGGCTTCTTGATATTCTTAAAAAGCTTCGCGATACCGGTAATACTGTAGTTGTTGTTGAGCATGACGACGATGTTATCTCAGCTTCGGATCATATAATCGACATTGGTCCCGGAGCGGGCCGAGACGGCGGAGAACTGGTGGTGCAGGGCACACTTAAGGAAGTAATGGACTGTGACAAGTCTATAACCGGCAGGTATCTCAGCGGCAAAAACAGGATAAAGCTTCCCGCTAAGCGGAGGAAGTATAATCTCCATAACGCTCTTGAAGTTAAAGAGGCGACGGAGAATAATCTTAAAAAGATAAACGTCAAGTTTCCTATAGGTGTTCTTACCTGTGTTACAGGTGTAAGCGGTTCGGGCAAGAGTACGCTTGTTACGGAGATACTTTTGAAGGCTCTTAAACGCCGTCTTTACAGCAGCAGGGAAAAGCCCGGCGCTCATAAGCGTCTGCTTGGAATATCTCATGTCGATAAGGTTATCGAGATTGACCAGTCACCTATCGGCAGGACCCCGCGGAGCAATCCCGCTACATATACCGGTGTTTTCGATCTTATCCGACAGCTTTTTGCCAAGACAAGGGAGGCTAAGATAAGGGGTTATAAGCCCGGCAGGTTCAGTTTCAATGTCAAGGGGGGTCGATGTGAGTATTGCCAGGGTCAGGGTACCAAGAAGATCGAGATGCATTTTCTTCCGGATGTTTTTGTGATTTGTGAGAAGTGCAAGGGTTCGAGGTATAATCCAGAAACTTTGCAGATAACATATCGGGGTAAGAATATTTCAGATGTTCTGGAAATGCGGATTGAGGAGGCGAAGGAGTTTTTCTGCAACTTTCCTAAGATACAGAGACTGATAAAGGCTCTTTGTGATGTGGGGCTTGGTTATATGAAACTCGGTCAAAGCTCTACGACGATGAGCGGCGGTGAGGCACAAAGGGTCAAGCTTTCTTCTGAGCTCGGCAAGCCCAACACCGGACATACACTTTATCTTCTCGATGAGCCGACTACCGGTCTTCATTTTGCAGATATTCATAATCTTATGAACGTTCTTCGTAAACTTTGTGATATGGGTAATACCGTGATTGTAATAGAGCATAATCTTGACGTTATCAAGATGGCAGATTATATTATAGATCTCGGTCCTGAAGGCGGTGATAAAGGCGGCGAGATTGTCGCGACCGGTTCTCCTGAGGAGATAGTTAAAAAGAATACCAGTTATACGGCTGCTTACCTTAAGAGGAAGCTGGAACAGGAAGATTAAAATAATATGGTACCCAAAACTCTTGAATGGAAAGGTTCCCAGGACGGTTATTTACATTTGATCGATCAGCGTGTTTTGCCTGGTAAGGTTGAATATCTAAAGTGCGGGACAGTATCTGAACTTTATGAGGCGATACAGACTCTTGCGGTTCGGGGGGCGCCTGCGATAGGTGTAAGTGCCGCTTACGGGGTATGTATTTGTCTTAGGGAATATGATGATGATTCAGATCTGGAGGGTGCAGTTAAGCATATCGAAAAGAATGCCGACTATCTGGCAACGAGCAGGCCAACGGCAGTTAATCTTTTTCGTGCCCTTGACAGGATGAAGAAAGAGGCGACGGAGAATGAGTTTGCGGATGTCAGAGAGCTGAAAGAACATATGCTTGAATGCGCCCATGAAATTTGCCGTGAGGATGAGATGATGTGTGAGGCTATAGGTCAAAACGGCAAAAGGTTTATTCCTGAAGGCGGTGGGGTGCTTACGCATTGTAATGCAGGTGCTTTGGCGACTGCGGGTATTGGTACGGCTTTGGCGCCTATGTACGCGGCGCATGAGGAGGGGGTGAAGTTTAAGGTTTATGCAGATGAGACCAGGCCCTTGCTGCAGGGGGGGCGTCTGACGGCCTGGGAGCTTAGTGAGTCGGGTATAGATGTAAGCGTGATATGTGATAACAGTGCTTCAATGCTTTTTTGCAAGTCGATGATAGATGCGGTGATAACGGGAGCTGACAGGATAGCAGCTAATGGTGACAGCGCTAACAAGATCGGCACGTGCGGTCTTTCGATATTGGCGAGGCATTTTGGAGTGCCTTTTTATATTGCAGCTCCTTCGAGTACGTTTGATCTGTCGATTGAATCGGGAGATGAGATACCTATAGAGCAAAGGAGCGGGGATGAGGTTAAATGTTTTGGCGGTACTTTAACGGTGCCGGCCAAGGCGGGGGCGGTTAATTTTGCTTTTGATGTTACCGGGGCAGAGAATATAACGGCGATTATAACGGAAAAAGGTATTATCGAAAGTCCGGATGCAGATAAGATACGTGATGTGCTGGGCTGATGATGTCAGGCTGAATTGAGGTTGTTATGCGAATCAAACATAAGGAGCGCATCTGGCTTTTGGTGATTGTGCTGGTTTGCGGTGTGCTTAGCAGTATCGGGCTTGACTGGGGCAGGACGGGGTTTGTTTCGTGGGCGCCTGACTCAATCGAGGGTATTGTTGTTGTCGGTAATATGCACAGGCTTTTTGGTACCTGGACGCATAAGTACCCGAGGATGCAGTTTTTGATAAACGCAGCTTTTTACAGGCCGATGATAAAATACTGGGAGGATAATCCTCAGATTATTTATGGTCCTGACGGCAGGGCGAGCAATGCTGTTGTTTTGAATCCGAAGAGGCTTGACAAGCTTGCGGCAGTTTCGAGGATAATTTCGATGACTATGGGGCTTGGGCTTGTTGTCGGTGTGTATATGCTTACGAAGAATTTTTTTGAGGATAAGGTCGCGGCAATATTTGCGGGGCTTGGGATTACGGTTTGTGTTATCTTTATTTATTATAACCATACAGCTAATGTCGATGTTCCGTATCTTTTCTGGTATGTCTGGGGCTGGTACTTTTTTGTGAAGTGTATCAGGCAGGGCAGGTGGATATATTTTGTGCTTATGCCGATTTGTTTTGCGTTCAGTATCTGTACGAAAGATGCGGCGGCTGGTTATATAGCAGCGGTTCCGATAGCGTTTGTGCTTTATCATGCGGTTGACATTATCAAAAACAAACAAGGGGTAAGGGAAGGTTTGAAAAGAGTTTTTTCTGTAAAGGCAATACTGGCGGCGTTTATACTTGTGCTTATTTACGCTACCTTTCAGGGAATTATATTTTCGCCTTCGGGATATTTCGAGAGGATGAGCTTCTGGACGAGGTTTCTTGGTGATGACCCTGAGAATGCGAAATTTGCCGGTCAGCTTAACCTTTTGTGGAAAGTTTGTGTTCAGTTTTACAGGGGAATGGGCTGGCCTTTGCTGGGTGCATCTTTGATTGCGGTTATTTACGGTCTGATACGTTTTCCGTTAAAGACTGTTATGCTGATGCTGGGTTTGTTTACGTTTTATTTTGTGGTGGTAATGCGTATCCGTTTCAGTGTTCCGAGATTTTATATGCCAGCGATGATCGGGCTTTTGATAATACTGGGCAAGGCTTTTTCAGATCTGGTTAAGGTTGGGCGGTTTGGTTTTTGGGTGAAGTTTGTTCCGATAGCTTTTGTTTACGGTTTGTCGTTTCTTTATTGTGTTGGTCTGGTTATTGAACTTGCGAACGATCCTCGTGTGCAGGCGGAAAAGTGGGTACGTGAAAATGTAAGCTCTGACAGCTCGGTATCGGCACTTTTCAGGAATAAGATATATGCTCCCCGTCTGCAATTTCATATATTGAATTACAGGCCGAGCTGGTCAGCTCCTTCTATTGCAGCGGCTAAGGGGAACTGGTCGAAGATGCCGGACTATATTGTTGTTTCGAGCTGGTATCTGGCAGGCAGCAGGAAGAACAAAGATATTAAAGGTGCTCTTAAAAATGGTGAGATTGAATATTCGAGGGTTGGTCATTTTACCGGCGGTGATGTTCTTTGGCCAGACAAGAATATACTGGGGATTGCGGGGTGGCCTGTTAATGTTCCGGGGCATATTTGTCCATACGTGAATATTTATAAGAAGGACAGAGCAATTGATTGAGGGGGGGGTTGGCTTACTTTCCAGAGAGCAAATTTACTACCTGCTGTTTAGAGCAATTATCAGAGCTGTCTTTATTTTGTCGGTTCGGCAAAGATTTTGAAGCGTGCAATTTTCATTTTCTGCAAAATATATTTCAGCATTGTGTTTAGAGTCAGCAGTCCGTATTTGCAGCTTCTGATTAAGTTAATTGAGGAAGCTTCCTGAAAATATCTGCATGGTATGGGTGCGTCGGCTAATGTAAAATTAAAATAGACAGCCTGTGCGAGAAATTGAGTATCGAAAACGAAGTCGTCTGAGTTGTTTTTATATGGAATTTTTTCCAATACGGATCTGTGGTAGCATCTGAATCCGCTGTGAAAATCTCCAAGATTCTGTCCGAGCACCATGTTCTCTATTATTGTCAGGAACCTGTTTGACAAGTATTTGTATAAGGGCATTTTTGAGGCAATTGCTTCTTTTCTGCTTCTTATTCTGTTTCCAAGAATTACATCGCAGACATTTTTAGCTATGTAATCGACAAATGCAGGTATCAGTCTTCCATCATACTGGTAATCGGGATGCAGCATAACAACGACGTCGGCATTTTTTTCGAGAGCGATATCATAACATGTTTTTTGATTTGCTCCGTAGCCTTTGTTCTCTTTGTGCTCAATAACTGTAAGGCCAAGTTTTTTTGCAATTTCAACGGTATTGTCAGTGCTGTGGTCATCGACGAGAATTATCTCAGTGAAACAGTTTTTCGGTATATCGTTTACAGTTTTTTTTAATGTTTCTGCGGCGTTGTAAGCGGGCATAACAATAATTACATTGTTTATGTGCCTGGCTTGATGAGAGTCATGGATTGAATCTAATTCCATTTTTATACTGCTACTGGACTGCGACGACTTCTTTTACTTCGGGAATTTGTTCGCGCAAGATTCTTTCGACGCCCATTTTAAGTGTCATTTGAGCACCTGGGCAGCCTTTGCAGGCTCCCTGGAGTCGAACTTTAACGGTTTTGTCTTCTTCTATTGAAACAAGTTCCAGGTCTCCGCCGTCCCTCTGGAGCAGCGGGCGGATTGTATCAAGGACATCATTTACTTTTTTGTCAAAATTATCAGAGTTTTGCGTATCGTTTTGATTATCCGGCATATTAAGCTCCTGTAAAAGTATCTTCTTTTTATCGTATTATACACACAAATTCCGTCAATGTGCATAATAAAATGGTGAGATTTTAAATAAAGTCCTGAAAATGGTCAGGTTATTTTGTACAGCACCGCAGGTTTGAGGAAGTATAGGTGTGCAGACTGAGCTGGTTTTTTCAGGATATCCTGAGCTGCTTTTGAGTATATTTTCAGCTGGGTTTTGTAGAGTGCGGCTCTTTTTTCAACCTGGTCATGGCTTACGTTATCGGTTTTGAAATCGACGATGTGCAGGGAGTTTTTGGTTTCTATGACCATGTCGACTATTCCCTGTACTATCTGGAAATCATCCGGCTGATGTTTTACCGAAGATGTGAATGTCCATTCTCTGTGGACTAAGGAACTTTCAAGCAGTGCCATTTTGCCTATCTGGGTTTTGTGGAAGAAGTCAGCTATTTTCCGGGGATCCAGTTTTTTTGCGAGTTGTTCTGAAAAGGCACCGTCATCGATGAGTTTTTCGATTGTGTCTGTGACATTTTGGGGAGTAACAGATTGTGAGAGGTCGATTTTTTCCATTACAAGGTGAGCGGCCAGGCCGATGTTTCTGGGATCCGCGGCAGGTGTGGTTCCTGACATACAGGCGGGCAAACGCCTGAGGGTGAACTGGAAGTTTTCAGGCTTGAATTCGTCACCTTGATGGGTTAGTTCTGTAACGCTTGTTTTTGCGGCGAGGTTTGTGAGGTTTTTATTTGGATATTGCCATTGCAGCTTGTGCTGAATAGTATTTGCGAGATTCTGTACTTTTTCATTTGAGGGAGCGGTCTGTTTGGTTTTGTTTTTGCGCGAGTTTGTTGTTAAAAGCCTGTTGTAAGAATTGTCGAGCTTTTCGGCAGAGAAGAGACTTACATCTAAAAGGGAAGTATTTTTTGCGTTTTCGTATTTCAGCTGAAGTTTTTTTCTAAGATTCTGTTCATCAAAAAGTGCGCAGAGGAGCCAATCTAAATGATTGTTCATTTCATTGAGTAAAGATGCGGATATTGTATCTTCCGTATCGGTGATTATGGATTTTATCAGCTGTGCACATTTTTCAATACTTTTTGAACCTATTAGTATGAGCCTTTCCCTTGGCCTGGTGAGTGCGACGTAAAGTATTCTCATTTCCTCGGCGAGCATTGTTGTCTTTTTCTTTTCAGCAATAATCTGCCTTAGTCCGGAGTCTTTTTTAGTATCATTTTCAGGGTCAATTATCCGCATACCCATTGAGTGATTATCGTCGAGGAGAATTTCTTCGGCAAGGTCTTTTTTGTTGAACCCTTTTTCCATGTTAGCTATGAAGACAACCGGAAATTCCAGTCCTTTGCTTTTGTGTACAGACATTATCCTTACAGAGTTCTGGTTTTGGACGACAGGTTCAGCCATTGCCCAGTCTCGGTCGGATTCGAGCATTTTATTTATGAACTCGATGAATCTTGTTAGGCTGTGAGTTGATGCTGAGCTTGCAAAGCCCTGGAACTGTATGGCCCTGTCATGGAGCTTGAGTAGGTTTGCGTATCTTTGTCGGCCGTTGGGCATGGCCTTTACAAAGGCGAGGTAACCAGTTTGTCTTATGATGTGCCAGATCAAATCGGCTACGGAGACGGCGGCTGCGAGGGATCGCCAGTTCTGAATTTTTTCCATGGCTTCGGTAATTGTTATGAGTGTCCGGCTTTGCGGAGCGTTTTGTATGTATTGGATAACAGAATCGTAGAGGCTGGTTTTTTGCTTATCATTATTATTATGGAATAATCTGACCTTTGCCAAATCGTCATCTTGGATGTTTAACATCGGGCCTCTGAGCAAAGCGGCCAGCTCTATGTCCTGCAGGGGGTTGTCAAGGACTTTTAGCATTGAGAGCATGTCGGTAATCTCAGTTCTTGCAAAGTATCCAGCGGATGCAGATGAGTTTACGGGGATTTCGGCAAGCTGAAGTATCTCAACAAACTGGTTGACCCTTTTTGAAAGCGAGCGCATGAGAATTACCATATCGCTGTATTTTACGGGTCTTTTAATGTTAGTGTTTTTTTCGGTTATCATGAGCGGGTTTGCAGGGTCGGTCATTTTTTTAATATGTTCTGCTATAAGGAAGGCCTGTCTTTGAGAAGAGGTTGCAGAATACTCATCATCGGAGCTGGCCTCGTCGTTTTCATTTTTCTGGTTTTTACCGGTGTCGTCATCTATTATGCAAAGTTCGGTGAGCGGCTGAGAATTATCAGTTTGATTATTGCTGCTGCCAGCTGCTATGAGGCTGGCTTTTTCGTCGTAATCCATAGATGCTGTCTGCTTTGTCATTATCCTCGAGAATATTCTGTTTGCAAAATCCAGTATCTGCTTTTTTGATCTGAAATTTTCACGAAGGTATACGCTGATGTCATTTTTGGATTTGTTATTTTGTTTTTTCAGATTAGCGTAATCAAGTTTTTCGAGGAAGTGTTGAGGGTTTGCCTGTCTGAAGGCATAAATGCTCTGCTTAATGTCTCCGACGACGAACATATTGTCATGTTTTGAGATTTTGTCGAGAATTTCCTGCTGGAGATTGTTAATGTCCTGATACTCATCGACGAAGATGTATTTAAATCTGTCCTGAATCTGTCTGGTAAGTTCGGGGTTCTGGTTAAGCAGTTTGAGTGTGAGCTGCTGGAGGTCGGCAAAGTCCATGCAGTTTAGCTTAGTCTTTGCTTTGAGGAAGTTATCCTGAAGTAGTTTTG
>CAZAYB010000062.1:0-3598 GCA_964489215.1 uncultured Pirellulales bacterium
CAGGGCCTAAAGGATATTTTTAAGTAAGAGATAAGCAGGGCCGGTAAAATAAATTTTATTAAAGTTGGGTATTGGCAGATGCAGATTTTCAGTGATTTCAGGAAGAATATAAGAAATATTATCACCGCACCTACTGAGGAGCTTGGCAGGTGGGGAAGGTATCTTGCATTTCAGCTTAAAGTCTGGCCTACGTGTGTTCGGCTTTTGAAAGAGACTAAGGCTGCTCAGCTTGCCGCTGCTCTTTCTTATAATACAATATTTGCGATTGTGCCTTTGACGATCGTTATATTTTTGGTATTTCAGATGTTTCCCGCATCAGAGGATGTGGGCAAGCAGGTAAGGCATCTTATTTATGAACAGGCACAGCTTAATGATATAATGATTACCAGCGGTCAAGGCCAGGAGGAGGAGACCGTTAAGCTTACGGATGTTATAGATGATCTGGCAAGCGGGTTTATTTCAAAGCTGAATAAAGGTGCGGTGGCGTTTTTTAACGGTGTTATTATTTTCTTTGCTGCGATTGCGCTTTTGATAACAATCGAAAAAGCGTTTAACAGTATCTGGCATATACCCAGGCAAAGGCCTTTTATAAACCGTATCGTCAATTACTGGTCGCTTTTGACACTTGGTCCTTTACTGCTGGCGCTGGGTCTGTATATGAGTGCAAAGTATTTTTCCGTGGGAGATCAGATTGAGGGTTTTGCTTTTCTAAGAGCACTTTTATCTTATTTTATCAGTGTTGTTTTACTGTTCACTCTGTATTTTCTTATTCCTAATACAAGTGTAAGCCCAAAGGCAGCTTTATGGGGGGCTTTGATAGCGGCTTTAATTTGGACAGGAGCAAAACATCTTTTGACCCTGTATGTTACAGTTCTTATACCGAAAAGCTATATAAGTCAGGTTTACGGCATAATGGGACTTGTGCCTATGGGGGTTTTGTGGATTTTTGTAACATGGCTTATAGTCTTGTTTGGTGTTGTTCTTACGTTTGCGACTCAGCATCTGCAGACTCTTACGAAGAAAGAGCTTAACGCAATGAAACGGCGGGAAGAATTTTTTATGGTAAATGATTTTGCTGTGATTCGGATATTGCGTTTTGTCCTTGCTGAGTTTGAGCAAAAGCGGGCTCCGGTTTCAGCTCAGGTCGTAAATTCAAAGTTGAATCTGCCCGGTGAGTTTGGTGAGAAAATACTGGAACATCTTGTCAGTCAGAATCTTTTAATCAAGACCAGTGATCCTGTGGTTGGTTTTGTGCCGGCTACTGATGGCGATAATATTACCCTTAGCGAGGTGGTGGAGGCTTCGATAAAGGGTTCATTTGTTCAGCGCGACGAGGACAGGCCGGGTCCTTTGAAGTCTATTATGGACAAATACCAAAAAGAGCTTTCGCGTCATACTCTTAAGGAGATTTTGAGTGATACTGAACGCGGTCTGGCTGTTCATAAGCTGACAGATGATGGAGAGGATTCTCTCAATAAAAATGAAAACCAAGGTTCCAAAGAGCAGGTTGATTAGCGGGCTGTGAGGTTGGGGATCAGGTGTAAGGTTGTTTTATAGAGAGATGATTGCGTCGTAGAGAAATTTCAATCCGAAAATTATCAAAGCCGCTGCGCAGAAACCGAGGATGTATTTTTGTTTTTCAGGGTTGAGCAGTTTGGTTCCTTTTCCGCAAGTCCATGTAAGCAGCCACAGCCAGACGAGATCGCACAGCCAGTGAACAATTGCGAATATAACAAGTGCGGCTTTTCCTATGTTTTTTGCATCTATAGCCAGGTTAAGTCCCACTGTTGCCCACCAGAACAGGAAATAAGGGTTTGTCGCGGACAGTAAAAAGCCTGTTGTCAGAGGATTTGTTTTTACGTTTGCTGATATATCGAAGTCCGTTTTTTTGATTTGAGCCAGCATTGAGGATCCCATCCAGAGCAAAAATGCTCCTCCCGTGATTCCAATGGCTGTTTTGGCATGTGGATTCTTAATAAGGTTGTCAAGTCCCAACATAAGCAGAAAAATCAGCGGTATTTCAATCAGGCCGTGTCCGATTGCCATAAATGCGCCGCTGTGCTTATTTTTTGTACCATGTGCAAGCGCCGCTGCGGTAACCGGGCCAGGTGCCATTACACCGCTAAGTGAGATCAATATTACTTTTGCGAGAAAAATAATCATTTTTGCTATGTTATAAGGTAATGGGTTTAATTCCAAAAAATTTCTGAAAAAAACTTGACATTGCAGTATACTGCATTATAGTATAGTAGGTGTTATTTGAATATTGGGATAAGTGCCGAATTTCGTTTATTCATAAGGTCGTTAGATGGTAACAAGGGCTGGTTTAAATAATGGTAAACGGTGGTATCGTTTTTTTATGGACCCTTTTGGGCTGGTTTTTATGCTCTTTGGGATGGTGTTGTTTTATGTTTCCACTTATGGTTTAGGTGTTAACCCTGTAGAAGGTTCGGTTGTTCAGGTGAGTGATAAGTCTGTTTTCTGGGTGCTGCTTGTTCTTAGCGGTCCTGGATGGTTGGGTGTGTTTTTATCGCCGATTTTTTTAATGCAGAAAATAATAATAGTGCCGGCTATGATTTTTCAGGGAGCGGGTTGGTTTTTAGCAGGCAAGTTTTTGGGCTGGTTTTCAGGTAAATTTATACGGATGAAAGCAGGGGATAAATGAAGTTTGATAACTGGCAGACTCAGCTGAGGAAAGGTATGCTGGACATTGTTGTGCTAAATTACCTTGCTAACGGTGCCTGTCACGGGTATGAGATGGTTCAGAGTCTTAAATCTGTTGCCGGGCTTACGATACGTGAGGGCAATATCTATCCAATACTTTCTCGTTTGCAAAGTGACGGTCTTGTCAAGGTTCGCAAGGGTGTGAGCAGTGACGGGCCGCCGAGGAAATATTTTGAACTGACCGAAAACGGTAAAGAGATACTTTTTAAGATGAACGAACACTGGGACAGTATTATTGATTCTGTGGAACAGATACGAAAGGGCAAAGAAGATGGCTGATGAGCAAAGGGAATGGGAGCAGATACGTTCGGAGTATATCGATCGGATAAAGGGGGTTCTTGCTGACGCACCTTACAGTCAGGCCAGTGAAATAATTGAAAATGTAAGTGATCATCTTGACCGTAAGTACAGTGAGCTTGGGACCGATGAGCGCAGATGGGAGAATTTTCGGCAGATAATAACTGATATGGGGCCGGCCGGTGATTATGCAGAGCTTCTGGATGTTAAGGGCAGTGAGGGGGGCCGGTTTGGGGCTGGACCGGGTTTTATTTTTTCAGTTATTATTCTTGCGGCAGCTTTGATAACAGCGGTATTGATATTGCCCCATTTTTTCGGCGGTGAAAAAGTTTGGTGTCTTAGTTTTACGGGTAAGGGTGATTTTAATCCGCGTACGGTGAGGGGGCTTTTGGATGAGTTTAACCGTAATCATCCGGCAGGGGTAAGGACTCATCATTTCAGGACGGAAGTAAAAGGCGAAAGGCTCCTGGGGCATATCTGCTGTGATTCCAGAGAAGAAGGTGAGCAGTTAAAAGATATGGTAGAGAAGAATTCACGGCTGGAATTTGTAAAAATAAGGACTTTTTCGCAAGATGAG
>CAZAYB010000062.1:3608-13129 GCA_964489215.1 uncultured Pirellulales bacterium
ATATGGGGCCGAAAGAATCAGCCAGGATGATTAATGTGCCGGGTAAGGTTATCAGCGGTAAGATTCCTGCTGGTATGATTTTGATAGGAAAGGGCGGGGATAATGTTGGGAAGGTAGTTTTGGAACTTGGTTCGGCTGACTCAAGGCAGGAGCAATGGCTGGATTACCGCAGCAGTTACGGGATTGATTTTTGGATTATGAAAGACGGTACGCTTGGTGAGCTTAGGCTGAATAAGGGTTTTGATGGTTTTCTTGACAGCGGTGTTGATATGTCTTTTAGCAGGGATATGGTCTTCGCTGTATATGGTGAGCCTTTTGAGACGAAAAGTTTTGGCAATATAAGCGGCAGGAATATTGACAGGGTTCTTTGTGTAAAGAGCGATAATCAGAAGGTTTCGAGGATATATTACGATAAGGCCAGGCTGGTTTTCTGGTTTGAGGGTGAAAGTATTAAGCAGATAGTTCTTTTTGCCGGTCGGCTTATCGGGACAAAATATGACGGCAGGGTTGAAGATAATTATGACCTGCCTTATGTTTACGACCGGAGGGTTATCGGGAAATGGCGAAGTGTTGATTTCGTTGACAGGTTAGAGGAATTTGAGGCAGGCCAAAGGAAGTTTAAGGGTGATTTGTTCCTTAAGGACCTTGTTTTTTATGAAGGAGGAAATACTAACCATTATTATAGATGGACGAAGGGGTATATATTGCATAATAACGATAAGACTGCTTCGAGGTATATTATCCGGGAAATTGCGGGCAAACGGTATATGTTTTTGCAATGGAAGTCTGGTGAATATGTCATAGGCCGAGACAGGCCAGGCTGGTATGTACTTGTTAAATGAAACAGAGAAGGAGCTTTTGGATGCAGGAATGTAAAGAAAAAGTGAGCGTTTTACGGAGTATTGCCGGCTGGGCCTTTGATCCATTCAGCAGATTGGATAAGAGGGTTTTGCTTGTTTCGGGAGTTTTTATAATCATATTAAGCGGTTTTATCGGTTCGCTTAGCAGGACGCATTTTGACGGCGTGCTGGATTTGCACACTGGTCTTGCGACGCAAATATGGGTATATCCTGCTGAGGGTATTATTAACTGGGTGATACTTTCAGCATCGCTTATGGTTGCTGCGGTTATAGCTGGCGAAAGGAAGATGAAAGGATTTGTTCTTTATGCAAACCAGGCATTTGCGAGATATCCTATGTTGGGGGCGGGGCTTGTATCGCTGGTTTATAATTATGAAACGCTTAGCGAGAAGCTTGCGTCAAATCCGGAGATTGCATCTAAGCCGGCTGAGCTTATGGAAATAATAATGCAGCATCCGATGGATTTGGTTTTGATAATTTTTGCGGCGTTATTCGGTCTGCTGATGATAATCTGGATGGTTGCACTGATGTATAAAGGCTATGTGCGCAGCTGTGGTTTAAGTACTGCCAGGCGTATAGTTAGTTTTATAATAGCTCTTATTGTTGCGGAGATTATAAGCAATCTTGTAATTTTGCCTATGTTAATGTATTTTCGTACGGTGAAATAGGTTATTTACATTCCGTTATGCGTTGCTGTTGGTCGAAAACTGCCGGGCCGTACCAGTAGCGGTTTCCGGTGAAGTCATCTTCGTACATAATCCAGAAGCATTTTTGGTCCTGCAGTGATTTGTAGGCGTACCATTTTCTCCAGTTCATCTTCGTCTGAGGCTGATTGGATATTTGTCCAACCGAGCAGAGCTGTTGTTTTGGCGGTGAGGCTTGTTCCGGTAAAAAAAGCACCCGTGAAGAAAGATTGATGTTTGACAGTTTTTCCATAAGCTCAGGATCGCTGCATTTTGTGTGATTATGCGCGCAGCCTGCGGTAAGTATGGTCAACATCATTAGGATTAAGAGTGACATGAGCATCCTTTTCATTTTATGCCCTTTCAAATAGGTATGCACATTTGTATTATTGCAAAATATGTATAATTATTCTGCACCTTTCAGTTTTTGAGCAGACTGGGAACGCGGTTTTGCGGGACCTGTAATTCGATGCATTTTACCCTGTCCTGAATAGTGCCTTCTTCCTTAAAGAAGTTATAAAGCATTGAGATTTTCTCCGATGCCTTAGGTTCCAGATATGTAGGACCCTGACCTATAGCGGCACCAAAGTAAATTTCCGTACCGTCTTTAGCTGTTAATACGATGTGCGGAGCAGAAGTGTTTTCCCTTCCCTGAAAATTAGCTACATTTATTTCTGAAATTTCGCTAAGCAGCGGTTTGTGTTCAGTAACTATTTTATCCATTTTTGCCATGACGCTCAGTATTTCCATGGCAGCAGTTACGTCCCCTTTTCTCCAGAAAGCACCTACGGCAGGTTCCAGGCCTTTATTAAAGCCTGTTATTTGTATAATGTTCAGGTCGGTAATGGGCAGATAGTCAAGGATTACGACGTCCTTTGTTTTTGGCAGTTTTTCCTCGAATGCCCATGCACAGTAATATTTGTTTTTATGGTAATTTACGTATGCTATTGGTTTCCTGAATTTGGCGTTTACGAATATCTTCTGCTGTCCGAGCCTTACCTTTACGTTATACAGCCAGGGCAGAGTTTGCAGTTTATGGGCGACCGCTGGCGCGGTATCGTGGTCGAGCATGAAATGGGTTCCGCCCGCTGTCTGAGCTATCTTTTCCATTAGTGACTGGCTAATCCAGACAGGCGCCTCTGTCAGTTCCATCGGTCCGGACTGTGCCCTTACAGGTGATTTTTTGTTTACGTATCTGTTCAGGTAGAAGAATCCGACGATTATCCCTGTAGTTATAAGGATTATGGTAAGGTAGCCGAGCAGTTTCAGCCATGGCATTTGGGCAATGTTTTTTACAGCTTCGATTAGTGAAAATGAAGATTTTTTTTTCTTTCGTGCTCTTTTTGCCACCGGTGTCTTCCTCTTGTTAATCTTTTAAGGCCGAATTGATTAGTATTTCGCAAACTTTTTCCAGAGCAATTCCCTTTTTTGCAGCTGATTTTGGAAAAAGAGAATGGCTCGTAAAACCCGGCATTGTGTTTATCTCAAGGACGACGGGCTTTTCCTGACTCATAATGAAGTCGACCCTCGCAAGATGCCTGCAATTAAGTACATTGAAACAGTTTAATGCGGTCTGATTTATTTTTTCAATTTGTTTTTTATCTGTTATCGTGTCGAAGATGTATTGAGTGTCGCTTTCGATATATTTAGCGTTATAGTCGTAGAAACCTGTTCTTGACCGAATTTCAATAATCGGCAGAGGCTTTTTTCCAAGTATGCCCACAGTTATTTCTCTGCCTGAGATGAACTCTTCGACCATTGTTTTTCCGAACCTTTTCTGGCATTTTACAGCAGCAGCAGCAGCAAATTCTGCACCTCTTACAATCTCAACACCAACGCTGCTTCCCTGCATTGCAGGTTTTACGACAAAATGTTCGCCTTTGTCAGCTAAATCTTTCATGAGGTTTTGGAAATCGGTTTTTTCATCAACGACGCTGTGCCGGGGAATTGGTATATTATTATTTTGCCAGATTTTTTTGCAATCTGTTTTGTCGAACGCGATCTTGCTTGCTTTTGAGCCTGAGCCTACGAATTTGAGTTTTTTATCTTCCATTATTTTTTGGATCTGGCCGTCTTCTCCGAATGAGCCGTGCAGGGCTGGAAAGAACACGTCAATCGAGCTGTCATCCAGAATAGAAAGGTTTTCCGGGGTTATGTCTGAAGTTACGACATCAAATCCAGCGTTTTTGCATCCGCCCGCAATGGTTTGACCGGTCTGTAAGCTTACCTGTCTTTCCTGTCCGATACCGCCTGCGAGCACTGCGATTTTGATTTTTGATTTTTTTTCAGGCAATTTTTTTTGTTACCAGATTTCTATTTCCAGTTCCAGTTCAATATCGAATTTCTCGCTAACCCTTTCCCTGACTGCATCAATCAGTCTTGTAACATCCGCACTGGGGCATTGGGGTTCAGTTATTATGAAATTCGCGTGCTTTTCGCTTATCTTGGCTTTGCCGATCTGAAGTCCTTTAAGGCCTGTTCTGTCGATAATTGCACCTGCTGAGAGGCTTCTTGGATTTTTGAAAACACAACCTGCGTTCCTTGCATTTAAGGGCTGGCTGTTCTTTTTGTATATCCAGATTTCCTTTACCTGTCTGAGCATCTGGTCGGGGTCCGATTCGTACAGTGTCATTTTGGCCTGGAGTATGCACTTTGCCGTAATATTTACGTTCCTGTAGTTGAAGACAAGCTCCGGCTTTTCCTTGGTGTATGTGTTGCCTTGTGCGTCCATAAGTGTTACACTGTCAACTACCGCTCCTATATCTCCGAATTTACCTCCAGCGTTCATTCGCACCGCACCGCCCACTGAGCCGGGTATGCCAGTGAGGCATTCTATTCCGCCCAGCCCTTTTCTTACAGTTTCCAGTACCAGTGTGCTCAGATTGGCTCCTGCTGAGGCAGTTACCCTGTTGTCTTCTATCTCATAGCCCGTGAAAGCTTCGTGGTCCAGTTTTATAACTGCACCTTTCACTCCCTGGTCGCTTATGAGCAGATTCGACCCGAAGCCCAGTATCTTTATGTCAATCTGATTTTCGTTACACCTTTTTATCACTTCTGCGAGTTGCTCTGTGGTTGTTGGTGTAATGAAATACTGAGCTGGTCCTCCTATTCCGAACCAGGTATAGTCTTTTAATTGGTGATCCTTTTTAATTATTTTTTCCAAGCCATTGAATATATTCATCTGCAACCTTCCATACATCACCTGCGCCCATTGTGACGACCAGATGGCCGGGGCGTACGTTATCTTTAAGATGTTCTACTATATCCCTAAAATCATTAATAAACAATGCTTCGCTATTGAAAGATTTAATTTTCTCTGTAAGTTTTTCGGAATTTACCAAATCTTTACTTTGCTCAGTATCTCTGACAAAATAAATTTCCGGCACTATTGTAGTATCACAAAGCTTAAAGCTTTGAGCGAAATCATCAAGTAAAAATCTTGTCCTGCTGTACTGATGAGGCTGAAAAATACACCATATTTTGTCTGGGGCGTACTTTTGTCGGATGGCCTTTAAGCTTGCCCGTATTTCTGTGGGGTGGTGGGCGTAATCGTCCAGTATTGTTATTCCGTTTATAAAGGCTTTTTGCATAAGCCGGCGATCCATTCCGCTAAACTGACCTATGAAAGGTATGATCTTTTTAATGTCGACTCCCAAAGCCCAGGCCCCGGCAATTACCGCTATGGCGTTTTGTATGTTATGAATACCAGGCAGTTGCGTCGATATGCCTTTTTCGATGAGATTATTATCCTGGTAAAAATCGAAAGCAGTCTGGTCTCTTTCAAGCCTGATTTTCTTTGCAGAAAAGTTATAGTCACCTTCGATACCGAATGTTAATATTTTCCGGTCCTGCTCGATAGCATTTGTTATATCGAGTGCGTTTTTGTCATCGGCGTTTATTACAATAGTGGATTCTCGATTTGTTCCTGAGGCAAATTCTGCAAAGGCTTTTTTAATGTGCTCAAGGTCCTTATAGTAATCAAGGTGGTCCTGTTCTATGTTGAGTATAACTGCGACATTCGGATGCAGATTCAGGAAGCTTTTGTCATATTCGCAGGCCTCTACGATGAAATATTCTGAGTTATCGACAGCACTGTTTTCGCTGAGTTGAATAATGTCTGCACCGATGATATAGTTTGGCTTAAGTTGTGCTTTGCTCATTACGTATGCCAGCCAGCCGGTGGTAGTGCTTTTTCCATGGGTACCGCAGACAGCGATAGAGTTGTAATGGTCTATTATTCGACCGAGCATCGAGGCGTATTTTGTGATATTGAGACCTTGTTTAAGCGCCGAAATTAGCTCCGGGTTGTGCTCGGGTATAGCTGCTGAGATGATTACTTCAGTGTCAGGGTCGAAATTGCGGGCCGAATGTCCAATTTGTATATCAGCACCGGCCTGATTAAGTTTGTCTGTTACTGCAGTTGCAGTCATGTCAGAGCCGGTTACATCAGCACCGTTTGCCATAAGAACTTTAGCAAGTCCGCTGAGACCGATTCCTCCAGCTCCTATCAGGTGGAACTTTTTTGTCCTGAGGACTTTGGCGGCCGAAGCTTTATTCATCTGATTCCTGGTAATATTTTCCGAAATTTCCGGGTATGGAATATTTAACTGATTCATCATTCATCCTTGAAACTTAATGCTTCCTTTTACGAATAGGTCGAAGGCAAAATAGGATTTTAGTTTAAAATCTCGTAATCTGCAAGAAAAGTGCGCTGTTTTTTTTAGCTTCGCTGCTTTTTTGCAATAAATAAGCAATGCCTGATTATTTTAACCGGAGCTGTTAAGGCTGTTATATCTGGCGGTTTTTGTTTTTTTACCCAGTTTAACTTAGTTAATTGAAAAAAATACGTAACACCAACCAGAAATATGGACTATAATGTTGAAAAAAGACGTTGTTAGTCAGTTTTTAAGGGTTTTTGGATGAATTATGTTCAATTAGTAAATCAAGCTCGACAGGGCGACCAGAATAGTATGGATCAGCTTGCTGTTGTTGCTCAGGGCAGGCTTAGCAACTATATATACAGATTGACCCTCGATCAGGACCTGGCTCAGGACATACTTCAGGAGACACTTTTGGAGATGGTCAGTTCTCTGGGGAGGCTTCGTGATGTAAATAAGTTCTGGCCTTGGATATTCAGGACCGCTTTGGGTAAGGTTCAGCATCATTACCGTGATGTTAAGCGTCAGCAGGAGGCACACCTTTCGCTGCTTGAACAGAAGAATATTTTGAAGAAGACAGCTGATGAGTATGGCGAAGGTTTGAATGGACTTATCAGGCAGGAGCTCGCCGAGGCGATTTACGCTGGTATGAAAAAGCTTAAGCTCAGATATCGTACAATTATTGCACTTAGATGTTTTGAAAAACTTTCTTATGAGCAGATATCGGAAACTATGAAGCTTAAAAGTGAAATTCAGGCGAGGGTTTTGTTTTTTCGTGCCAAAAAGTCTCTTAAAAAGAATCTTGCTTATCAGGGTTACAACAAGAAGATCCTGATAACTGCGCTCGGTCTTTTCGGTCTTATAACAACTCAAAGTAAAGTTGCATCAGCAGCTACTGCGGTTAATGCTGCCAGTCTTGAAACAGGCGCATCGGCAGCTTTTGTGGGTACGGTTTTTTCCAAGACAGGGGCATCTGTAAGTGCTTTGGCGGGTATGGCAGCGGTGCATATTACGCTTGAGGATGTGGTGATGTATACAGGTTTCATGTTGTTTTTTGTGTTTTTGCTGGCAGTTTTTTATCTGCCCGCTCTGGCACGTAAATAAGTCCATTTTACAGCATCTTACGTAGATGCAGTCATCAGACAGAGAGAGGTCGGCTATTTCCGGACAGCCGGCTTTTCTCTATTTTTTTGAACAGCGTTTTCGAATCAGTCTTTAATTCTTCTGAGGATAGAAAACGGTTTGAGTTTGTCTTCAAGCACAAGAAATTGTGAGTTGGTTACTGTGGAAAGTTTTTTGTTGTCGGTTGTACGCAGTATTGAAGGGGTTGTGATATTTTTTAGTGAACCGTCCGGGCACAGAACCTCGAGTTGATCGTTTGCCGAGATGTTATTTCTGACTTCTACCACGGATTGGCCCATGTGCTCTTGCTGTAAAATATTTCCGACGAAGACAGAGTCAGCGTTTGAGATACTGTTGCCGGTGGAGTAGTCATCCTGCTGGAAACAGCCTTTTATGAATCCGTCTGTATAGCCTCGGTTTGCCACTCTGTCAAGAAGCATTTGTATAGTTTGGCTGTTAAGTTTTCTGCCATCAAGCAATTGTCTGTAAAGAGCAACTGTTGAGGCGATGTAGTGGATAGATTTCATTCTGCCTTCAATTTTCAGTGAGTCTATTGGTCTGTTTTTCAGTTTTTCTATCCAGTTGTAAAGTGCCAGATCCTTGCAGTTGAACAGGTAGAGTCCTCTGCTGTCTTCTGTTGCGGGATAGTACTGGTTTGGTCGTTTTTCTTCCACTATACTGTATTGATATCTGCACGGATGTTTGCAGCTTCCCCGGTTTGCCCGGTGTCCTGTCATGTAGTCGCTTATTGCGCATCTTCCGGAGTATGAAAAGCAGACTGCTCCATGGATGAATACTTCCAGCTCAATTTGGCCTCTGCATTGATCTGCTGCCGTTTTAATCTGCTCGAAGGAAAGTTCCCTGGCCAGGTTTACTCTTTGTGCCCCGAACTTTTTATACGCCAGAGCGGTTTGTCCGCTTGTAGTGTTTGCCTGAGTGCTGACATGTATTTTTGCTTTGAGTCCGAGTTTACTTAAAATGTTGATTAATCCAAGGTCTGCAACTATAAGGGCATCGGCGTCTATTTTGTCAAGTTGCTTTGCGTAATCGATAAGCTCATCGTATTCACCGGGAAAAGGATATATGTTCAGTGTAACGTATGCTTTTTTATTTCTTTCATGGAGGTATTCTATTGCCTTACTGGCGTCATCGAATGAAAAGTTCTTTGCGAAGTTTCTAAGCGAGCCGAACTCCATACCGAAGTAGACTGCGTCTGCGCCGTATTCTGCGGCGAATTTAAGTTTTTCCAGGCTTCCAGCCGGGGCGAGAAGTTCTGTATTCATTTTGCGAGCCTTTCAATGGCTTTGTCCATATTATCTGCAGCTTGGGGCCAAAGGTAGTTGTTTGTGATACTCCGAAGTTGTTTTTCGTGTTTGCTCCAGAGTGTGTTATTGTTGTATTTATTTATTGTTTCGGAAATCTTTTTTGCAAGGCTTTCAGCTGTGCCTTTGTAGAAGAACTCAGGTTCATGATTGAAAATCTCAGGATAGCTTAGTCGCTTTGGCAATATCGGCCAGGCACCTGCTCGAACAGCTTCGAGAACGGCAATTCCGAAGAATTCGTGGTTGGCGGTTGAAATTACTATGTCCGAGCATTGCAGAGCCTTTAGGTAGTCAGCTTTTGTTTTTTGATATCCCCAGATGTTGATTTTTTCAGCGAAATGCTCTTTTGCCCTGTTAAAAGCGGGGGGTACTTGGCGAAAACTTTCCCCGATGATATTGAGGGTGAAATGAGGCGTGGTTTTTTCCGCAATTTTCAAAGCATCGAAAAAAAGCTTTGGGTTTTTGTCGTGTTCCCATCTTGCGTTAAAGAGTATTGACGGTAAGCTGTTTTTCGTTTTTTTGGTCTTTATTTCATTTATCCCTGGCGAAAACACCTTTGATTTCCGGCCGATATCGTCAACGGCATCTAAGGGTTGATGATCAGGCATTTTTTTGAGAAACTCATCAAGAGCACAAAGAAAGTCTTCCTTATGGTAGTTGGAGTTGAACCATACCTGGTCGGCTGCTATTGCTGAGGTCATGTTTGTTACCCCGAACTGATAGTCTCTTTCAGATTCAAATCTGACCGGGTAGGTAAGCTGGTTTTCGTGAAAATATAAAACTCTTGGAAGTTTTTGTATATGATGATCTGCAAGGCCGATGAATTCGGCCAGATTCAGCATGTCAGAACAGAAAATGATATCGAATGAATTTGTC
>CAZAYB010000063.1:0-13124 GCA_964489215.1 uncultured Pirellulales bacterium
GCCACATGTTGTAGTCAAGTTCTTTTGGAGGCTCTTTTATGGTTTCATCTTTTGGAGAGTAAAAGCCTGAGGGTAAGCCGACTTGTACTTCCTTTAATTTTCCGATTACACCGTTTCTTACAAGTTCACAAGCTCGGTGGAAATTTTCCTGTGATCTTTGCCAGCTTCCTGTCTGCCATACAATACCGTATTTTTTGACGGCATTTACCATTGCTCTTCCTTCGTTTAGCGTATGCGAGAACGGTTTTTCTCCGTATATGTCTTTGCCGGCTTTAGCAGCTTCAATGGCGATGATAGAATGCCAATGGTCCGGAAGTGAAAGGCAAACAGCATCAATGTCTTTGCGGGCTAAGACTTCCCTGAAATCACTGTAGGAAGCACAGTCTTTATTTCCGTAACGTTTGTTTACAGTTTGCTTAGCGTTTTCCAGATGGTTTGAATCAATGTCGCAGACCGCTATAACTTTTGCCTGGGGTTTTGCCAGCAGATTGTTCATATTGGCAGGGCCCATCCATCCCAGGCCTATACAGCCTACAGTGATTTTGTTTGCAGCTGAGATATTTGATTCTGCTCCCATCGCCGATGAACTGATGACGTATGGGAAAGCGATCGAGCCAGCAGTTAAAGAGGCGCTTCTTTTGATAAATGATCTTCTGTTCATTATTGATACTCCATTTTGTTTTAATTGTCAAATGCGGCGTCAAACTGCACGTTGGATGGTTCAAAATCCACTTTTTTTACAAACTGACAGGCTTCTTTTGCTCCGTGCTCGCGGTCCATTCCGCAATCCTCCCACTCTACTGAAAGCGGTCCTTTGTAGCCTATTTGATTAAGTGTTCTTATGATATTTTCAAAATCCACATCGCCGTGGCCAAGGGAGCGGAAGTCCCAGCCTCTGTCAGGATGTCCGAAGTTAAGGTGAGAGGCTAAGATTCCTGCTCTGCCGTCAGTCTGCAGGGCGGCGTCTTTCATGTGTACGTGGTATATTCTGTCGGAGAATTCCTTCAGGAAAAAGACCGGATTTACCAATTGCCAGATTAGGTGACTGGGGTCGAAATTAAAGCCGAAAGTTTCTCTTCTGTTGACAGCTTTAAGTGCTCTTTTGGCGGTAACGATATCAAATGCGATTTCGGTCGGGTGGACCTCAAGAGCAAATCGTACGCCGCATTTATCGAACTGGTCAAAAACAGGGTTCCACATTTTTGCAAAATATCTGAAACCGTCTTCAATCATTTCTTCGGTGATTGGCGGGAAGGGGTAGAGCATGTGCCAGATTGACGAGCCGCAAAAACCATTTACTACTTTTAGCCCGAGGTTTTTTGCTGCTTTAGCAGTGTCTGTCATTCTATCAATTGCCCATTTTCTTTTCTTTTCAGGGTCACCAGCAGCTTCTGGCGGCACAAATGCATCTGAGCGTTTATCGTTGTTAGGGTCGCATACCAGTTGGCCAGCCAGGTGGTTGCTGATGGCGTAAAGTTTTAAGCCGTTTTCAGAGAGTATTTTTTTCTGTCCGCTGCAGTAATCAATGTCGTCAGCGGCTTTTTCTACATCGAGATGGTCTCCCCAACATGCCAGTTCCAGTCCATCATAACCCCATTTGGCAGCTTTTTTTGCTAATTCCTTAAGCGGCATATCCGCCCATTGTCCCGTAAATAAAGTTACTGGTCTCGGCATTTTAGGCTCCTGTATTTTTTACTATTTTTTAACTTTTATCCATTTTTGTTTGCTTTTATTGCTTGCGACAACAGTATCAATAAACAGCATTCCCCTTAGTCCGTCATCGACATTTGGGAAATCCTCAGCAAGCTTCTCAGGTTTTTTCTTTGCTATTGCTGCCCGTAAAGTGTCAGCGAAATTGCAGTAGATATTTGCAAACGCTTCTATGAAGGCTTCCGGATGCCCGAAAGGCAGCCGAGTTGCTCGACCTGCAGCGGGGCTCTTTTCTGCAACATAATCATTTCCCCTTCTCCATACCTGTACTGGTTTGTCTGGTTTGTAAACTTTTAGGTAGTTGGGTTTTTCCTGGTGCCATTCCAGTGAACCTTCCTGTCCATATACCCAGATTGCCAGGTTGTTTTCCTGGCCTATACAAATCTGACTTGCGTGTAGTATTCCTCTTGCTCCGTTATTAAATCTCAGCAGGCAGTTGCCGTCATCATCCAGTTTTCTGCCCTTAACGAATGTGTTGAGGTCTGCGCATAACTGTGTTATTTTCAGGCCAGTGATATACTCGGCGAGGTTTTCTGCGTGTGTGCCGATATCCCCCATGCATCCAGCTGCCCCGCTTTTTTTTGGGTCAGTTCTCCATTTTGCCTGTTTGATATTCTGCTTTTCGAGCATTGTGCTGAGCCATCCCTGTGGGTACTGGACGATTATTTTCCGAATTTTTCCCAGGTCTCCGTCTCGAACCATATCTTTTGCGAGCTTTACCATTGGATACCCGGTGTAATTATGAGTAAGGGCAAATATTGATCGGGATTTTTTTACGAGATTTCTTAGTTCTCTTGCTTGAGAGGAGTTGAATGTCATTGGTTTGTCGCATACTACATGAAATCCTGCTTTTATGAAAGCTGAAGCAATAGGGAAATGTGAATCATTTGGAGTTACGATGGAAACGAAGTCGATTTTTTCGCCTGGGGGCAATTTCGATTCTTCTTCTATCATATTTTCATAATTTTTATAAACCCTTTTAGGGTTTAAGTTAAGTTCCTTTCCCATTTGTCTGGATTTTGCGGGTGACTGGCTGAAAGCTCCGGCTACAATATCAATACCGCCGTCGAGTCTGGCAGCTTTTCTGTGAACATCTCCTATAAACGCCCCCGGGCCGCCTCCGACCATACCCATTTTCAGATTTCGTCCAATGTTCATTTTGATCCTCTTAATAAAACGCCAAAGTCTGTTTGAGTATGATATTATAGCAAAATATGTTTTTTGATAAAGTTTATAATTTTAAAAAAAATATTTCAGGAGCAGATAAATTAGGTTAAAATAAGTGAAATTATGAGTATAATGTCTTGACAGGATTTTATATGTTCGATTTGTCTTTGATAATTCCGGTTTATAATGAAGGCGGCAAGGTAATTAAAGATGTTGCAAGTGCTTATGAAGTGCTTAAGTCGAACTCTTTTAGCGGGGAGATTATAATTGTTGATGACGGCAGTGAGAGAAAGTTTTATGACGTTGAAAAAGAATGCAAATCTTTTTGTGATAATGAAATTACTGTTAAATATATCAGGTTAAGTGAGCACAGGGGCAAAGGTTTTGCGGTCAGACGCGGGATTTTGGAATCAAGGGGTTCTTTTGCGGCTTTTTCTGATTGCGGTAACTGCATTGATTATTCAAATCTGATAAAGGGGGTTGAGCTTATCAAAGCTCATGAATGTGATATCGCTCATGCGTCCAGGCATATTGCCGGCAGCAGGATATTGAGAAGTCAGAGTTTTAAGAGGAGGCTTTCAGGTATTTTATTCAGACTTTATCTAAAACTTTTTATCAGGGCTGCTTATCAGCTTAGTGACACTCAATGCGGTTTCAAGATATACAGAGGGCAGACAGGGCGGGAAATATATGCAGAGTCAGAATGTAACGGCTTTCTTTTTGATATTGAAGTGATTATGATAGCTTATAGAAAAGGAGTTAAAATCAGGGAGTTTGCTGTTGAATGGACCTGCGACCGTGACAGCAGGCTAAAGCCTTGTGCTGATTTTTTAAGTATTATGAAAGAACTTAAGGATATTAAAAGCAGATTCGGCTGATATGGATTTATAGAATTTCAATGTTGTGCTGTCCGAATATTTCTATTATTGAATTTTCGTTTTGACAATTTATAATAACGGCGCTGACATTCGGGTGTGCCTGGCAGTAAGCTTTGACTTGTTCCTTGCTTAATATCATAAATGCGGTAGAGAGGGCATCGGTTATTGCGGCATCTGGAGCTATGGCCCATACGGCTTTTTTGGATGATAATATATTGATATTTTCGGGGTTGATAATATGGTCGCCTTTACGCAGACCTGATGCGCTTATTGAATTGTTATTCAGGGAGATGTTTGCGAACTTTTTATTATTTTTAAACGGGTTGCTTAATGTGATCGGCCATGATTGAGCATTTCTGGGCGGGTTGCCTGCCAGGACCGAACTGTATCCGCCATGGATGAGAAAGTTTTCTATTTCCCATTCATTAAAAATCTCAGCTATTTTATCGAGAGCCAGCCCTTTGGCTATGCCTCCGAAATCTATCTGGATATTATCTCGGTCAGCGGTTACTTTGTAATTTTTTTCATCGATTAAAAGGTTTTCAAAAGCTGAACGGGCAGGGAGGCTGGGCTTTTCCTTATCCATGGTTATGTCGAATGCGCCATTTGTGGTTTGGTAGATTTTTTTACTTATCTGGAGGCATTCAAAAATGTATGGACCTAAAACGAGTGATTGCCCTTTTTTTAGGGAGGCAATTTGAGAAACCTCACTGTTTTCAATGTATCGGCTAATTTCCTGTTCCATGGAGGAAAGGATATTAAAAGCTTCAGCGGACGCCTGCGAGGCATACTTTTTTTGGATGTCACATAACCACAACTCAAATACAGTTGCCATTGCCTCAGTTGAGAAATGGTGTAAATCCGGATTGTTTTCGAGCCCTGTGTTCAAATCTAATCCTCTTTTATGAAAACGGAAAAATATTTTCCCGGCCTGAGCTGTTTTGTTTCGCTAAACATATGTTTGTATAAAACCATTTGCCCGGGTTTTTGCAGTTTATAAATCTTTTGAGATACAGGTTCAATTAGTTTTGATTCAAAGATGAGTACCGCGGGAAGGTTTTTTATTTTCTCAGGTTCTGTTAGCCAGCTTACCTGTTTATAATGTCTTAGATACCAGGGGAGCGGCCAGTAATCAGACTTTTCAAAAATGACGGTTATGGGTGTTGAGGGGTCTTTGTATTTGGTGCATATTTTTTGAGTATTTTGCGGTAAGTCTTTACTGGTATGTGCGTAGACGTAAGGATTAGACGGGCTTGCGTAATAGATGAAGTTGCCGAGATATGTTTGTATACCAAGATGGATTATAAGTATGGATAGGACAGCGGTAATGGCAATTTTTGAAGTTTTTTTCCCGGCAAGGTCCAGGAAGATTTTGATTCCCAAAGGAGAAAGAAATATCAGTCCATGGGTTATTGCCAGCATGTTCCAGGGAGTTTTGTAAGGAATTGCCGAATATATTATGAAAATCATAAGCGTATACAGAGCAATAATTTTGAAAAACATATTATTTTGCTGAAATGCCTTATATAAGCCTGTCAGGCCCAGTATAAGAATGACAGATTCAGACCATGGAATTTGATTGTTGATTCTGAAAAAACCAAACCATCTAATGTAGGTGTACCAGGGATGAGTATGGTATTGGTTGTTTACTGCACGGTTTATATATACGTTATAGGTTTTGAAAGCTTCTATAATACCGGTCGGGTTATTAAAAAATGAACTGAAAAAGATAATGTTTATAATGACAAAGGAAGTTAAGAAAAAGATTATATGCTGCGGTTTGAATTTTCTTTTGTTAATATGACTTTTTTTTCTTGATACAATAAAACATATAGCAAGACTGATGATTAATGCAGTTACATTTATTATCCATGTTTCCTTTGTTGTACTGCAAAGTCCTGCGGAAAGTCCTGCGGTCACAGCATATATGGTTTTTGGCTTTTTTAAGTATAAATATACACTTATAATTAAGCATAATATGAAAAATGTAAGAACTGTTTCCTGTATGTAGTATCTGCTGTAAAATACGCTGATGTGTGAAATTGCAAGAAGAAGCGTGATTATCAGAGATTTTTTTAATCCGATGTGTTTTATAAGGAGTACAGGTAACAGTACAGTTAAAAAACCAAAAAAGGCAGGTACCGATCTGAGTATGTATTCATTCAGCTCTTGATAGCTATTAATGCCTGTGAAGGTAACTGGTATGAGGGTAAGGTAATTTAAGGTTGGGCCGTGATATTCATTTTTGTCATAAATATATGATTGAGTTTCTATCAAAGTTCCCATTTTATAGGCATGTACAGCTTCATCGGTGTGCATGGGCCTTTTTGAAAGGTGTGTGAATCTTAGCAAAAAGGCCAAAATCAATAACGCAGATAAGAGCAGGAAAAGTGAACCCTTTTTCATTGCACTGTTCTGCCATAAACCTCAACTTCAATGTAATGATTCAAATCATTGCTTGTGTTTCCATTGCTGTAAAGACGTACGTATCGAGCTTTTATTCCTTTTGCATTTATGAGCTTACCTTCGTATGTTTCTATATAGTGAAGATTGTCTCCAATGCCCAGGCCTGCTGAGTTGTCATGGTCGTTATTAAAGACAGTATTTACATCTACGATGAAATCAGGTTCATCAGAAAGCTGAACAATTACGTCCTTGTATACTCTGGGCTGTTTATGGAAGTGCCAAACGACAATCGCGTATATTTCATATTCCTGTTCAAGGTCGATAGTCACATTCTGAAGAAAAGGTCCCATTTCGACGTAACTTCCATCTTGACCGCTTTTGTCTCCGTCGGTTATCATTTCGATCTCACCGATTATGGGTTCTTCATCCGAGGACATGACCATTTTATTCAGAGCAACATTTTCTGTTCCTTTTGGTGCCATGAAAGAGGGTCTTGGATTTTTTGAAGGCTTTTCAAGGTTTGGTACTCTTATGTTTTGCGGCGTGCCGATAAACATTGGCTTAGGCAGGCTGATTTCAAGCGGTTCCATTGAAGATGTTTCATTGTTTTGCTGAGCTTTGTTTTGTGTTTTTGGGTTTTGGTTATTTGCCGAATCTGCCTGCGAATCACCGTTAGTGCCCTTTTTACAGGAAGCTATTGCAAAAGTAATGACCAGCAATAAGCAGCAAATTGACAGTAGTTTAAGTGTTTTTTTTGTTTTCATGATTCCATATCTCCATTTTTCTTGTGTTTTTCATTAAAGAATATAATACGATACCAAAAAATACCGTAAATGCAACAGCCGAGTATTTGTGAATATCTCTGAAAAGCAACTGCCATTTTGTACCAAAAATTTTGAACATGCTCAGTATTATCGAAAAGATCAAGGGTATAAAGATTGCTGTCATCGCCCAGAAACAAATGCGAACTAAAAAGTTTGATTCTGCCTTGCGGCACTGACTGGTGGAAAGTTTTTTCAGTATCGGTATTTGGTTTATTCTCAACGTATTATTATTCGCAGTTAGCAGAATTAACAGTATGAACATTGCAGTAAAAAAAGCTGAAGCGGGTATGTGTATCAGCATCCAAAAGCCTGTGATATGGTCAGAGTGTACCAGGGGCATGAAAAAACCGGTGACAAAGACAGTTAAGAACAATAAGGTGATAACTATAAAAAATGATACAAGAAAGATTTGGATTCTTGTCATTGGTTTGGATATTTGCGGGTTTCTCATTAAGAATGTCGTGATCAGGAAATGACCTGTGAGGCTGACAAATAAAATGAAGAATATTGAAATCGTAATCTTTTCAAACATAATTTATGTACCATTTAATTAATTAGTTCGAGCTTTCCTTGAAATCATTCTTTTCCTGTACTGATTAAATTAGTTATGTAATCTAATGCTTTTAGGGCGTAAAAAAGCAAAAGCAGCCCGACTGTTGAGCCCGCGAAGACTAAAAAGGCCTTGAACCATGGCCTGAAAATAAAAGTAAAAGCAAAAATCCTGTTTTGTAAGGGGTCAACCTTTTCAAATTCATACATATATTTTTTTGCGGCATTTTTAAGTTTGCCTAAGATGTCTATTTCAACTTCTCCAAAAAAGAAAGGAGCTTTGGCAGAGTGACACTGTTTGCATGATCCAAAGCCCATGGATTCTCCCAGAGGCCTTACATCATGGGCGATGGGCCATAAATATGGTTTTGCATCTTTATGTTCAAGGCTTTGCAGTTTGTTGTCCTTTATAATAAAGACATTGCCTCCTGTTATGTACCCGGCTTTTATGTTTAGTTTTTCCGCAAATATCTCAAGCAGTTCAGTAAGGCTCTGTTCATTGAGCTGCTCTGGTTTTAAGTTTTTTATGATTTTCTCAACGATATCCAGTTTTATTGGCACAAAGTCATTACCCTGTTGTTTTGCCCAATAAGCCGGCCAGATAAGGTTGTGCGGAGCAATCTTGTTATTTTCATTGACAGCGAAAACAGGTGTGATAATTTCAGGTTCAATGCCAATATTTACACCGTGAAATACACCCAGATAATGGTTTCTTGAAGTTTTAACTTTTGCGGTTTGCTGCTTTGGCAGTGGTCCGCTGTGGCAGGCAGTGCAGGTTAAAATTTCAAAGTGAACTGCGGGTATGCCTTTGTGGCGGGGTATTGGCGAGCTTAATTTTCCTTTTGCATGGCATGATTCACATGTCATTTTGCCTGCAAGCGGGTTTGAAGTAAACTTTTCTTCTTCCGGATATCCTCGTACAATGTCATGTTCCAGGCCGTTCCTGTGGCAGTCAACGCAGAGCAATCCTGAGTTCAGATGAACATCCTCGTCATTCATCCATTTTTCGGCGAATCCTTTTCCTGTCAGCATGTTGGAATGGCAGAAGTAACATCTTTTATCAGGTATTTTCGCAGTTATGTCAAACAGCACCATGTTATCAGAGTCGAAAGCCTTGGAGTCATATTCAACGGCAGGCGGCGACTTGTCGGAGTCCATTATCATATCGGGCATCATATAATCGAAAGTGTCGGGCATGTCTTTGGCTGAGCCGGAAACTTTGGCGAATTCACAGGATGCTGTCGGAGCCCAGCGAAAATTCTCCCTCATTTTCTGTATTGCATATTCCTTGCCGTCCTGGCCCCAATGTCTGTTGTGACATATCAGGCAGTTTATTTCAGATTTGCCGGATACGTACTGCCTCATAATCTCCTGGGGAATGTTGTATTCGTTTTCTCCGACTCCTCCGCCGGGCATTTTTGAACCAAATCTTTTTATGAAGTCAAGTTTTGTAATACCGAAGATTTCAGGCTGGTAAGTGTCTTGCCAATTTCTGTATGAAAGCGGAACCTGGGTGAACAGGCCAGGATCGTAGTAAATCCAGGGTTGAGCCTTCCTTCCCGGCGGCATGTGATTTTGTCCAGCGTTAAAATGCCAGCCGTGACTTATAGTTTCGTAATCATGACACTTCCCGCAAGTTTGCCTTGTTGAAAACGGCAAAGCGGGGTCATCATCTGGTAGGATTATTTCTCCTGTTTCGTCGTAAAGCTCAATCAGGTGGACGGGCTGGGATCTGCTGCCGTCACTTTTGTCTCCGATGAAACCCTGCTGGTCAGCGGCAGTGATAAATTGAGTGGTCAATAGCAAAATGACCCCGGCCAAAGCGATGTGTTTTATTGTCATCAAGCCAATTCCTTTTCGCTTTATGTTTATATGACAAAATCTGAATCGTTAAAATTCAGCATACAGCCCTTTTCCACTGCTTCATTTACTTTTAATACCGTTACAGCGGTTTCGTATCCTATCTCCGGCGGACAATTTAGTTTCGCTTTGCCGCGGATGGAATCAAAGAAGTTTTCGAGATGGGGCTGATGATATTTCTTTTCCATTTTTGCATTTATCTCATAAGCAGGCGGAGCCTCTGTTTCTCTTACATCTAAAATAGCTTCATTATCCTGTTTGGGCTTTTCCTGTTCTGGTTCCAGTACTATTCCTGCTTTTACCCACTTATCCCATTGCGGAGCATTGGGTTCTCTGTAAACAGCGCCTCTTGCTGAAGATTCTGAGATGTGTAAGGTTCCCTCATCTCCCATAAAAGTTTCGTAATAACCGCCGTTGCTGTTTGTTGTCAGTGTTTGATAGTAGGCCCTTACATTTCCTTTGTCAGTTTTGTATTCATAAACAGCCATTACAGTGTCATACCATTGATGAGTTTTACTGTCGTAATAGTCAGTTCCTCCGCTTGCAATTACTGAACCTGGTCTTGCGTTTAGGAACCAGTTATAGATATCAATCTGGTGAGATCCAAGGTCTACGATTGGACCTCCTCCGAGTCCTTTATACCATCTCCAGTTTCTGAACTGCTCCATTGAATCATATCCGTACTCATTGAGGACCTGTTGGGGTATTTGTGCCTTTTTGGGCCAACCCAGGAGCGGTTTTGCCGAGCGGTTCCACTGGCCGTTTACAGCTGTTATTCTTCCGAGCATATTCGCTTCTTTGATTACTTTTTCATAGCTGTGTCTGTATTTTGGGTTGCTCCTTCTTTGGTGGCCAATTTGCAGCAGTTTTTTAGAATCTTTTGCTGCTTTAACCATTTTTTTTGCATCATTGAGATTGTTACTCATTTCTTTTTCGCAATAAACATTTAAGCCGGCATTTAAGCAGTCTATAGTTTGTCGAGCGTGCCAGAAATCTGGTGTTGCTATGATAACTGCGTCCAGATCATTTTCCGAAGCGAGCATTTCTTTATGGTCTATGTATGAGTTACAATCATGTTTGTAGGCTTTTAACAGTCTGGCAGCACGTCTTAAATTATAATCTTCCCATATATCACAAACTGCTTTGAATCTCAGTCCTGGTATTTTAAGGCATGAGTTTAACAGTACCTGGCCCTGTGCACCTGCTCCGATAATTGCCACGTTTATATCATCAGCTTTTGACGGGTCATTTGAGGCAATTATATTTGGCACAAAAAATAAACCAGCACCTGCGGCAGCAGTGTTTTTGATAAATGTTCTTCGGTCAATGTCAGTTTTTTCAGACATTTGCTACTCACTTTCAAAAATTAATTGTTTAAAGATAGTTTCAAAAACCAGCACAGCAGAAAAAACTTTACTGTATTATACAGTCTGTCATGTCCGTAATCAATATTGAGTCTGAATTTTTTTATAATCAATTGTTGTCATCAGGTCCATGCCATAAACCGTGTTCCTGGCAGAAATTCCAGCCTGGATCGTCTATTTTTGCATCTATCATAGGTAATTTCGCATCAAGTATTTCTGTGCTTTTTTGCCAGTTTTCTATTCCGCTGACGGCATCGAGTACCTGTACGTTCTGGTAACCAAGGCAAGTGGCATATTTTAGAGCTTTTTCAATATTCAATCCCCTTAGATATGCACTTAACAGTCCAGCAATTGAAGAATCTCCGGAGCCTGTTGCTGAGCCAAAAGAGTCAACGACAAAAGCAGGGGCCCATAAATGGCGGTTTGCCCAGTTTTCTTGATTGCCGGGTTTTGCCGCCCCGAGATTTGCGAGTTTTTCTTTAGGTGAGGTTTTAATGTAAAAGCCGCGGTGTCCACTTTTGAGACTGACCATTTTTGCGCCCATTTGGAGTATTTCATCTGCCAGACTGCTGTAGCGGGATGGTGATATAAAATCGATGAGTTCTTTGTTGTCGTGCTCTGCCTTCATTTTCAAAAACTCCTGCGGGTGAAGCATGTAAAACGTTTCTTCAATCGACGGCAGATGTATATCAACATACGGGAGTATGTTTTCCAGTATTTTTCTCCATGGTGCCTTTCCTGATTTTGAGTCCGGGTCCGGCAGTGTCATATCGCAGGATGTAGTGGCGCCTGCTTCTTTGGCGATTTTGAAAATTTGCATCAATTCTTTCCCTTCATCGGCGAACATCAGGTCCATAAGCGGCGGATAGCCAAAATGAAAATGTCTGCAGTCGGCGATAAGTTTTGGGTCGAGATCGCTGGAAGTGAAATAGTTGTTTGTCCCTGGGTTGTGCAGGAATATGCGGTCAATTCCCGGAGGTGATATAACAACAGTGTAAGAACTGCTTTTTCCTTTGAGAATACTGAAACCATCAGTGCTTCCGGTTTTTGAGAGCAGATCTATGGTAATTTTTCCCAGCACGTCATCTCCTACACAGGCACAAAAAGCGACCTTATTGCCTAATTTTTTAAGGTTCAGTGCGGTATTTGATACGGGACCGCCTGTGCTTATGTGTGCGTCGTTAACGTTTACGAGCTTTCCAGGCCGCATTATCTGATCAATGCTTTTGGCTCCTGTGTCCGGGAATAAAGGGATTATATCGAGGCATAGGTGCCCTGCGACGATAATGTCATAGGTTCTGCTCATATTGGACTCCTTGTTAAATTTATTGATTTATTGAACTTATAAAAAAGATTCCTTACTTTTCAAGCAAGCTCAAGGATATCTTCGAAGGTAATTATAGGCAATTTGGGTAAAATTCAATATTCTTATGTCAATAATATATATAAAATCGGCGTTTCTCAAAGAAAAATATCTGATTTGACTGATTTTATGACTTGATTGAACTTTTGCAAAAAAACAGCATTTCGGCGTTAATTCAAGTCAGTAGGCTTATGTGTTCAATAACTAAAGGTTAAACGGTGCCCCTAAAAATTCATTTCATAAGTCTTGCAAGGAATATTATTAGGCGGTAGTATATTATGCGTATGAGGAAATTTTATGTTTTCAAGGAATATTCTTAAAATTGAAGGGCAGAAAGAATGAATTTCATGACATTTTTAAGGTTAATTTCAATTATTTCGATGTCTTTACTGTTTATTTCCTGTGTACCTGAGCAGGGCAGCAAATGGGGGGTTCATGATCTTTCCCGGCCGAGGCCTCGTGTAGTTCGGCCTGGACAAACTGACGATGCGCCTCCTTCAGATGCTGTTGTTTTATTTGATGGAACAGATTTTGATCACTGGAAACATGTTTCAGGCTCAGATCAGGTTAGATGGAAAATAAAAGATAATTACATGGAGGTAACCCCTAAGACAGGTGACATTGAAACCAGGGAGGGTTTTGGGTCTTGCCAGCTTCATATTGAATGGCGTACACCAGAACCGGTTCATGGGTCAGGCCAGGGAAGGGGAAACAGCGGGATATTTTTTATGGGCAGGTATGAGGTGCAGGTTCTTGACAGTTATAACAATGATACATATCCAGACGGCCAGGCGGGTGCAATTTACGGTCAAAAACCGCCTCTGGTTAACGCCTGCAGAAAGCCGGGCCAGTGGCAAAGTTATGACATTATTTTTCATGCTCCTATTTTTGAAAATGAAAAAATCCAAAAACCCGCAACTATAACAGTTCTTCACAACAACGTTCTGATACAGGATAACTGGCAGATAAAGGGCACTACTTATCATTCAAAAGCTGCCGGTTA
>CAZAYB010000064.1:0-5524 GCA_964489215.1 uncultured Pirellulales bacterium
ACCTGTGATAAGTAAACAAGTGCGCAGATGCCGAAAAAATATGGTATTAAAAAACGGATCAGAAACCCCACAGATGAAAATATATAAAGTTTGCGCACAGTTTTGGTACTTTCTGCTGAGCATGCCCTTATAACAGCCGTCTGCCAGAAGGCACACCCAACAAGTCCAAGCATAAACATCCAAACAACATAACTGACTCCAAAACCGCTTTCATTAAACGGGTCAAATCCGGAGGCCCCCCGGATTTCGTGAACAGTTTCGATTATATTCGTCCATCCGAGCGTCTTTATTGACAATATACATGCCAGCACAAGCGTAACCGAAAGCACAACAAACTGAATATAATCCAGAATAACAACTGAAACCATCCCGCCCAAAGTGGTATACAAAAGAACCATCGCCAGCAGCACGGTCATAATAATCTTCAGTTCAAGTTGCGAATTTAAGCCGGTGATACCAGTTACAAAAAGTGAACCAGCCTTAAGAAACATCCCCATATTAAGAATACCGGAAAAAGCGAGAATTATACCTCCTAATATCCTCACCCCTTTAGTAAAGCGTTTCTCGTAAAATTCGGGGATAGTCATTACATTATGCCTTCTCAGCGGAACCACCACAAATCCTGTAAGTCCTACAAAAAGAGTGGCAATAGCCGCCGCGAAAGCTATATGAAAGGCTGCAAACCCGCCGGTAAAGCCTTTCTGGGCGGCATACATTACTGTAATAAGCCCCATTTCGGTGCCAATCATAGTTGCGATTGCAAGGAAAGTCTTCAGACCTCTGCCTGCCACGATGAAATCGGTCGCATTAGCGATATATTTCCTGATAGATACCCCTATGCCTACAATTATCAGTAGATATACAATGACAATTGCCCAGTCCAATCTGCTGAAATTTGTGGTAAAATCCAATGTGGTAACGTCCATATATTCAATTACCTTTCAAAAATATACCTGTCAGTTATTTATATTCGCAATATCTTACTAAAAAAAACAACTTATGAAAACCCTTAAAATTATTTCAGGATTAGAAACCTTCGTTATAAATATTATTAATTTCCGTTGAGCTTAGCTGACGTTTATATATTCGAAAATCAGCTATATAACCTTTATATGCATAGAGGCCCGGTGAGTATGTGCCTATATAAAAAGCAGATGATTCGTTTGTCAACGAAAATGTTTTGCCTGTATCGCTGTGAAAAAGCTGGCCGTTTAAATAAATTTCCTGTATTCCTGTTGATGAATTCTTTGTAAATACCCAGTGATTCCAGTTATTTAATATGTCATCAGTTGAAGCTGCTTTATGTATTCGGTCACTGGGATAACCTGCATCCCAGAAAACGAGCATTGGTTCCTCATAACCTCCTTCTTCAAACGGCAAATGAACATTAATTAAATATGGGGCCCTGAAAATACTGTTCCGGATTGGATAGCCCGAATCTGTACCATACTGCCAAAGGCTCACTGTAATCTGAGTACTGAGATTATCCAAAATCTGACTCGGCACTTCTACATAATCATTATTCCCGTCAAACAATAACCCATCGCCTGCTGTCCAGTTGCCGCCGTTGTATAAAACTCCGTCGTAACCGTAACCGGAAAAATCATGTACTACCGACCCTGAGGTTTCATCAAATTTCCACCAGCCAAGCAAATCAACGTCAACAGGAACACCCCTTGTCTTAAACTGCCATACGTTACCTTTGTATGTAACTCCGTCAGCGTTTTCATCAATACGCCAGTAATAAGTGGTTTCATTATTCAGCGGATCGGGTGTACCAGGTGAATAACTGGTTGTTGAAGCCGGTAATGTTGCCTTATGTTCCTGCGAAGTCGTCGTCGCGTTTGTGACAGCTGATAAAGAGGTCCCGAAATAAACTTCTTGAGATTGAGCTCCAGCATCAGCGGACCAAGACAATGTCGGAGTAACACTTACTCCAAACTCTTCGTCATCCGGAACAGGGTCATAGGCCTGTGTTCTTTCAGAACTGCCAAATTGAATTGAAGACAGTGAAATATTCTCAGGTGAAATAATCGCATTCGCATAAGCCGGCTTGGAACCGCCGGATTTACTTGTCCAGATCCATAAAGACATATCTTCACAGTCAACACCGGAGGGGAATTGCAAAGATATGTTACTGACACCTTGGGAAAGCTGGACTTCAAGGAATCGCCAATGCTCATTGCTTTCAATGGCAGCAGCGGAAAAACCGCTGTCAGATGTGTGTGAAAAGAACACTTTGTTTTCATTGTTAACTGTAAAACTATAAGAAGGCATCGGAGGAGTTAAAGAGGAGTTTTCCAACACTACAAATAACTTGGTTAGCTCAGCGTTTGATGTGACCTGGGCCTGTAAATCCAGTTCGAGCCCACTGCCCAATGTCTGAGATGTCACCACCGAGAGCCCTTGACCAACTATTTCTTGAGCCAGAGGAAGTCCATTCAGATCTTGTCCGGTTTTGATCGATAATACAAGAGTTTCATATGGTGCCATGTCCACTTGCAGGTTATCACCATAACTCAAGCCATCACCGTATCTTCTGATTTCAGGATATAAACTTACAGCAGAAAGACCCGTATCTCCCGGAAAAATGCCCATATTTTCATCAAGTGTAAGCGTATATGATTGCAGTTGAACCCAGGGATTTCGAAGTCCGACAATGCAGTCCGTATCTGAGTAGTGAGCATAACCATAAGGCGTTCGAGGCATTACAGCATCCGGGTTTAGTTCAGGAACCTGGCCGTTTTGCCATTCTGCGGGCAATAACACATTGGTCTTTTTCAAAACTGGCCAATTCTGCCTGCCCCATGAAAGGACGTCAGCGAGTTGCTCCCATCGTGTACTGTTCATATAAGAGGGATTCACGTAAAGAGGCAAAAACTGGTGTCCCCTCATTATTGACGTGACAGCATCGTTTAACAACGGCTCAGAAGACTGGTGAATGATTCCAAGAACTTCCTGCTTTGATATTGGAGAAGATAAAAGTGCAGCACCCTGAAGGTTAAAGTAATCCCTTGCAGTTGTATAGCTCTCACGATACGTTGGGCATGGCACCCTGCCAGGCGGGCAATCATCGCCAAAGGTGCCTATCACAGAATCCACATGAAACAGCCACCAGGGGCTGGCATTCCAGCCGAAACACGTTGTCTCTATCCATGCATCAGGGGAAACGTAATGAATAGCGTTAAAGAAATCGATTATATCCTGAGTGAGGGTTTCGACTGAATAATCTCCCGTCAGGTGACCATGATTTGTTTCATTACAGCTTAGCAATAAACCATCTATTTTGAAATGTCTTTCATTGTATGAATTTGTATAGTTTGCCATTTTATTGGTCATAGCCGACTTGTAATTTGGACCGCCGACGCACATGAAACCCGGTTGGTCCGGACCGTGGAGAAAATTGACTTCATAGCCGTTTTGATAAGCCCAATTTGTATCAAGTGCCGGCGCGTAAAAAACACTCGGAGACAACCATAACCCAAGATTCGAATTCATGCTCGCTGCCTTGTTAAAGATGTTGCCAAATCCCTGAGGAAACAGCGAAGTATTGTAATCCCAGATACTTTGAGGGTTGGACCAACCCAGATCAAGACAGAACGTGTCAAGACTGACACCGTAAGTATCATGCAAATTACTCTTAAATGTTTCCATTAGATTGAGGATGTCATTTTCAGTATATGGATTGCCGTTGGTATATGTCCACCAACTGTTGTAATTGACGTGGAACTGATCTGAAGCCGGGCTGTAGGATGTAATATACTCTTTAAACAACTCTCTTTCTTTTCCGGAATCCGTCAAACCGTAAACAGCTTTTCGTGTTTCATACCATTGATTTGCCGACATCTCAAGAGCCGGCCTGTGAGCCAGAACTGCATTATTCAGCTCTACTCTTGTCTTTGAAACAGGATATTCAACCCCCAGGAAAAAGCTGTCAATAAAAATCGGGTAGCTTTGCCCAGACATCCACCAGTAATTTTCAGTTATAATTTCTGGATCCCGGCCAGATATATCAATACGGTCAAGTTCAACATCGTATAATATTCTTGTACCGGAAGTCTGGTTTATTCGAACCTGGGCCCACTTACGCAAAATTGATTCGGAACCGCTCCATTGAAGCTGCAATTTTACATCTACCGTTGTTGAGGCCGAAAGGTTATATGAAGGATAACTAACCTCAACAATGGAACCTTTTTGTAGTACACCGTTAATACTTTGGGGATTAGTTGTGGGAATAGTGGTACCATCAATTTTAATCGGTGGCCTTTTAATCGAAACATCTATCTGTTTGCCGTTATTTTTTACAACAATTTTATCCGTTGTAAACTCAAATTCGATCGATTTTTGCCACAAATCCACAGAGTTGCAGAAATCATTCAGATCCACTTCAAAGTTACGGTCAGTATCATGTCCGCTGCACCAGAAATCCGCTGTATCACAGTCGGCACTGAGCCAGTAAGATGCGAATTCAACAAGCAAATTCATATCAATCTGGTCTTGTGCAATGGCAGCAGGAATTAAACCGAAAATTACAATAACTATCACAAAGAATATCTTCTTCTTAACAAAATTCATAACTGTCCCTTCTTATTTCAATACAAAACAGCATCAGCAATATTGGCATGGTCGCTTTCAATCCCGTTACCTCCGTCGGTAATAATAAGCTTTAACCTTTCTGCATTGGCTATGTCAATATCAACGAACTTCGCGGGCGTATCAGCCTTCATCAACCCGCTGTCAAACTTTTTCTTACCGTCAGCGTACACTTCAAAACTAACCGTACCGTTGCTTGCCCCGTCAACTCCGACCCACGCAGTAAATCTTTCGTATTTACCATCGAGTGCATAAACAATCTCACCATCAGAATGTGTCCCAAGCCCCCGACGATACTTTTTGCCCTTAATAGTTAAAGGCTTTTTCCAGACACTTTGATTTTTCCTGAGTTTCCCCCAGCCCTGACTTGAACTGACAGGCTCAATACTGTCAAGATATATGCCTTCGATCTCTTTTACAGGAAAGGGTTTGCTCTCCGTCTCGCTGATTGCCGCCGGGTCAATGATATCGCTGACCATCTCGGAATCGAAATAAACTCTTTCCGGACTCGGCAGGGCGTTACGGTAATCATCTTTCGTAAATTCTTTGAAGTCTTTATACGACAACGCCCATACTGTAAGTTTTGCCTTATCGGCAGGGAAATAAAGACTCGCCTCAACATGGTTATTATTAGCTGGAAGCTCAGCGATCATAAACATCCATTTACCAGGTTCCGGCAATCCAGTCGCAACCCACGCACCTTCACTCCCTGTCGTTTGAAATTCTTCTTGTTGCCCGTTAATTCTAAGCTCATACTGCGGAGCCTCAATATTATCCTCCGATTCAACCAGGACAACTAACTGACACTTTTCATCGTTAACTGATATTTGCGCTTCTATTTCCAGCTCGACAGCCTCATCTGCATCTCCTACAAGAGAAGTCCAGTTCTTACCATAAGCCTCTTTGATATCCGTAAATACTATTTTTTTAA
>CAZAYB010000064.1:5534-13074 GCA_964489215.1 uncultured Pirellulales bacterium
ACATTCAAGTTGATTGTCAATAATTGCGTTCGCTTGATCTGGATCTAGCCCGGCTAAGCTGTTTGTAAATTCCAGAACAACAGTTTCATAAGGAGCAAGTTTCAAATTCACAGTATCACCGTATCTTAAATTTGATGCGTAATGTCTAACCTGTGGATAAACACTGACCGCAAAAAAGCCTTGCATTTTCTTATCAAACCCGATTGATTCATCAAGCTTTAATGAATAACTCTGTACATCGATCCACGGATTTCGCAAATGAACCAAACCTTTTTTCGAATTGAAATGCGAATAACCATACACTTCCTTCGGCATTGTCCCCGCATTGCTTAGTCTGGGCATTGTTTTGCCGTCCTGCCACGACTCAGGCAGTATCACCTTGGTATTCTCAAGAACTTTGGAGTTATCTTTGGCCCATCCTATAAGCTCAGCAGTTTGATGCCATCTAAGCTCGTTCATATACTTTGGATTCACATATAAGGGTACAAACATATGCCCTCGCATAATCACCGTAACGGCGTCATTTAATAGGGGCTCGTCCGTCTGGTGAATAACACCCAAAACTTCCTGTGCGTTGTCCGGCACGGGGAAAATCGCTGCCCCCTGAAGGCTAAAATAATCCCTTGCCGTTGTATAGCTTTCTCGATAAACAGGACAGGGTATCCTTCCAAAAGGTGCATCATCGCCGTGCATACCGATCGCAGAATTTACATGAAACAGCCACCACGGACTCGGGTTACCGAAACATGTTGTCTCAAACCAAATATCCGGCGCAACTTTGCGTATCGCCTGCCATGCTTTTATGCCCCCCATTGCAATTTGCTCGCTCGAAAGCTCGCCGGGTAAATGCCCGTGATCTTCCGCAGGGCAGGTAAGGTAATATCCGTCGAACTTGATATGACGAATACCGAATTTAGACACCATATCAACCAGGCTCTCCCGAAATTTCGTACTGTATTTCTCGCCGCCCATGCAGCATATTTTAGGCCTGCGGTCACCCCACTGTATGGTCATTGTCTCATAGCCTTTTTTCTCTGCTATGTCGTTGTCAAAAGAAGCAGGAGAGTAAAAATTGCTCGGAGATATCCATAAACCAAGATTGCCTTCCATCCTGCCGATTTTTTTCTGGATATTACTGAAACCGTCCGGGAACATTTCTTTATCAATTTCCCAGACCTCATTTTTTGTTGACCACCCAAGGTCGATCGCAAATGTATCAAAGCTGATACCATAAGGCTTGTACAGATTTTGCTCGAAAACATCCATCAGCTTCATAATCTCTTCTTCAGTATAAGGAACCGACGATGTCCACCAGCTGTTATAATTCAGATGGAAACCCTTAGGCTCGGGCCTGTTGTCAGATACGTACCCCAAAAAAGTTTCCCGTTCCTTACCTTTTTCAGCAAACCCGCAAATCATTTTACGACTTGTAAAACTCTCTCCCTGCAAGAGTTTAACCCCAGGCCTGTGACCCAGTAGGACATTATCATTTTCAACCCGGGTAGAGGATACAGGAAATTCGATACCCAGATAATAATTATCAATAAAAGCAGGATAACTCTGCGGAGGAGTACCGGCCAAACGTTCATGGAGCCTGGTCTTTTCAAATTTGTCAATTACAACTTCTTCGATTACCAAAGATTTATTTGAATCAGTGGAAAGTTTTATCCATTTTCTTAGAGCCCGTTCCTTAACGCTCGGCTCAATACAGCCTGTTACTTCTAAAGTCGAACCATCCTCAAGTTTCACAGGCTCATAATCAAGAACATAAACGTTTTCGTTTTTATTGATCTTCACGGGCTTTTTGCCGCCGGGATAAAAGTTACTCGATATCCTTAAATCCGGACTGTTCAAAGTAACCGGAACATCCTGATACCCTTCGATAATAATCCCTGCCTCTTTGTCAATCGTCATTTCCGGCGTCTCCTGCGGTTCGCATCCCACAAAAAGACATAACAAAAATACAGATACAAGCGTCAAAAAGAAAAGACCCATTCCAGATTCCCTGCTCTTAAAATCCATTTTATATACATCCTTAAAATGACAGTTAGAAAATATATTTTCTGTAGATAAAGAAGGAGAGGACGATTTGCTTTCAAATGCGCCCTCTCCATGATTCTAATCAACTAAAGAAGAAGTTAAATTCAGCTTCTTTTTCTCTTCAGGGCCATAAGACCGCCAAAACCAAGCAAAGCGACAGTCATCGGCTCTGGAACATTGTAAAGTTCTACAACATCAGCTTCACTAAGCGCACGGTTATAAACTCTGAAATCATCCATTTTCCCTACGAAATCAGGCATATTGCCCAAACCGCCAATTGCAAAATCAGTGGAGGTAACATAACCGTTATGCGTAGTTGTGCTTCCAGCCAGTACACCATCAATATAAATTTTCATTCCTACGCCATATTCTCCTACGAGGGTATAATGGTGCCAATTCCCGAAATCACCCGGAGCAGTGGCTCTGGCACCGTAGAGCCCGTCATAAAACAGTGTGTTGTCATAATAGCCATGATGCGCTCTTACATTTGGGTAACCAGTGGCGGTGGTAGAGTCCACGGTCGAAGAGAGAAAATAACCCCAACCATAATCATGATTCTTAGCCCAATAGCTGATAGTCTGATTCCAGTCACTGGTTCCTGAGCCAACTGAAGCGTTCATAACTGCATCGGGGATGTCAATATGCGTTGTACCCCAAATCATATTGAACTCAGCTACATTTCCTCTTTCACTGTCGTCACGGATAAATACATCTATCACTCCGCTGCCCTCTTCAGTGCCAACACCGTGCTGACCATTACCGCTGACGTCGGTAACTGTCGTTAATTGCGTGTCCGGTGTACCTTCGAAATCATAATGGACCTGAAGCCCGGTTACTATGTCAGCCGAAACCATTCCGGCAAACAAAAATCCAACCAACATTAAAAATACGTACTTCTTCATAATTTACTCCTCCATAAAAGAGTTAATAAATATTTAACACTACTTACATTTCGTGTTTATACACAACATTAGTTTTCCTCAAAATGGCGGCCGGTCTTACCCGACCGCCGATTAAACATATTCATTTTTCAATTAATAAGGGAAAGACTGATCCTCAAGCCAACCCTCAGCAACCTTTGCAAGATCACTGGTATCAATCGAGTTATCTTCAACCAGGTTTGCATCTGAATCTAAAGGCTGAGTAACCTGAGTCTTACCTGCCAAACTTACAATTTCCGCCTGAGTTAGAGCCACATCGTAAACTCTGAAATCATCGAGACGGCCTCTGAAGTGCTGATTTTCACCGCCCGGGTCACTGTGCCACGTTGGCGCCCCTATCAGAAACTCTATCACACCTGCTGAGAAGTCAATGTCTTCACCTTCATCAATCAGAACTTCAACACCGTTAAGATAAATACGGATTTCCGCAGCTGCAGCGTCCTTCACAAACGCATAATGGTTCCACTGGCCGCTCCAGTCGCTCGCCTCGGCATCACCCCAGTTGGTCTGGTCAACGCTTCCATTGCTGTCAACACCGGCAGTAAAAACAACATTACCGCTTGAATTAGGACAATACAACGCAAACTGCCACGGGTAACCATTAGTTGGCGTTCCATGGAAAACAGTGCTGTATTCGGGAGGATAAAATACTCCGTCGCTCTCTATCCACATTGAAAAAGTTACCTGGTCGGACAGTGTACTGAAAACCGCAGTCGGCACAGTTATATACGCACCGTCAAAATCGAGACTGCCCGCATCAGCACCTCCTGCTGGTTCCCAGGCATAAGCTCCGCCGCTTACCGTGGCGAGCGTACCATCATAACCATTACCGGAAGAGTCAGTTACCGTTGTACCGCTGTTCTCATCAAGTTTATACCAAACTCGCAAACCGGAAGCAGGAGACAAAGCTGTGATTATCTGTGCCTCATCAAGCCATTCATTTGCTAAGCCAGCAAAATCTGTAATATCAACTTGACAATCACCAGTGATATCACTTGAAGCTAATTCCGGCAAACATCTGGCAGGATAAAGCCGAATTTCATCAATCAAAATCGTACCCGATGCCATACTCAATTTGATAGTTTGAATATCGTTCAGGTTGATCCCCGTAAAATCTGCAAGGTCGATATTCCATTCAATCCACTCTTCCCACTGTTCCTGAACAACAGCATTATTGTCAGAATAAGCAACCGATGCCTGATTGGTATTGCCGTCAACAAGCGTGATCGTCAATGCCTGAGCGGTATTGCCTGCTGTACCGTGGAAAGCGACAAAAAGACCTTCAACTCCCAGAGCTGTCCAATCCGAATAAGAAACACTTCTGCTTATATCGGAGTTAAACACGGCCTGCATTGACTGACTGCCTGCGTAGTCATCATCTTCATAAACACTTACATCGCCGCTCCAGACATTTGTAATGAGATTTGATGTGTCATCGTAATCCTCGAAGTCGTCAATACTGACAAAATCAGCTGTGGTAAATGACCATACATCACCGGTAACTGTACCGCTGCCGTTGATTTCATCAACTCTCCAATAGTATGTCGTATTAAGAGAAAGAGCCGCTGGGTAGCTCGTACCAGGCTGATTACCCATAAATTCCGGCGAGGTGTTTGTTGCATTGGCTACTGCCGTTTCATCGGTTCCAAAATAAACATCATGAGATAAGGCTCCGTCGCCCGCCTGCCAGCTTAATGTGTCATAAATCTGGACGTTTGAGGACGTATCCCCCGGAGAAGGATCAAAAGCGTTAGGCGGTCGATAGTTGTAAAGGTCACTCACCTCAGACGAAGAAAGCATTTTATCATATATTCTCACATCATCCATAAAGCCCTGATAATAACCGCCGCTGCCGTAGCCCAAAATCGCATCCTGATCGAAATTAGCTCCAGTAAACCCATAGACGCTTGAAGTTGTATCTAACCAGACTTCACCGTTCAAATATATTGTACTTTGACCGGTGCTGCCGTCTCTCTCAAATACCCAGTGGTTCCACTGGCCGTAATAATCCGATTCATTGGCTAATTGTGAAACTCTTGCAGCCGGAGGCGTATCCCAATAAACTGTATCTACATACGGCAGATGAATATTAAATATCGGATTGGCGGTAAAGATACTGTTGTATGCAGGTTGAGGTATAGCGCCATACTGCCAGAAAGCGATGCTGAATTGGTTGTCAAGTGTGCCTAAAGCTTCCTTGGGAAGGATAATTCTGTCACTGCCCGCGAAATTCACAGCTCCGTTAACTCTTCCAGAGACAAACTCTGTCCCCTCAGCGTCAGCATGATAACCCCTGCCGCTTGAATCCTGCAATCTCGATGTACCGGCCTCTTCGTCGAACTTCCACCAACCCAACATATTAGGATCGACCGCTGTGCCTGTGGTCGTAAACCTCCATATCTCACTTCTGTATCTGTTAGTGCCGTCAAATGCGTCAACTCTCCAGTAATAATCAGTAGCCTCATCAAGAGATGAAACAGGCATGTTGGGATCCGTTACTGACCCGAGGTATATATCGGGAGTTGAAGTATCTGCCGCATTGACTTCTTCAAAAGAACTGCCGAGATAAAATTCGTGTGACAATGCCGTCCCCCCAGCCTTACACGACAGGGTTAAAGACGTTGGTACATTATACCCGCCGTCAGCAGGGTCTGGCTCCGTCGGTTCTGTTACAATAGGGTTTGTCCCTGTATGCCATAACTGGACTTCACTTAAACCATAATATGCTGCAGGTGCTTCTCTGTCGAAACTGCCCTGACTGCCGGCAGAACCGGGAATAGCTGTTATTGCTAAATATTTAGCTTCAAAGGGCGAAAAATGGTCGTATTCATCTGGAGAATCATATGCGTCTGTCCCTGTTCCTGAATTGAGCAGGAAAGTATCATAACCTGAAGGGTCCTCAAGTTTTGTCCACGTTGACCCGTCCTGAGAGTATTCGATCCAGACTTCGTACAACCCTCTGTCAGTCTGACCGGCTCCATTATAATTCCAGATTGCAATTTTACTTATTTCGTACATTTGCGAGAATTCGAGCAAAACCCACGCCTGACCGACTGAAGAACCCGTTGCGGCGCTGCTTGTAGAAGGGGCCTCGTTATTACTTAGCCACATAGTCCCTTCAATAGGCAGTGCTTTATGCGAAAGGTTGCCCTGATTGATCCACAAACCCTCACCGTTGATTATGGTGTTCGCAGTATAGTCTGGTACTGTCGCCAGAACCGACGATGCCGACGCAGAGATATCAGAACTCAATATCTGGTCCGCGACCGACCAGGAACACAACAAACATGTTAATAATACTGACAAGGTAATTTTTTTCTTCATCTTACGCCTCCATTAAAATATTTATAAATAAAGTTAATTAATACTCATCCATCCACTCTGGAAAGGTTGGTAGTCTTCTAAGATCATCCTGAAAGCCTTTATTCCAGTCGTAGTTCCATAGTTCCTTTAACCCGCTTTTTTGAACAGTAAGATCCATCATCAATAAATTTATCCCGTGAGAATGACGCGGGGTATTGAATCGCTGAAGGGTGTTGCCATTCTGGACATCCTGCCCGTAAGGACTGTCCTGAGGTTGGTCACGAAATGAAGGAACAGAATGAAACCAGATAGCATCACCGATGATTGGTATATTTTCTGTTTTTCTGACTAAATTTGTCCTCCAGTAAAGCGATGAATCTCCCCATATATCGTTCCCTTTCGGAAAATTCTGTACCCAGCCGTTAATACCGTAACTGCCCCAGTAAATTGTCTTATCACCATTTTTTTCTTCATAGGGACTTACCCAGGGTTCATTTCGGCTAAAAGACCAGCCGCTTGTTTCACTGCCTGGCGGTTTCGTTAATGGACATGCCCGCATTTCGTCAATATCTTCATAATAAGGCTCAAGCGTATCCATCCACATCGAGAGATATCCTTTGCCGTCTATAACAACAAAACCCTCTTCAAACTTATTATCATTCTCTTCAAGATACATAGCAAAACAAACACCCCATTGCCTTAAATTTGACATACAAACAGTTGATCGTGCAAGTTCCTTGACCCTCTGCAGCGACGGCATAAGTATTGACAGCAAAAGCGCGATAATCGAAATTACCACAAGAAGTTCGATTAATGTAAAACCATTTTTTTTCATTCTAAATCTCCCGTTAGAGTCGTCTGGATTTAAGAATAATTGAATTTATAGTCGCCTTCAGTATTGGAAATAACACAAAGATTGTAGAAGTCAGAGTTTGGATTCAAAAATATATGTCTGGACATATAGCACGCCCCTTTGATCATTCTTCGTAAAGGGTCAGGGCTGGTATGCGGATCCAGAGAAGAAATTTCTTCCTCAGTCATTCTCTCTGCCAGACCCCGGCAGAAATCTTCTTTGACAAGATTAAAAACCCGGCTTAACGGACCGGTAAACACAATCTTTTCAATGCCGAGAAACTGTACTACCCACGTCATCTCTCTACCAAGAACAAAAGCTGCCTTACTCAATACCTCTAAAGTTTTTGAATCATTATTTAAAGCTGAACGGATAATATCGTCAAGTGTCTTGATTGTAGGGT
>CAZAYB010000065.1:0-2302 GCA_964489215.1 uncultured Pirellulales bacterium
CTTGATTGCTTCTATGGCGGCGGGGTATAGTATATTGTCTTCCTTGTACATGTGTTCCCTTTTGAGGGGTACGAATATGTCTACTATGTCGGCGAGTTTTTTCTGGAATTTTTTGATGTTTGTAACGCAGCATTTGTAGATGAGGTGCTCGAGCTGTTCGGTGTAAAATTTCAGGTCAAAGTGTTCGGTTTTCAGTACCGAGAGCTGTCCCTGTATGTTTTTTTTGTCAAGCTCTTTGAAGAGTATTTCCTGTTCGATGTAGAGGTGGTCCTGGTCTGCGGAGAGGTGGCTTATGATGTGTGAGAGTTTTCTGTATTCGTCATCGGTTGCGGTAATATAGTTGAGGTTCTGAATTGAAGCAGTAACGTCTACAAGGTCTACGAGAAGGAACCTTATTGTGTCGTGCTCAGCGAGGAGCCTTTTAATTATGTGGCCGTCATGGAGCTGGTGTCTGAGTTTTTCAGCGGGGTGGTTAAGCAGTGCGATGTGCTGGAGGCATCTTCTTCTAAGCTCGGTGGTGTCCAGTGCATTTTCCCATGAGTTCTGCTCTGCGGTTACTATGTCTAAAGGTGAAATGGTTCTCAAAAAATCGAGTTCCTGGTTTTTGACTAATTCAAGATTTTCACCTTTGTCAACTCTTGTTATTATTTCAGTTATTTTGTCAATGCGATTCATTATAACCTCATTATATTTTATCCGCTTTTTGCGATAATAAGCACAGGCGGCATTATATTTACAGATTAAACAATTATAATCTGTAACTATACGCATGGCCAGGAAGATGGTTTTTAATTAAAGGCGGGGTATTTTAAAAATGGGTAAAATTACTTATTTTATAATGAGGATTCAGGCAACGGGTAGGTTTATTCTGAAAATACTTCCATTGTTTTTTGGCGCGATAAACTCTGCGAAGCCCTTGTGAGCCTGCGCGAATTTGCTTACGAGTGCCAGGCCCAGGCCGGTGCCGGTTGTTTTCCTTGTGGATTCGTCGTGTATTCTGTAGAATTCGTCGAATATTTTTTTTCTCTGTGTTTTGGGTATTCCAGGGCCAAAGTCTCTTACTTCGATGAATAATCTTTGGTTTTTTGAAAAAGTTTTTATAATGATGTTTTTGTCTTCTGCATCTGCGGCGTATTTTACTGCATTGTCTATCAGGTTAATCAGTACCTGGCTTATTACATCGGGGTCGAAGTTTGCAGACGGGAGGTTTTGTGCAAGGTCGAGTTCGAAGTTAAAGCCAAGTTGCTTTGCGCATGGTTCCATCATTTGCACAACTTTTTCAACAGTATCGTTAATGTTACCGATACGGAAGTTGTATTTTTTTCTGCCCTGCTGGATTCTTGAGAAATCGAGTACGTTTTCTATCAGTCTTGAGAGTCTTTCAGATTCCGACCTGACATTTGAGTAGTACTGATTTAGCTTTTTCTGGTCGTTTACGTAGCCTTTTTCGAGCATTTCGCTGTACATTCTTATACTTGTTAGAGGTGTTCTAAGCTCATGAGAAACAGCGGAGAGGAAGTCGTCTTTTTTTCTTACGAGCTCGACCTGTCGGGCGACGTTATACCAAAGTGCAATCAGTGCCAGGAGTACGGCGATTGTTACGAGAGTGATAATTGCGGTGTACCATTTTTTTAGCCGATTTATCTGTGTCTGTATGAATGAGTTTTGTTTTTCGAAAAGGTTAATTACCATTGAGCCGAATCCGAAGTCCAGGAGAGCGGAATGGCGTGCATTCGGTTCGGGGCGGGGAGAAATTTCGAAGGACATTCCAGCTCTAATCAGCTGGTCGGCAGATTGTGTCAATTCCTCGAGCAGCTGCTTTTGGTTTAGTTTGAAGCCTTGTATTAGGTGAGTATCTTCAATTGTTACGTGCCTTAAGAGATAGACTTGTCCGTTTAGTATTTTATTTTCAGTTGTTTTAATTACTACCGGCACGAAGGGTTCTATTCTGACCTTTACTGTGTTTTGGGGCTTGGTTCCTTTATCGGCAAGCCGGCCTGACATTACAGAGGTGTTATTTTCAAGAGTATTCCGCCCATATCTGGGGGGGGATTGTGTCTTTGTTTTCTCATAATTTAATTTTTGGGAATCTTTTCCCCGGCTTTTCATCAAGGATTCTTCGTGCTGTTCTTCTGAGATTCGCTTATTTAGTCTGGAAGTGGCATTTACAGAGCGATCGGAGTCATTTGAAAAAATGAAGTTATCGTGGCGTGAGTCTTCTTTGAGATCCGAAGCTGCCTGGGGGGTTGTGTTTTGGACCTGGTTTTCGAAAACCATCTGACGTGACTGTTCTATGGTTTGG
>CAZAYB010000065.1:2312-13066 GCA_964489215.1 uncultured Pirellulales bacterium
GACATTACAGAGGTGTAATTTCCACGGGTTTGCCGGGAAGTTTGGGGGGGGGCTTGTGTCTGAGTTTTCTGGTATCTTAATTTTTGGGAATCTTTTTCCTGGGATTTTATCAAGGATTCTTCGTGCTGTTCTTTTGAGATTCGCTTATTTAGCCTGGAAGTGTTATTTACAGACTGACCGGAGTTATTGGGGCGTGAGTCAGTTTTGCGATCTGAAACTGTCTGGGGTGGAGTATTTCGAATCTGGTTTTCGAAAACCATTTGGCGTGACTGTTCTATGGTTTGGATTTGTTTGTTTTCCTGCAAAGATTCGATTTTCAGCTGCGCTGTTTTGCTTTTTTGCCGAGCTGTCCGGGAAGATGTTTGGGATATTTCATCTTCTGCGACTGGTTTTTTGGCGGCGGTTTTCAGGGAGGATCTGGAAAATACATAATCATATTGTCTGGGCTGGTTTAGAATTTTTGCGAGGTTTTCAGGGTCTACCGTTCTTTTTCTTGCGAAGCCGTCTCCAGTCAGAGCGGGCAGCAGTGTGTTTTTTAAGTTTGTTATATATTGTTTGATTTGGGGCTGAGCGTCAGCAATTTGGCGGCTTGAATAGTATGGTGTGTCTATGAGTCCTGTGGGCTGAATCTGGAAGTATCCCTGGGCGAGTCCGTTGTTGAATTTGTCTGCGAGGGGTGAACGGAGCAAAGCAGTCTGACTGTTTGTAGTTTCAGGGATGTACTGGTATTGATAGTCGGTCCATTTTCTGTTTTGCTCGGTGTGTATGAATCGGTCCATTTTTCTTTTCATATCTGCGCGGATCTGTTCGGCAACAGAGGTAAACTCGGCGTATCGCCTTCCCATCAGGCCCTGTCTGTGAAGTGAGAGGGAGAAAAACCCGAGGATTACCAGCCCTGTGAGAGCGGTTATGATTACAATTGTAATTATCCAGAGTTTTTTGTACATGTTATGTCTCGTGTATATAGCCTGCACCCCTGATGGTTTTGATTATTTTGGGGCTTGAGGGGTCTTTTTCGATTTTTCCTCGCAGTTTTGCGATGTGCATGTCAACAGTTCTGGTTTCGATGTCGACCATCTGGTCCTGCCAGACTTTTTCGTAGAGTTCTTTTCTGTCTATGACCCGGTTTGGGTTTGCGGCGAAGAATTTGATCAGTTCAGCTTCGCGTTTGCTTATCTGTATTGAATTTTTGTCTATGTTTACGGTAAGGGCGGCAAGGTTTACCTTGATGTTACCGAATTTGAAGTCTTCAGTTACAGACTGTGAGGGGTCTGTTCTTCTAAGTACGGCTTTTACTCTTGCGAGGAGTTCTTCGAGTGAGAATGGTTTTGTTACGTAGTCGTCAGCACCGAGGTTGAGGCCTGCAATTTTCTGGGGCTGTGCGCCTTTTGCGGTGAGCATAATTACCGGGGTTGCAAGGCCAGTTTGTCTCCATTTTCTGCATAGATCTTCACCGCTGATGTGGGGGAGCATCAGGTCGAGTATTATCAGGTCGAACCTTTCCTTTTCGACGGTATTTTTTGCCTGCAGTCCATCTACAGCTTCGGTGATTATGAAATCATGGAAAGTGAAGAAATCCACGAGGCCTGTCCTTATTTTAGGTTCGTCCTCAACGATTAGTATTTTTTTTCTGTTCATTACACTGTCCGTAGGATATTAGATTATGGCGTCTATATTATGGAACCGGTTTAGAGCAATTATCAGAGCTACCCTTATTATAGTCAAAAAAGCAATTGAGCTAATGTAAAAAATATGTAAAAAAAGAGGACCTGCCCTTTTGATTTTGGAGACAGGTCCTTTTTCTTTTTTGGTATTTATCCAGTTTACATTTCTTTCAGCCAGTTTGCGGCCATTAATGCGAGGTCCTGGAAGTTTACGGCACAGTCACCGTTAATATCTCCCACGGGGCATACGACAGTGATATCCATTGGGAGTGATTCATAGATGATATTGCATTTTCTGTCGGTTAATGTGAAGACAATCTTGTCTCCAAGGGCTGGAGGGTTACAATATAGTGTTTTCAGGGCTGAGGGTCCTGAAAGGTCGCAGTATCCGTTTAGCGGGTTTCCGTTTTCATCCTGAAATTGTTGCCATGTTCTTGAGGAGTTTTCATTTAGTCCGCAGGGCTGGAGCTCTGGTGCATCTTCGAATAATTCATCAGGGAACTGCTGCGAGTTGACCATTTCAATGATGTACCATGTTCCATCAAAATCGGTTATGTAAGTTTTTGGTCTGGGCAGGTCCGGGTAGCAGGTGTATATATCCTGGATTTGGTAGAGTGAGGCGTCTGATCCCCAGCTTGAAAGGCAGATTGAGCCATCTCGAGATGTGTCGAGGTGTCGAGTGTATCCCTGCCATGATCCTATCTGGACACCATAGTTGCTATATATTATATTATCATCGGAGGCTACCTGGACACAGACCCATCCTCTGTTATCGACCCTGACGCTGCCGAATGAAGAGATTTGATTTGTCCAGTATACTGAGTCGTCCGAGACTTTTCTAAGGGATGCGTAATAGTCTGTTCCGTCTGTATAAGCAACGGCAAAATATTTCCCATCAGGTGAAATGTCGGCGCTATGGAGTGAGTTTCCGGAGACGATATCGTAATTGTGGATTACATTTCCTTTATAGTCGGTGATAATTATATCACTGTTTGTTCTTAATAGCACGGTTGAGCCGTCCGAGGTGCATCTTACCTGCCAGATTCCATAGGGGAAGGGCACGGGTATAGTTTTGTGATACAAAACTGCACCTGATGATCCGTTAAAACAGTAGAAATCATCGAAATGAGCTGCGAATACATAAGTTCCATCATCTGAAACAGCAACGTTCCATTCTCCGTATCCGAGATTATTTTCCCAAAGTTTGATTCCATCTTTGTCATAACCAAAGACGTAATTGCTGGCAGTGCCGCCCTGTGTGCCTATTACTACCAGTTCTGCATTATGAGAAAGTTCTGCAGATTCGCAAGTTTGTCCAGATTTCAATGTAATGTCCGACATTTTTTTGTTATTTGAGGCATCAACAATTGTTATTACACTGGTAAATTCACTGAAAAAAGCGGCAAAATGAGCGTTTGGTGAAAGAGCTACCTGGCTCTGTGAGGTGTCACTACCATTGAGATCGATAAGGTGGTTTACCTGTACCTGGGCCAAAGCAGTGACCGAAAAGGCGATGGTGAGCAAGAAGCATAAGAGAACTACAAAAGACGGTTTTGTTTTTTTTGACGGGATCATAATTTTACCCTCCTTAAAAAATTGAAATAACTATTTGAAGCGTCACAAAGAATTTACGTAAACTTCTCCTTGTTTTTATATTACCATTAATGGGAAAAAAGTCAAGGTGATTTTTTGTTTGAGGGTAAGCAGCATTTATAGGCGCATAAAAAAACCCGCCTTAGATTATACTAAAGCGGGTTTTGCAGAGTTGTTTGTTTATTCACAATCATACTGGCCATTGTCATCGTCTTGTTCATCATCCTGATTGTTCAGGATATTGCCGTATTTTTGTGATTCGTTAAGCTCAGAAGCGACGGCGATGTTTGGTACGGCGATATAGAGCGTCAGGATTAAAATGATGATCAGATTGAACATTTGTTTTTTCATTTTTTTTCTCCTTAACAATATGGTTTTTCGAGATTAGTTCATATTTTTTCGGAATAAGTATTTTGATCAACCTTAATAACTATTGGTGTCATTATTCCCGATGGCAGCATTTTTTCATCATCAGGAGTAATCTGTATTGTTCCAATGTCACCGAGTTCAGTAGTCTCTGAGCCTCCGTCTCCGAGTGTGGCTCCAATATTTGTAACGTAACCGCTTGACCATCCGGTGGTATCACACATTGATATTATAGTTCCGTAGACCTGAGCATTTCCTCTGACATCCACGATACCTCCAACAATTGCCCCGGTAAGCACATTATTATCTGTTTGCTGAGGGTTTGTGTTTCCAAGGTTTACATTAAAATGGGGAGCGAGTATGGTAGCGGGTACATCTGTAGTATTATTGAAGGCAGCTTCTCCAGTGAAGTACAGGCAGTTTTGTTTCCACTTTAGGCTTTGAGGGACGTCTGTGACGATTGCTCCGTTGAAATCGCAGTTTTCGAACCTTACATTGTTGTATTTATTGTTTCCGCTTTTATAGCAGTCTATGTACAGAACACCTTCAAAAGTACAGTTCCTGAATAGAGCATTTCTGTCATCGGGAAGTCTTGCATCTGTAAAAGTTACATTTTCATATACATGTCTTTGCAGTCTGAGGTTGTATGTATGTTCAGGTGAACCGTCTCTGGGCAAGGAATAATCTCCGCTTGCGTGAGGGAAGTATTCAGTTTCAATTGCTTCTGAGGGAGGTATATTTCCTGCGCCTTGGTCTATGACATAATCTTTATACATGTCAGTTTGGTAGTCATCAATATCCATTCCGGCTATATTTTGAGACTCTTGTCCGTAGTTTATCCCCTTATGCTGTCCCTGGACCTGGTCCTGCTGTGAGTAAACTCTGTTTCCATCGTCATCGAATACAGGGTTATTGTTTTCGTCAAGGTATTCGAGCTGGAAAGCGTTTTCGTGCTGAATCTGGTCTAATGACAGAACGGTGTTTACTGTTCCGAGTATTGTCGAATCCTGAGTAACGTTAAAAGGAGAGATGTCGGCTCTGTCCCATGAGCTTAGAATGTTTCCGTGTATTGTTGAATCACCAGTGACCCACATTCTTCCTCTTGATGCTATTGCATACTGCATAACATCGTTGTCTTTTTTTATGCCGGCATCAAGATTTATTGTTCTTTTTACGTTGCCATCAGTCCCGACTGCTTCAATAAGTATTGTATGAGGATCGTTGGTGTATCTGCAGAAACTTATCGAGAAAGAGCAGCCCTTTGTTCCATAGTTTATTGGGCCTGCGTTTATTATTTCGTAGTCAGTCTGTGTATCCACATCAATTTGTGTCAGGTCGGGTATTTTTTGCTGTATGTTCTGGTAGAGTGCGACCCAAGTCTGATTTGCCTGTTCAACGGTAACGTGATTATAAACCGAAGACTGTGGCTGGATTGTAGCTACGAGATATTTTGCCAGTTCGACACCAGACTGAGCGGCAAAAAGAGCGTTGTTAGCGACCTTATGATTTACGGCACTTTTAGCATTTAATGCGCTGGAGGAGATCATGGTAACTGAAAATGCCGAAAACAGCGTCAGGAAGATCATCGCCAGAATAAGAGCAAAGCCTTTTGAGGGTCTTTTTCTTTTCATTGTTCTTTTTATTTTTTTTTGTATCATCATGATAATCTCCATCAAGTCTCCAAAACTGACTTCAAGCCTTGTTTTTCCATTACACTGCCATGAGCACGGTTTTTCCACGGAGCAATATTGAAGCCAATTCGTATCCATGCCATATAAATAATGACAATAAATGTGGTGTATTCCAAATTAGTTTTTAATAATAATTGAAAAAATTAATCCGCGCTCATGAAGGTCCGATAATTTGTAAATTTTATGTAAAAGCGGGGTGAAATGTTTTACATGGGTTTTACTTTTTTGGGGGGTTTGATTTTCGTAAAATTTAAATAGTTAAGACGTGTTTTTTATGAGGACTATATGGTTTTTTTAATTTCAGGTTTATTTTTAAGGAGAACGAAAATGAGAAAGTTAGTTTTGTTTACGGCGGTTAGTTTTTTGTTGATTCTGGTGGGGGGTGTTTTTGCGGGAAAGCAAAAATGCGAGATAATTGCTGAGCTGGATAAGCCTGTTTTGTTTCTGGATGAGAGTCAGAAGGTGTATCTTAAGCTTGGAATCAAAGGTTATGAGGCTGATGCAGAGATGAGGGCGCCTGTGAATGTTTGTATTGTTCTTGACAAGTCCGGTTCGATGAACGGAGAGAAGATAAGGCAGGCCAGGGAGGCGGCAGTTATGGCAGTTGAGCGGTTGAGCAGTAATGATGTTGTATCATTGGTGGTTTATGACAGTGAGGTGAGGGTTGTGATGGGCGCTACGAAAGTAAGCGACAGGGAGATGATCATTTCGAGGATAAGACAGATAGAGGCTGGCGGTAATACGGCTTTATACGGCGGCGTTTGCAAGGGCGCAGATGAGGTTCGCAAATTCAATGGTGCAGGGAGAGTGAGCAGGATAATTCTGCTTTCGGACGGCCTTGCAAATGTCGGTCCCAGCAGTGCAGAGGAGCTTGGGTCGCTCGGCAGGGAGCTTGTAACCGAGGGTATAAGTGTAAGTACGGTTGGGCTTGGTCTTGGTTATAATGAGGATCTGATGAGCAAGCTGGCAATGGCCAGTGACGGGAATCATTATTTTGCGGAGAATGCGCGGGACCTTTGCAGGATATTTTCACAGGAACTGAATAAGAGTCTGGATGTTGTTGCACAGCAGATAGAGCTGAGTGTGAATTTTGCAAATGGTGTTCGGGCGGTGAGGTTTCTGGGCAGAGAAGGGGTTATTGATGACAGGCAGGCGAAGCTTTTTATAAATCAGGCTTACAGCGGCAGTGAGAAGTACGGGCTTGTAGAGGTTGAGGTAAGTCGTGAGGCGGCTTTGTCATCGAGGCCTTTTGCGAGTGTTACGGCAAAGTACAGCAATGTTAAAACACGGGACAGGGTTGTTTTGAAAGAAGATGTAATGATGGGGCTTGCCAAAAGCGAAAGTGAGACGGTAAAGCATATTAATGAAAAAGTAAGAATAGCAGTTATCGAGCAGATAGCTATCGAGAAGAATGAGCTTGCGATGCAGCTGAGGGATGCGGGTAAAGTTAACAAGGCAAAGGAAGTGCTTGATGAGAACGCATCTTATCTTATTGAAAATTCTTCAAGGTACGGCAGTGAGGAGCTTAAGTCGTATGGAATTGAAAATAAGCAGCAGGCGGACAGTCTTGAAGGTTATGAATGGAAAAGGACGCGCAAGGTTATGCGCGAATCTCAAAGTTCGAGAAAAAGTCAGCGTTAGTTATATAATTACTGGAATGTAAATTTTATACCCCTGATGATTAAGGGTATCTCTAAAAAGGTAATAGAAAGGTTAATAAAATGAAAGCTATATTGAGACTTTTTTTGATGTTATCTTCAGCAGTGTTTTTTTACGGGCCGAGGGGTTTTGCCAAAAGCGTAAGGGTTGAAGGTGAAATCAGCAATGTTATTGTTTATCGGGGCCAGGCACTTGTCAGCCGGGAAATTGAGGTTGAGCTTGGTGCAGGTTCGCATGAGATAATAGTTGAGAATCTTGCCAATGAAATAATACCGCAAAGTATTTACGCTCTGGGGGATAAGGAAATGGATGTTTTGAGTGTGCGGTATAGAATGACGGCTGTGAGAGAGGATACCAGGAGTGAAGTTAAGGAGCTTGACGGTCAAATCGAAGGGGTATCCGCAGAGATGAGGATAACTGAACGTAATCTGCAGAATACGGTTGGTATATACAGAAAATATGAGGAACTCTGGAAGCTTAATATTCAGGGAGCCAATGTTGATATCGACAGGGGAGTACTTGATGCAGGGCCAGTTGAGAAGCTTTCGGGGTATCTTGAGGGTAAGCTTGTGGAGCTTCATGATAAAACTGTTGGGCTTGAAGAAAAGAAACGGGAGCTTGAACATGAGCTGAATCATTTGAAGCGCAAACGTGAGAATCTTGCTAAAGGTCATTCACGTCAGAAGCGTGAGGCTCTTGTTTACGTGTTGAAAGACAGGGGCGGCAAGAGCAGGATAGAGCTTAATTATCTTGTCAATAATGCTAACTGGGAGCCTCAGTATAACCTTCGTGCCAAGCTGGATGATAACGTCAGCGTTATAGAGTACAATGCAGTAGTTCATCAAAGCAGCGGAGAAGACTGGGAAGAAGCGAAGATATCTCTTAGTACCGCAGAGCCGAGTATGGTTGCAGGTTCGCCTGATCTGGATCCTATGAAGATAAGTCTGAGGGAAATACAAGTTAAATACGACCAGGTACAGGTTCAAAGATCGCTAACTGCGCGTGAAATGGAAGATAACAAGGCTGGAAATTTGAGGTATGAAGAATATGTTGATTTGACCGATGAGTTTTCAAGGCTTCAAAAGGAGAGGCGAAAACAGGTTAGTCTTGGGAAAAAAGCAGAAGCGACTCTTAACAGTTTTGCTTTTCGAAATCAACTTCTTGAGCTTGCGGCGGATAATCGTGCGATGCAGAAGATGAAGGGGCGGGCTATTTTGATACAGCGAACCGAGGGTGTCAGTGTAATGTATCAGCTGGACGGTAAGCTTAGTTTGCCGAGCAGAAGTGACCAGCAGCTTTTGAATATTGCAACGGTTGAGGTGCCGGCGAGTTTTGTTCATACGGCTACGCCATTGCTGACCGATTATGTTTATCTGGAGGGTACTATGGTTAACGACAGTGAGACAATTATGCTGCCTGGGCCTGCGAGTATGTACCGTAATGGTGAGTTTGTGGGTAAAGGTTCTATGGAGCTTGTGGCGGTTGGTCAGAAATTTGTAACCGGATTCGGTATCGATCCTCAGGTTAAGGTTTTGCGTGAATTTAAGGACAAGAAAATCGAGAGTTTGTGGGGTAACCGTATCGATGACCAGGAGTACCGTATAGAAGTCAGCAATTACAGGGATGAGCCAGTGAGTTTGAAGCTTTATGAAAGGATTCCTTACAGCGAGAATCCTGATATCAGTATAGAGCTAAGCAAAATGAGTCATGAGCTGAGCGATGATAGTGATTATATCAGGACGCAGAAGGACAAAGGTATTTTGCGGTGGGATGTTGTTGTCGAGGGCAAGAGTACACATGAAAGTGCGATGGTTGTAGAGTATGGATACAGGATGAAATATGACAATGATATGAGAATTGAAGCGGTGGACAAGTGATTTTTTGGAGGCAGATTGATTTTTTTGATAAGTATAAACGGACCGGCTTTATGTCGGCCCGTTTTTTTTGGTAAATCAGTTTTGGGTCTTCGGTCAGGCGGATTTGTGATCGAGGAAGCCTTCGAGTTTTCTGCTTCTTACCGGGTGCTGTAGTTTTCTTATGGCTTTTGCCTCTACCTGTCTTACGCGTTCACGTGTTACCTTGAAGATTCTGCCGACCTCTTCAAGTGTGTACGTGTAGCCGTCACCAATTCCATATCTTAGTTTGACTATCTCACGTTCTCTGTAAGTTAGCGTTTTCAAGACCTGGTCGATTCTGTCTTTGAGCATTTCCTGCGTTGCGGACTGGACGGGAGATTCGACACTGTCGTCTTCGATGAAGTCGCCGAAGTAGCTGTCCTCACTTTCACCTATCGGTCTGTCAAGGCTGAATGGGTGTTTTGAAATTTTCAGGACCCTTCTTGCTTCGGAGACGGTCATTCCGCCCTTTTCGGCTATTTCCTCAATGGTTGGTTCTCTTCCGAGTTCCTGTGAGAGGGTTTTACTTATGGTTCTTAATTTGCTCATGGTTTCGATCATGTGGACCGGAATTCTGATGGTTCTTGCGTGGTCTGCGATTGCACGTGTGATAGCCTGTCTTATCCACCATGTAGCATATGTGCTGAATTTGTAACCTCTTCTGTATTCGTATTTATCCACAGCCCGCATAAGTCCGGTGTTTCCTTCCTGAATTATGTCGAGGAAGCTTAGGCCTCTGTTTCGGTATTTTTTTGCGATAGAGACGACGAGCCTGAGGTTTCCGCCAGAGAGCATTCTTTTAGCTTCTTCATACTGGGTGTAGACCAGTTCTATTGCGCGGAGCCTTTTTTCGAGCTGTTTTGGAGTTTCGAGGATAAGGTCCTGTATTCCGTGAAGCTCCATTTTCATAGCTTCTATGTCTTCTGGTTCGTAGTCTCTGTTTGGTCCCTGTCCAATAATATGCTGCAGCTGTCTCATTTTTTTTGCGATACCCTGGAGCTTTTTCATCATCGGCTGAATTCTGCTTGTTCTGAGACTAAGTTCCTCAAGCAGCGAAGCAACTTTTCTTCTGTTTCTGTGGAGCTGTTTTACCTGGGCTTTTACATCTTCCACTTTTTCTGCATCTCTAATTTTTTCGAAAAGCTCTGTGTTTTTGTCAAGCAGCTTGTTTACCGTGTCTATGTTCTGAGGCAGTCTGCTTTTAACGACACTTCTAATGAGGTTTTCAGCGGTACTCATTTTCATAGTTCTGTCGAAAGGCAAGGAACCGTCATGTACCTGCTGGAGTATGTCTACGGCGTTTCTTGCACAGTAATCGCTTTCGAGGACCTTACGTCTGAATGCAAGTCTTGCAAGCTCGATTTTTCTTGCCAGAGCGATTTCTTCATCCCTGCTGAGCAGGTCTATTTCGCCCATTTGTGTGAGGTACATTCTGACGGGGTCATCGATTCTTCTTCCTTCAGAGCCAGTGAGTTCCCTTTCAAGCAGTCGATCGTCTTCGTCATCATCGCCCTTACCCATTTTGTCATCTTCTTCGAAGTCATCATCGTCATCTTCCTTTTCGAGGTCTGCTTCGTCGAGGAGTTTGACTCCGAGTTCATCGAGTGTCATTAAGAGGCTGTCGAGTCTGTTTGGACTTACGGCATCGTCGGGGAGGGTTTCGTTCATTTCTTCGTAAGTGAGGTATCCCTGCTTTTTTCCTCTTTCGATGAGGGATTTAATGATTTGTTCACTATTCAGGAATTCGGAGACAGTTTTTTTTCCGACTTCTTCGTCAGATTCTTCTTCAATGTCCTTTTTGTCCTGTGAAGTTTCCTGTTTGTTATTTTTATCTGTTTTCTTTTGCTGTTTTTTTGCTGTTTTTTTCTTTTTAGCCACTAAGAAAT
>CAZAYB010000066.1:0-13022 GCA_964489215.1 uncultured Pirellulales bacterium
GTCCAAGAGCATTAACCAGATAAACGGGACAGTTCTGATTATAGCGGGCTCGGGAATGTGCACGGGCGGCAGAGTCAAGCATCATCTTGTAAGCAATATTCACAAAGAGGAAAGTACGATACTATTTGTGGGTTATCAGGCAGTCGGCACGCTGGGCAGGCAGATAGTCGAAGGCAATAAAAAGGTAAGGATTCTTGGCCAGGAGCATTCAGTAAAGGCCAATATAACTCGTATTCATGGTTTCAGCGGACACGCGGACCAGGACCAGCTTGCCCGCTGGATAATGACACTAAAGAATGCTCCTGAAAAGGTTTTTATAATTCACGGAGAGACCGAAAGTGCGAAAATTTTCAGAAACCATCTCGAGGAAAGGACCGGATGGAATGTGGAGCTGCCTGAATATCAGCAGACGGTGATTTTAGACTGACAGAGGCTTTTTTTTAATCATGCACTTTTCCATACGGGATCATCAGATCTTAGTTCAGACCATATCAGTTTCCAGGCTCTTTTATGATCTGAAATTCTGACTTGTATCGCAAAAGGCAATTTTTTGGTATTTTTTTGAATTATAATGGTTTTTATTGAATTATCATTCAGCAGCTGGGTGTATTGACATGCAAGTTGATAATCTTCAGCTACAGCGACATCGACAAATTTCACAACGGCTTTTTTAGCTTGACTTTCATTAGTCATTTTTTTTACCCCACTGGCCCAGATTTGTTATTTTTACGTAAATTTACCGATTTAGTTCGTATTTGGGCATAAAATGATGTTGATTATTGGACTATAAGATGTAAAATTGCCGATATAGGATGAATATCAGGTTCTTTTTTTAATTAATTTAATTGCCCTTAGTATTGTTTTTGTGGAGCGTTGAATGATTCGCAGAATAATATTTTTGTTGATATTGACAGCGTTTGCGGTTGGTATTTTCGGCTGCCAGACTGTTCAGGGGATAGGCGGAGATATTCAGTGGGCAGGCGAGAAGGGAGCTGAGTGGCTTGGGGGAGACGACACTGTTCAGTGATTTTAGAGAGAAACATTGGTTGACGGTGGTAATATGAGATATTTTCTTGCTATTATTCTTCCACCGCTGGCGGTTATACTTTGCGGTAAACCATTTCAGTTTATTCTTAATATATTTCTTACTCTTTTTTTATGGGTACCTGGAATGATCCATGCTCTTTTGGTTGTTCACAGCCATTTGGCGGACAAAAGGACGAATCGAATTATAAAAGCAATGAACCAAAAATGAGGTGAGCAAATGAAAAAGACTCTTTTGAGCTTTTTTGCGTTATTTTTTGTATATACCAGCGGCTGTCAGGAGATGTATTTTGATACAATGGAGGCCCTTGGTTATGAAAGGCGTGAACTTCTTGTCAGCAGTGTTGAGGACGCCCGTGACAGCCAGTCGGCGGCTAAGGAGCAGTTCAATTCTGCATTGGAGGAATTTTCTGCGGTATTGAACTATGACGGCGGAGAGCTTGAAGATAAGTATGAGAAGTTAAAGGCAGAATACGAAGAAAGCGAGGATAAGGCTAATAAGGTTAAAAAGCGAATAGAGGATGTTGAGGAAGTTGCGGGTTCTCTTTTTCTTGAATGGGAAAACGAGCTTGAGGAGTATACGAATGACCAGCTTCGCAGGAAAAGTGAGGCTAAGCTTGCGGAAACCCGTTCGAGGTACCTTGATTTGATAAAGGCGATGAAGAAGGCTGAATCCAAAATTGATCCGGTTTTGAACGCATTTCGCGATCAGGTTCTTTTTTTGAAGCATAATCTCAATGCTCAGGCGATAAGCTCTCTTCAGGAAGAGCTTGACAGTGTCCAGACAAACATAAATGTACTTGTCAGCGAGATGGAGGAATCTATCAACGAGGCGGACAAGTTCATACGCACGATGAACTTATAGGCCTATATGCCGGTTTTTGCGGGCAGTTGACTCATTTACCTGTAATAACCGGAATCTATTCTATGGACGTTTTTTGAGCCGCATGCGGTGCAGTGACCGGTAGGTCTGTCTATAGAAAAAGTAATTCTGCAGTCATCACAGTAGTACCTTATTGTTGTATCTGGTTTTGTAGTTTCATGATGCTGGCTCGAAGCAGTCCATGCACTTAATCTGTCAAATGACGAGGAAATATTTTCCTTTGCCAAAAGAAAGACAGAAACCGCCAGTAATGCAAATAATACAAAACCTTTCATTTTCATCACCCCCTGATATTGAAATATACACCCTTTCAATCGCATTTGAAATAACGCAATTGTCCAAATAAAATATAATAAACAATTTGCGGTCGGCAAAAAAGAAGTTGTGTTTTTTTAGTTTTTTTTGACAATTGTTTGAAATGGGGTTATTACAGGGCCTATAATATGTTTTGTTAAGAGCTGAAGAACGGCGATGATTAAGCTTAAAAACAATATAGTGATTCCTGACAGTGAGCTTGAATTTAGTTTCACTACCAGCAGCGGTCCCGGCGGTCAAAACGTCAATAAGGTAAGTACCAGGGCGGTATTGCATTTTTACCCGGCAGCCAGTCAATCCTTTAATGAGGTGCAAAAAAGCAGGATTTATAAACGTCTTTGCAACAGGATAAATAAGGATGGTGTGGTGCAGATAAGTTCTCAGAGGTTTCGCAGCCAGGCAGCCAACAGGCGTGACGCAGAGGAAAAGCTTGCTGAATTACTGGAAAACGCTCTTATCAAGCGTAAGAAACGCAAACGGACTTCGCCTACGAGAGGTTCGGTAGAGCGAAGGTTAAGGCGAAAAAAACAACGGGGAGAGATAAAAAAACTTCGTTCTGAAAAACTGGGCTGATTGAGTTATAAGCAGGAGGTTTAAATGTATAGAATTTTCTTATTTTTAGTATTTTTTGGGGTATTTACAGGAGGCTGTGAAGAAGCTGGACGCAGAAGCGGTCATTATGACGAGGTTATGGGTGAGATTGAAAGGCTTGAAAAGCAAACCGCGATAAATTCGCTGGGTAATATACGCGTAGAGGTAAAAATGCTGAGCACCAGTGAGAGTGAGTACTCCGGTGTAAATATGCTTTGGCGATATGTCGATGAGAACGTGATATTGGGCAACAGGGCTAATCTTGTGCAGTCGGGTGTTCGTATAGGTACAGCTGGTGAGAATTTCGAGATTCAGGCAGAAGCATTCTGGGAAAAGCTTAGACAGTCAGAATCGGTAGAGATGTTTTTGGTTTTACAGCCCGGTTATCCAGGTTATATCAGCATTGGTAAAGAGATAGCGGTACCGAGATTTTATTATTTTGGTAAATGGTACAGCTATGTTGATTATGAGTTCAGCAGGGCGAGTAAGGGTTTTGAAGTGACAGCGAGGGAGGTTTCCGGGGGTATGATAGAGCTTGAGCTTTTGCCGGTTTTTTCAAATTTTATCGGTGACGGCGGTGACCTTCGGCTTACGGAGCTTAGTACGAAAGTTAGAGTTGAGCCCGGCAAGACGGTTGTTATCGGGTCTTATTCGGGGGGCAGTGAAAATGCCGGGGCAGCTTTGCTTAGTTATCAAAAGGATAATACGCAAATGCGTATTCTTATTACTACGAGGGCCTATATTCAATAATTAAGGTTAGATAAGGTCTATTAAAGGTATTATTTGCTTGACTTTTTCATTGAATTTTGATATTATATTTTTATATCATATCCTGATGCGGGAGGAGTGAAAGAGAGGTTTTTAATACTGGAGTTTTTTAAAAATTGCGTCCTTAGGTTCAAGTTGGTCATTGACGGTAAGCGATTTTTTTTAAGGGCCGATGGTTTAAGGCCTGAATTGGCCGATTATGCATTATTTGAGGATATGTGCCTTAGAAACAGGATTAGATTGTTATGTACTATTTGTATCCAGGGAGATGGTGATGAAGAAAAGATTTTTTTTACCGATGGCGGTTTTGTTTTGCTTGTTTTCAGTGAATTTTGCATTTGCCCAGTTTGATCCCAACAGCGCCGATCCAAACGATGTCATAGTATTCAAGACAAGTCTTGGCGACATAGAAGTCGCACTTGCCAGCGAGAGTCTTCCAGTAACAGTCAACAATATCAAATACTACATAGAAGAGGATTTTTATGACGGTCTGGTATTTCATCGTGCAGAAGACTGGGTTGTTCAGGGTGGGGGCTTTGATGAGGATTTAACTCATATTGAAACTGCTGAGCCTATAGTCCATGAAGGTCCAAACAGTTTGAGCAATGTTCGGGGTACCATAGCAATGGCGCGTACGTCTGAGGTTAATTCTGCGACGAGCCAGTTCTATTTCAATGTGAAGGATAACTCTTCATTTCTTGATTATGTCAACAGCAGTTCGCCAGGTTATGCGGCGTTTGGGGTTGTGCGAAAAGGGATGGATGTTATTGATGCTATAGCGGGGCTTCAAACGCATAATGCGCAGTCTTCAATCGGTATGCTCCAGAACGTTCCTGTGGAACTTCCAGTGATCTATGATGTTGATTATAAGCATAAAACAGGTTACTGCGAAGTTTATCATGAGGAAGATTTCAACCGTGACTGTATAGTAAACCTTTCAGATTTTGCGGTTTATTGTTCGAAATGGCTTGAAGATCAAAGTAATCTGGGAGGTCTTTCGGAAAGTTTTACCTATATATGGGACGGCGGCTATGCGCTTACAGATGAGCCAGGTGATATAGTTTTGGCAGATGACGGTTACGTCTATGTTTTTGGACAAAGTGATAACTCTGATGACAATAAAGATTATATTGTTTTGCAATTTACCGATGAAGGTGAGCTTGAACGAGAGATGAGATTTGACGGTCCCGGCAGCGGTCTTGATGTTGCGGTAGGCGGGGGAGTCGATGATGAAGGTGATATATACGCGGGGGGTTTTGTTACAGACCAAAGCAGGGATTATGGTGTGGTTAAGTTTGATTCTGCGGGCAACAAGATATGGGAAAAGTTTTATGACGGCGCAGGCGGCAGTGTTGACAGCGCAGAGGATGTTTATGTGACGGGACTGGGTGATGTTTATATTACAGGGTCATCGTATGGGGCAAACGGTTATGATTTTCTGACGGTTAAGTATGATTTTTCAGGTGTAGAAAAATGGAGCAGAACATATAACGGCAGTGTTAACGGCAGTGACTATGCGGCAGGTATTGCGGTGGATAAGGATATGAATTGTTATGTGGGAGGAAAGAGTCTGACAGGTTCGGGGTATGATTTTGCCGTTGTTAAATATGATGTTGACGGAAATGAAATCTGGACGAAAACTTTTGACGGTAATGCGCATCAAAATGACCAGGTAATGGGGTTATCAGCAGATGGGGATGGGGCTGTAATCGTTACAGGTTCCAGTGAAAACGAGAGCAACAAGGACTATCTTACCGTGAAATATTCGGATGACGGTACAGTGGAATGGTATGATTTTTATGATGGTGCAGACGGTAAGAATGATGTCGCGACAAGCTGTGCGGTAGATGATCAGAATGATATTTATGTAACAGGGTACAGCTTTTCTGCGGATAACAGCGCGGATATTGTGACCATAAAGTACAGCAGCGGCGGTGCGAGGCTGTGGGCGAAAAGATATAACGGGACAGCAAACGGAATCGATACGGCTAATGTAATTGCGGTTAAGGGGGGTTATGTTTATGCGGGGGGCAAAAGCAGGAACAGTAACGGTGATTATGACGGGATTGTGATTAAGTACGACCTGGCAGGTAATGAGCTTGCGGTTATGGTACACTCGGGAGGCGGGGCAGGAAATGAAGATACTGCAGGGTTAAACGTTGATGATGCGGGTAACCTGTATACTGTTATGGAAACCGAAACCGCTGAAGGGGGAGATGATTTGGCGTTGGTAAAATATGATGCAGTTGAAGAATGCGTGAACAGCACACTTAAAGGGGACTATGATAATAATTGTGTGATAGATATCGATGATGTTGCGGTTTATTTGCAGTTGTGGCTTGAATGCAATCTCGATCCTTCAGATATCTGCGGATTGTAATCTAACGTACCCCTTACTGTATGTCTAAATGAAGGCATCAGCAGTATTGGTTAGGCTTAGCGGGCAGCTTATTTTTTTGCCAGAGCTCCGGTCGGGCAATTTTCAACGCACTGCAGAGCGCAAGCAGTAAGGCCATCTTTGAGTTTTTCATCAAACGGCACGGCGACCTTAACATTAAATCCGCGGCCAATAAATGCTAGTCCCAATTTTTCAGAATTTTTCTGAGCGATTTTGATACATATCCCGCAGTCGATACATTTTGCAGGTTCATAAATGATTTCCGGGTGGTTGTGATGGATCTCAAATGGTCTTGTTTTGCCTTTATAAGCGCTGGGGGAGGCGTTGAATTCTGTTCCGAGTTTTCTTAGCTTACAGCTGTGTTTTTTTCTGCAGTCGCAATGGAGGCATCTTTGAGCTTCCTTCAGTGCTTCCTGACTGGAGTAACCTTGCTTTTGTGAGGTTGGAACAACAGTTTTTTCGCTGCTTGCAGTCTGTGCCAGATCGGCGAGTTTTTCCGGGGGCAGTATTCCCATTTTTGTAGCAAAGGTTTTCCTGTTAAAGTCGAGAGGCTGATTATCGAGGTATTTTTTTATCGCCAAAGCGGCTTGTTTTCCATCTCCTACGGAACGTACTGTGAGCTTTCTTTTTCTTATAATATCCCCGCCTGCAAAAATTTTAGGGTTTTTTGTCTGGAAAGTTTTTAAGTCTGCTTTTAAACGGTCCGTGTTTTTTTCAATGGGCAGCCAGGGTACGGGGTTTTTTTGTAAGTCGCCGGTTGCAATAAATACGGCGTCATAATTTTCGAGAATCTTTTCAAATTTTATGTCTTTGCCTATGGTTGTGTTAAGTGAGAGGCTAAAGCCAGCGGCTTTTATTATTTCCATTTCCTTATCGAGAACATCAAGGGGCAGTTTGGTTCTCGATACATCTGTTCGAAGCTGTCCTCCGAGGTTGTTATTTGAGTCGTAAACCGTGCATTGAATGTCGAGTGTTCTTAAATAATATGCGGCGCTTATTCCGGCGGGTCCAGCTCCTATGACAGCAACATTTTGGCTGGGTCGTCCAAATTTTGGTTTATAGGGTGATTCGCTCGCAAGGTCCACATCAGCGACATATCGTTTGAGCAGACATATCGCAACCGGCTGGTCGTATCTTTTTCTTCGACATGCTTTTTCGCATGGTGCAGGACATATTCTGCCGAGTACGGCGGGTATGGGGATGTCACGTTTAACAGTTTCAGCTGCCTGGGGTAAATTACCAGATTCGATTTGCCTGATCATTTCAGGAATATCCAATCCGGCGGGACATGCCAACTGACATGGTGCAGTGCAGTCTCCGAGATGGTCACTTGCAAGCAGTTCGACAGCGGTTCGGCGGGCATCGAGCACCTTTTTTGTGTTGGTTTTTATTTTCATTCCATCTTTAATCGGTGCGGCACATGAGGCAATGAGGGAAGATTCGCCCTGGACTTCAACAACGCAAACCATACAGCTTGTTGAATGATCGAATCCCGGCAGGTAACACATGGTTGGAATTTCAATCCCTGCGGTTTGTGCGGCCTGGAAGATTGTAGCTTCTGGAGGGGCCTGTATTTTTTTTTCGTCTATGTAAATTGTGGGCATTTTTATTCCACCTTAACGGCATTTTCGGGACATACGGCTTTGCATGTATCGCAACGGATACATTTTTCGTCATCAATTTCGTGTTTTTGATAGGGTTTAATTTTTATGGCATCAACGGGGCACTTCTGTGCACAGATTGTGCAGCCTATGCAGTCTTCGGTGACAGTGTAGTGGATGAGGTCGGGACATTTGCCGGCGGGGCATTTTCCATCGATATGGGCCTGGTATTCATTGCGGAAAAATTTTATGGTTGAAAGAACGGGATTTGGTGCGGTTTTTCCAAGTCCGCAAAGACTTGTTTCCTTGATTTTGTGTGCGAGGTCCTCAAGCTTTTCGATGTCTCCTTTTTTTCCATTACCTGAGCATATGTTTTCCAGAATTTCCAGCATTCTAAGTGTTCCAACTCTACAGAAAGTACATCTTCCGCATGACTGGTCCTGGGTGAACTCGAGGAAATATTTTGCAATGTCGACCATGCAGTCACTTTCATCGAGAACGACCAAGCCACCTGAGCCCATTATTGCACCGGCGTTTGTTAGTGATTCGTAATCGACGCTTATGTCGCTTAGTTTTTCAGGGAGGCAACCTCCTGACGGCCCGCCTATTTGTACAGCCTTGAATTTGAGGTCAGATCCTATCCCGCCTCCTATGTTCTGCACGATTTGTCGGACGGTTACTCCCATCGGCACTTCGATTAGTCCGCCTCTTGCGACTTTTCCTGCAAGAGCGAAGACCTTTGTTCCTTTGCTTTTTTCGGTACCCATTTTTGCATATTCGGTGCCCATGTTTTGCATTATCCATGGTACGGCTGAGTATGTTTCGACGTTGTTAATGAGCGTCGGTTTTTGCCAGAGTCCTTTTTGAGCAGGGTAAGGCGGCCGAAATCTGGGCATACCTCTTTTGCCCTGAATGCTTGCTAAAAGGGCAGTTTCTTCTCCGCATACAAAGGCGCCTGCACCGGGTACAATAGAAATTTCCAGGTCGAAATCTGTTCCGAGAATTTTTTTTCCGAGCAGGTTTTGTTCTTTGCATTTTTGTATCGCCTTTGTAAGTCTTTCAACGGCGAGCGGGTATTCGCTTCGAATGTAGATGCAGCCTGTTTTGGCTTTTACGGCGTATGCGGCGATAATCATACCCTCAAGTATTCTGAACGGATATGATTCCATCAGCATTCTGTCCATGAACGCTCCCGGGTCTCCTTCGTCACCGTTGCAGACGATATATTTTTCAGTTTCATTTTGTGAGGCAACTGCGGACCATTTCAGATGTGCGGGGTAGCCTGCTCCTCCCCTTCCGCGGAGGCCGCTTTGTTTAACCTGTTCAATTATTTGCTGTGAAGACATACTGGTAATGCATTTTTTGAGAGCCTTAAAACCGCTTCCCTGTTTATATTCTTCAATGTCGAGGGGGTCAAGTACGCCGCAGTTTTCTGTTGCTATGTGCTTTTGTGTACCGAGGAAATCTTTGAGCTGTCCTTCTCTTACATTTACGGGGTATTGGTGGATATCTTCTGTTACAGAATCGGTGAGGACGCGGTCAAGTACAAGCGAAGAGTAGTTTATGAATTTTTTCAGCGGGTTCTGTGTTGATAAATGTTTTATCAGAATAGGTTTTACCTGCTGCGGCTCTACCTTAGTGTAAAGATGATTTTTTCCTGTAGTTTCAACAATTTCCAAAAGCGGAGTCTGGTAGCACATACCGACACATCCGACTCTTTTTATTCTTGCATTTATGCCGGTCTGTGCAAGAGCTTGTGTAAGTGCATTTTTGATTTTTCCACTTCCGCGTGCGATGCAGCAAGAGCCAAGTCCTATTCTGACCTCCGGGATAGGATAATGTTCGGGTACCGCTTTTTGTTCGGCTTTTTTTTGTTTGGTTTTTTTTGAATTAAGGAATGTGTCCAGCACCTTATCGACAGTTGATGGAGTTACATGTCCATATGTCAAGCTATCAATCTGAACAGCAGGGGCGAGTGTGCAGCATCCGAGGCAGGCTACTTTTTCGACGGTGAAAAGTCTGTCGGCATCGGTGTCGTGGTCTTCGTCTATTTTTAGTGTACGTTTGAAAGCGTCATAAACTCTTGCTGATCCTTTTACGTGGCATGCGGTTCCGACGCATACGCTTATTCGATGTTTTCCAGCTGGTTTGTGTCTGAAGAAATCATAAAATGTTGACACTCCGGCGATGTCGGCGGGAGTTATGTCAGTTTTAATGGAAATATCCCTGAGTACATTTTGCGGCAGATATCCGTAATGAGCCTGTACGGACTGCAGGATTTCGAGCAGTTTGTGAGATTTGCAATAGCCTGCTGATATAAGCTCATCAATAAAATTTTGGTTTTTTTTCTGGTTCACTGTTTTTTCCCCAGACAATATAAGTTATTTTTCGTTCTTATGAAGATTCTTCCCTGCATGAAGGCAGGGGTTGCGAAAGCTCCTTCCTGGAGGAAGCATTCTGATACCTGTCTGTATTCGGGTCCGTTGTTTATTATTATTGTTTTTCCATCGAGAGAAACGAGGTATATAAGCTGTTTGACAAGTGAAGGTGAAGCGTTGAACTGATAATCGAGCTGTTTTGAGTAGACAACTGACCCGTCTTCAGCATTGAGGCAGGTAAGCAAGCCATAGGTTTGCAAAAGCCAGATATGTTTTCCATCGCTTAATGGGGAACAAATATCAGGCAAACCTTCGTATGTCTGCCATGCGATGTTTTTGTCTGTGAGGTTTCCGGTTGCGTTGGGGTTTATTGCAGAGAGCTTGTCGTAAGGTGAAAGAGCTATTACATAATCACCTGTATATATTGGTGAAGCGGCGACGTCTGCGCCGAGGCATTCGAGCCGCCAGATTTCTGCTCCGTTTGATGGCCGATGGGAAATAGCGAAAGGCTCTGCGAGAGTGAGCAGCTGAAAGTTATCCTGATCGATTTTTACAACAACAGGTGAAGCCCATGAGTTTGCGACGGGTCTTGGCGTTTCGTAGACTTTTACTCCTGTCATGGAGTCGAGAGCAATGAGCGAACTTTTGCCAGCATCGGGCATTGACTGATCGAACTGAATGATTACCTTGTCCTGGAACATTGCCAGGGAACTTGCATAACCGTAAGCGCTGTCTGGTATTTGGAGGCTTTTTTCCCATACTTTTTCACCTTTATAGTCAAAGGCAGCGATATCGCCTGAGGCGAATACGGCGTATGCTCTTTGGCCGTCAGTAACCATCGTAGGTGCGGCGTATCCTGTGTCCTCCATGACGTTTATTTTATCGGTGTAGTCTTTTTGCGGGGTGACATTTCCGGTCCAGAGCAGTTTTCCTGAGCCGGCGTCATAACAGTATACCTGTCTTTGTTTTTCATCTGCACCTGAAAGGAAGATTCTGTCGTTCCATAGAACAGGTGAACTGTATCCCGACAATGGAACGGCGGATTTCCAGATAATGTTTTCACCTGTAGCTTCGTCCCAAAAGATGGGAATGTTTTCAGAAGTGCTTATTCCATTTCCCTGCGGTCCCCTGAAAGCAGGCCAGTTTTGGTTCCACTGCTGCCATGACGGAAAGGCAGGGGCAGTGCTGTTAGAGAAGTTAATAATCGGTGCCGAGGCGAAATACAAGGCGCCTGAGGCGGCTATAAATGCAGCCAATGTTATGGACCATCTGGTTAAAGTAAAATTTATAAGCTGATTTTTTTGCTGATGGGTCTGCTCATCGAGCTGAGGGGGTGAATCCTTCAAAGCGGCGCTGATTTTGACGGCGGCTACGAAGACGGCCAAACCTGCAATTAACAGGATTGTCGATCTGTTCATATATTTCCAGTAGTCAAGCTGAGCCTGTCTGATTTTTTTGTCAAGTGATCTTATTTCAGAGAGCAGAGCCTCATCGGAGGGGGTTTGCCTCAGCTGTGTTTTCATTGTTTCAAGACGTTCACTTCTTAACGGTTCAAGAAGATATGCTTTTAGAAATATAACAACAATAACAGATGCGATTATAATTGAGAAAATTGCAGCTACTGCAGCTACGGAAACGGCAGTTGAGCGCCATTGTTTTTTGTATTTTGAATTTGATATTTCCGGGCTATGGTTGTCCATCATTATCCTTTTTTAATTTTTTATTTTGTCTTCTGAGCTGCTCTTTCGGGCATTTTGCAAAACATCTTCCGCAGGCGAAACAACTTGCGCGGTTTGGCTGGTAAAATTCTCTTTTTTTTCTGATTGACGATTTTATAAGTGATGTTGATACAACCAGTGCCATGAAGGCGCCCAGGATCATGGAGCCTGTTTTGAATTGCGCTCTTATGGTATTTGCGTTTTGAAATAACTGTTCTTTTTTTTTGCCGGATGAGCGGAAAGCCTTGCTCGCATCGTTCATCTGCTTAATTTTTCCGTTATCTTCCATGTATATTCTTTCTGCGAGTATAACCTGCTGATTTGCACCCGCTAAAAGACCGCTTACCTTATACCCTATGTATATTCCGGCGGTGAGAATAACCGGTAAAAGTAAAATCATCACAAGCAGCCTTGCCTTGTCCAATGAATATGTTTTTTCGGACCAGTCGGCAGTTGGTTTGTCTATGGCGTTGAAGGGGCATGCGTTTTCGCATAGTCTGCATTTAATGCATTCGTCAGGTGTTATTGTGACCCGGTGTCTGGAAAGGGCAGAGCAGTGTCTGAAAATAACACCGAGCGGGCAAAGGAACCGGCAGTAAGGCCTGCCTATGAAGATTGATATCAGTGCAATACAAGCGGTGATAATTACAAGATTTACAAGTCCGTTTAACCTGAAGATTGAAATGAAAGGGTCGTATCGGCAAATTATGAAAGATGTTTGGGTAACTGCGAAAAGCACGGCCAGGCCGAGATAGAGATAAGCGAAAAGTCTTAATCCAGCTTCCAGCCAAAGAGGTATATTGAGAGGTCTTAGCAAAACGGAATCCTGAACGGCTCCGAGGGGGCAGACGGCAGAGCAAAAGACTCTGCCAAAAAAGAGAGTGAAAATAATCGGCAGTATTAAAAAAGCAATTACGAAGAGGGGGACAGAATAGCTGGTATTAAATAAAGCGAGAGAGACATTTTGTATTGCCCCTATAGGGCAGATACAGCCTTTTCGATAGAATCCAAAGTATGCAATGGCAAAAATTACCAGTGCGAAAATAATTGAACGTTTTCTGATTTTGAGTACAAACCAAGCAGCTAAAATCATGGCGGCAATAAGTACGGCCAGGTCCACATATTCAGAGAATGTTGATTTTGGCTGCGCATCTTTAACGTAATCTACGGAGGGCATCTGATAGCCGCTTTCAAAATCCGGAGGCGGAAACCTTTCAACAGCGAATAAATTTGCGGTCAGGCAAAGCAGCGCAAAGGATATTAAAAATTGTCTCTTCGGAATAATTTGTGGGTTAAAATAGGTAGAATCTTTGCCTCCGCTCTGGA
>CAZAYB010000067.1:0-1812 GCA_964489215.1 uncultured Pirellulales bacterium
GCCTTGCTTTGATTGCTTTTATAGTTGTAATCTTCGCATTGATCTCTCTTCCAACAATCGGAGCTGTACCGGCAATTGTCGCCCTCGTACTTTACGCACTGTTGCCGATACTGAGAAACACATATACCGGAATAAAACAGGTAGATTCTTCGATAATTGAAGTCGCTCGAGGCATGGGTATGAAACAGCATCAAATTCTGCTGCAGATTGAACTGCCTCTCTCACTGCCGTTCATCATGGCTGGAATAAGAATAGCTGCTGTCTGGACAATAGGGGTGGCCACTCTTTGCGGACTCATTGGTGCAGGAGGACTCGGAGACCTTATTATTAAAGGGTTAAGAAGCATACAGCTCGATTATCTGCTTGCTGGTACCATCCCCGCAGCTGTCCTTGCATTAATTTTTGACTGGCTGCTCGGTACAATTGAAAAATGGCTGACACCGCATGGACTGGTAAAAGACAAATAGGATATTAAACAAAAAATGAAACTTAAATTACTCATAATCATAACTGTCGTTGCCGTCTGTACTGTTGTACTTATTCTAACTCAGCAAAAAGATTACGCTCAGTCTATAAAACCTGCTTTTGGGGCAGAGTTTTTAACCAGACCTGACGGCTATACAGGCCTCAAAAATCATTACAATTTTAAGTTCAAAAATGAACCTAAGCAAATGGTAGACGGTCTGCTTTACAAGGCTCTGGCAAACCGTTCCGTTGACATTATCAACGGATTTGCTACTGACGGAAGAATACCTGCTTATGAACTGGTATGCCTTGAAGATGACAGGAATTTCTTTCCCCCTTACTACGCCGCCCCGTTGATTAGAAAAGAAACCTTAATGAATTATCCCCAACTTAAAAAAGTACTCAATTCACTTTCTGGAAAGATTACAAACGAAAAAATGCAGCAGCTTAATTACCAGGCTGATGAAAAAGGAAAAAAAGCAATTGATATCGCTCGTGAATATCTTATAAACCTCCAGCTCATCGAAGACAATAATTTGGAAAATAAAGAATACAACGGCGAAATAATTATTGGGAGCAAGGAGTTTACTGAACAGGAAATACTCGGTGAAATCCTCTCGCTCATGATAGAACACAACACAAATATAAAAGTAAAAAGAAAACTTAACCTTGGCGGAACAATAATATGCTTTAACGCATTAAAAGCCGGAGACTTAGACCTTTACCCTGAATATACCGGCACAGGACTCGTAAATATACTAAAACACGATGTAATAAGCGACCCTGAAAAAGTTTATAAAATAGTAAAAAGCAAATTTGAACAGGAATATAATTTAATTTGGTTAAAACCATTCGGATTTAATAATACTTATACACTGACAATGAGAAAAGAATCAGTACAGAAACTTGGATTAAAAACAATTACAGATCTTTCTCTCTTGGTAAATAAAAATAATCTTTAGGAGTTATTATGTGTGGAATAGCTGGGATATGGGGAAAGAAAAACGAAGACATCGTAATCAAAATGATGAACCGTATGATACATCGCGGACCGGACGCTGATGGAATCTTCGCAAATGAAAATGGATGCCTCGGACACCGCAGACTTTCAATCATGGACCCCGAAGGAGGCGACCAGCCAATTTACTCAGGCGATAAAACCAAGGCTATTATCGCAAACGGTGAGATATACAACTTCCCGTCCTTGAAAGAAGACCTTAAAGAAAAACACAAATTCAGAACAGGAAACGACAGTGAATCTGCACTTCATCTTTACGAGGACTTAGCCCTCGAAGCAGCCGACCAGCTTGACGGAATGTTCGCTTTTGCAATATCAGACGGCAAAGA
>CAZAYB010000067.1:1912-13013 GCA_964489215.1 uncultured Pirellulales bacterium
CCTGTCGGTGCTTTTCTCTCCGGAGGGCTCGACAGCAGCATAATATGTGCAATGGCAAGAAAACACTTAAAGCAGCTGCACACTTTTTCTGTTGGCATAGAAGGAAGCCCCGACATTGAAGCGGCAAGAATGGTCGCAAAACACATAGATTCTATTCACCACGAATACCTCTTAACATCTCAGGAGATTATTGAAAAACTTCCGGAAATAATTTTCCACCTTGAGTCTTACGACCAGGACCTTGTAAGAAGTGCAATACCCTGCTATTTTACTTCACGACTCGCTTGCGAATTTGTAAAAGTCATTCTTACCGGAGAAGGTGCAGACGAGCTTTTTGCAGGATACACATATTACAAAGACATCAACAACAACGATGACTTGCATGATGAACTGCGGAGAAGTGTTTGTTCCCTGCATAACATTAACCTTCAAAGAGTAGACAGACTTACTATGGCACATTCAATTGAAGGAAGGGTACCATTCCTCGACACAGAACTGATCGATCTGGCCCAGAAAATACCTGTAGAATACAAGCTAAAAGAAACAGAAACTGGAGAACCTGTGGAAAAGTGGATTCTCAGAAAAGCTTGTCAGGACCTTTTGCCGCACGAAATTGTCTGGCGAGACAAAGAACAGTTCGATGAAGGCAGCGGAACAGTCGATATTATTTCTGAAGGAATTAAGCAATTTATTAAAAAGAGCGAAGCCGAAAATTACATCGACGAAAATGATGATATGAGTTTGCGATCACGCGAAGAGGCCGCATATTTCAAATTACTCGACCAGGCTTACTCCGGTTCTGAGGTAATACTTGACAATGTCGCACGATGGGCCGAACGTCCTTAAAATTAAGGCGACCGCCCCGCTCTAACTTAGCTAATCTTCCAGTTGCTTTCCATCCTCATATTCTTCTGTAAAAACACGAGAATTAAGTGTAATTTCCTTATCCACAGGTTCATCATTCAAAATTTTCATAGCCGTTTCAATAGCCTCCTTTCCTCCGGTCGGATACTCAAAACTGGCAGACAAAATACCCTGATTTACATAAGCCTGACCCTCCTGAGGCAAAGCATCAATACCCACAAACAAAATCTCATCTGCCCGGCCTAACGCTTTTGCCGCCAGATAAGCTCCATGCGCGCCGGGATCATTATGGGCATACACAAGATCAATTTCCTCAAACCGGGCAAGGGCAGACTCCATTTCCTTACGCGCAACTGGCTCAAGCCATTTCATATCCGCTTCGAAAATAACCTCAACATCGCTGCCCTCGATTCCCTTGCGAAAACCGCTATGCCGGTCCTGACCGGGAGTAGAAGTCATAAGACCCTTAAGCTCCACAACTTTGCCTGTACCACCAAGCTTATCAACTATCCACTTACCGGCCGCATTCCCGATTTTCTTGTTATCGGCTCCGATAAAGCATGTATAATCACTACCAAGAACTCGTCTGTCAAGAACTACAACAGGAATACCCTGATTGTAAGCCCGAGCTGCAACAGGAGTCAGAGGAGCTGCCTCTTTCGGTGAAATAATAATAACATCCACTCCCGCACTGATAAATTCTTCCATCTGAGCCTGCTGCTTAAGAGTATCATTCTGTGCATCCTTAAAAACCACCTCAATCTGCGGCTCCGCATCGGCCGCTGCCTTTATATCAGCGTTCATCTGAACTCGCCAGGGCTCACCAAGATTACACTGACTCATACCTATAGTCCAGCCGGCCGGACCTCCATCGGTTGTATCCTTCTTACTGCACCCAAAAACAACCATTAACAAAACCCATGCAAAAACACTAAAAAGCTTAAAATTCTTCATAATTTCATCCTTTCTTTATTTATTTTTCTGCAATAAAACTGCTCCAATAATAATTACACCCGTCAGCATCAGACGCTTATCTTCTCCAACTGCGTTAATACTGAGAATCTTTTCAAGATAACCTATAGTCAAAATACCTATCAAAGTCAGCCATATACTCCCCCTGCCCCCCTGAAGCGTAGTACCGCCAATAACTACCATTGCTATTGCTGATAATTCGTATGCAATACCAGCTTCAGGATCTCCCTGAAATTCCTGAGCCGCCTGGCAAATCCCGGCCGCTGCTGAAAACAAACCGCTCATACCGAAAGCAAGAATCTTGATTGCATTGACAGGAACACCGGACAATCGGGCAGCTTCTTCATTTCCGCCGATTGCATAAATATACCTGCCCTGCCTGAGCTTTTTTAGTAATATCCATGAAATAAATATACAAACCAGCAAAATAACGGTTACAACAGTAACATTACCCCAGAGTATTTTGGCATTTATAAAGTTGAATATCTCCGGTATCTCTACATATTGATAACTGCCGTCTGACTGTTGAACTGCCGTTGAAACCTTCTGACCTTTACTAACCCACTTTGTCAAACCACGGGCAAAAACCATCATTGCAAGTGTTGCGATAAAAGGCTGAATATTAAATCGCCCTATAAAAAAACCAGAAATCGCTCCGCAGCTTAGACCTGCTGTCAAACACAACAGGATCACAAAAAACCAGTTCCATTGTAAGTGAATTGACATCATAGAAAACAGCACCGCAGTAAGTGCAAGAACACTGCCGACCGACAAATCAATACCTCCTGCGATAATTACAATACTCATTCCGCAAGCAAGTATACCGTAAACCGAAACAGAACGCAGCATATCCCTGTGCGTCCCCCATTTCAAAAAGGCACCGTCTGCATTGAAAATCAGACCCAAAATAACAACAACTATCAAAGCACCAAGAGCTCGTAAAGTAGGCGAATGCACCCATTTTCCTGATGATTTAGTCAAATCTTCTCTCATATCTGATCTCCCTCATGAATCGTTTGCCCTAATGCAGCACTTAATATCTTTTCCTGGGTCGCCTGATCACGTGAAAACTCTGCTGTCACCTGGCCGCGGTGCATTACCAAAATCCGGTCACTCATCGCAAGAAGTTCCGGCATTTCAGATGTAATCAGAACAACTGCCAGCCCCTCACTGGTCCATTCATTCATCAGCTTATAAATCTCCTGCTTAGCTCCAACATCAACACCACGTGTCGGTTCATCCATCAGCAAAACCTTAGGATCTGTCTGAATCCATTTCGAAAGAACTACCTTCTGCTGGTTACCCCCGGAAAGCGAACTTACACTCTGATGGATGCTGTCTGCCTTTATCTGTACTGAACGAAGAGTCTCTGCTGCAGACTTCTTCTCTAAACTTGTACGCAGCCAGTTCTTTGTCGAAAACTTTTTCAGTGAAGCCAAAGATGTGTTATGCAAAATATTCATCGTCATAACCAATCCGCTGCTTTTGCGGTCGTTAGTCAGTAAAGCCAGACCATTGGAAATGGAATCTGCAGGACACTTTATCGCTGCTTCTCTGCCGTCTAATCTGACAGAACCCCTCACACAGGAACCATAAGAACCGAAAACACCATGAAGCAATTGAGAATTACCAGAACCCTGAAGCCCCGCAATACCAACGATCTCACCTGCCCGTACTGAAAATGAAACATCATTCACTACAGGTATAGGGTTTTCTGCCTTGCCGGGAACTGTAATAGATCTGGCTTCCAAACGAATATCACCTGGCTCAGAATGATGACGAGGAAATTGCTGATTGAGTTCTCGTCCCGCCATCCAGCGGACCAGACCGTCTGAAGGAAGCCTTTCTGCGGTCTCTGTTCCAATATATCGGCCGTCTCGAAGAACGCTTATACGGTCTGCAATCTCATAAATCTCCTCCATCTTGTGCGATATATAAACAATCCCGCACCCTGACTCTTTAAGTTGACCAATAATGCCGAACAGTTTTTCAACCTCCGGCTCCGTCAAAGCGCTGGTAGGCTCATCCATAACAATTATACGCGAATTGTACGACAAAGCTTTGGCAATTTCAACCATCTGCTGAAGACCGATCGGCAATTCATCAACTGACTGATTGACATCGATTTCAAGCCCAAGTTCAGATAGCAGACAGCGAACCTGTTGTTTCATCTTTTCATGTTGAACCCAGGAAAAACGATGCATTTCCCTCCCGAGAAAAATATTCTCATAAACACTCAAAGAACCGACAACTGACAATTCCTGGTGAATAATTGAAATACCGAAAGAAGATGCATCCTGAACAGATTTGAAACGAACTCCACTGCCGTCAACAAAAAAACTACCGGAATAATCAGTAATAACACCCCCCAGAATCTTTATAAGAGTGCTTTTACCTGCTCCATTTTCCCCTGCCAGTATATGCACCTCTCCACTGCGAAGATCAAATTGAACATCCTTTAAAACCTCTACTGACCCGAAAGACTTGCAAATATCTGTCATCCTAAGAAAGTAATCATTACCGCACATTATCAAATATCATCCTGAAATAACTATTGAATTCCATAGCAATATAAATCAAATAAATCGCTCTCCCAAAAACTCCTGAAAACCGTCTCAAGCTGAACAATATCTCATTATATCATACATATAGAGTATATCCAGACCTTTTTTGAAGCTGGAAAAACACCATCCCTCAGGCTGACAACCACTGCTGTCCCAATCCCCCGCAACCCGACAAACAACAATAATTTGCGGAATTGCTGGATTTTACAGGAATAACTTGACAAACATTTTGATACATCATAATATGTTTTTTTTATGAGTTTATAAATAATAATTATGGGTTTATGATGTGCCAAACATAGATTTTAAGACAAAAATCAAACTCGGCCAACTACAAAATACACTTTCTCAACGTGTTTATGACACCCTGAGAGAGGAGATCGTCAATGGAGACCTTAGCCCTGGCCAGCGTTTAACCCGACGTGGCGTCAGCAAACGTCTCGGGGCAAGCCAAAACCCTGTGACAGAAGCGCTGATGAAGCTGGAACGAGATGGTTTTGTGGAAAATAAGTCGCTTTACGGCTGTCGGGTCAGGGCCCTAACGATTGACGACATCGAGAATGACCAAATTCTCCGAGAAGCATTGGAGTGTCAGATTGCCCGGCTTTGCTGTGAAAACGCTATGGACCATGAATTGGAAGACCTGATGACGAGAGCTGCGGAACTTGACCGCATTACAAAGACTGGAAATCCAGAATCCAAAATGGGAATGCGGCTGCATCTGGATTTTCATATTCTGCTGGGTAAATATGGCAGAAAATGCCCGTATCTTACAGAAGAACTGGAGCGTGTGTGGCTTCGCAGTCTCATGCGGCTCAACTGGATCAAAAGTGCGCTTTTTGGAGAACTGCCCAATGACTGGCATCAACAATTAGTCGCAGAGATCCAAGCCAGGGATGTAGATAAGGCTGAAGCCAAAATGCGTGAACATGTACGAAAAAATGAACAATATGACTTGGATTCACTTGAAATTTTATATCAAAGCAAATAACACGTGTGTGGAAATAAAACAGGAGTAAACTGATGGGACAAACAAAGCAAAAATTGAAACAGGGTGAATATGTTCTCGGGGGATGGACACTGCTGGGTCATCCCGGCATTGTTGAAATCATGGCAGGTGAGGGATTTGATTTTATCTGCGTGGACATGGAACATACCGCAATTGATCTGCGAGCATTTCATGATGCCGCTCTTGCCGTAAAAGGAACTGGCTGTGATTTATTAGCCCGTTTAGAATCCTGTGATGCCGATCAGGCCAAGCGGGTGCTGGATAATGGAGCCAACGGAATCATTGTACCCTCTGTCAATTCAAAAGAGAATGCACAAAAAGCTATTTCCATCGCTAAGTTTCCTTCTGAAGGCATAAGAGGTGCATCGTTGTGCCGAGCCACCAACTATGGCAAAGATTTCAAGGAGTATTTCCAGTCACATAATGAGAATGTTGTGGTTGTGATCATGTTAGAACATATTGACGCGGTTCATAATGTTGACGAAATTCTGACTGTCCCGGGGATTGACGCAACCTTGATCGGCCCTTATGACCTTTCCGCCTCGATGGGAATCGCCGGTCAGCTTGACCATCCTGACTTACTAAAAGCCCAAGAGACGCTGGTCGAGGCCTGCAAGAAACATAAAGTTCCCGCAGGAATCCATGTCGTCCCTGTAGATAATTCTGAGCTAAAAAAGCGGATTAAACAAGGGATGCAGTTTATCGCTTGTGGTCTCGATACACTCTTTGTTCGTCACGGCTGCCAGACAATGTTAAAAGGTCTCAAATCCAATGACTAAACCCGATTAACTTTCAGCAAAGAAAAAAATGCAACACAAATAGAAAATATATCCTTTTGGTATAAAATGGTCAGGTTCTGGCAGAAGATATGGATCTCAAGACTATCTCGGAGAAGTTTAAGGATTCAATCATTTATCACGGTGGTATTGACACACAAAACTTATTGATAAACCGAACAGAAGAACAGATCGTCAATGAATGCAAAGAAATATTTAGAGGACTATAATAATGCATTTTTCAATTGAACATCGCGTCCAGCATTTCAAGAAATATTATCAGCGGACAAATGAAAGGCCGTTGTTGGGTTTTTTTATGGAATCGGAATATCCCCTAAAACGATACCCCGCCTCCGGCAGCCTTCCTGAGGACAGACCGTTAAAACCGGAAGATTTTGTCGTTGATGACTATCTGGCGGACTGCGACCGGCTCTTTGATATTCATGAAGATGCCGGTGGTGATTTCATATGGGCAGCCAGTTCATTTTGGGGAATCCCCTGGCTGGAAGCAGCTCTGGGGTGTGAAATCTTTGCAGATCACTCCACCGGGTCCATCCATGCCGAAACACCGAACAATTTTGACGAAATCGTACCGGCATTCAGTTCAAGTAATCCATGGGTCACCAAAGGGATCGAATTCCTGGATAAGATCACCCAACACACCAGGGGCAAGTATCCTTTAGCAACTCCAAGGCTGCGGGGCATTTCCGATCTATTAGCTTGTTTATATGGCAATGAAGTATTCGTGTACAAGTTTTTTGAATGTCCGGAAAAAATAGACGACCTCTCTGAAAAACTGACAGATTTCTGGATTCAATTCGCCAAACTCCAACTTGAACATATTCCCTTGTTTCACGGTGGAGTAGGATCATTCTATTATAACATGTGGGCTCCGGCCGGTACCGTCTGGATGCAGGAGGATTCATCTGCTTTATTAAGCCCAGCCATCTTTGAAAAACATATCCTTCCCTTTGTAAAAAAACAAATCAAAGCATTTAATGGCTGTATTGTCCACATGCATCCAACCGGATTTTATCCTTATAAACAATTCATCAAGACAGATATGCTCGCACTGGAACTGCATATTGACGAGGGCGGGCCCTTTGCCGAGCAACTCTTTGATGTGCATGGCGAAATATTAGCCAACAAACCATTACTGATTTGGGGAAACATCCCGGAGCAGGACCTGGACTGGATATTCAGTCGATTACCGCAACAGGGATTGGCTGTGCTTGTGGCCATTGACTCCGTTGATAAAGCAAAACATATATGGAACCATTATATTGGATGACCACTTATGAAGTCTGTTATTTGCATCACAAAAAAAATATATTATAAAACCCGATATGATTTTAGTGAGCTGACTTCGAATTTTGACGCTGTAATTGCCAAAGCCGTTATAGCCAACGTGTCCCATTCTATCATTAATATCACTTTTTTTCGATGCCATTTTAATCTCGTTGGTAGTTTACCTGTCAACTCTTGCTGTTTTGGATTTCAGTATCTTCTCCACTTCCGCAAGCGAAGCCGTTGTTGTGTCTCCCGGGGTGGTCATGGCCAGGGCGCCGTGGGCGGCGCCGTAATTAACCGCATCTTCAGGGCCCCTGCCTTCCATCAAGCCGTAAATAAGACCTGAGGCAAAACTGTCGCCCCCTCCCACACGGTCATATATCTCGAGGTCTTCCCTGAGCATAGCCTCATAAAAACTGCCGTCCATGTACAAAACAGCGCCCCAGTCGTTAACACACGCCGTTTTGGCATTTCGAAGCGTCGTCGCAACCGCCTGGAAATTTGGATAGTTTTTAACGGCCTTTTCAATCATCTTCTTAAAGCTCGAAGGGTCGAGTTTGGAAAGGTCATGGCCCACGCCCTCGACCTCAAAGCCAAGACACGCGGTAAAATCCTCCTCATTGCCCATCATAACATCTATATACGGTGCTATGGTGTGATTGACCTGCTGTGCTTTTTCCCTGCCGCCTATGGACTTCCAAAGAGAAGGTCTGTAGTTAAGGTCATAGGAAACAATCGTGCCGTGCTTTTTGGCGACCTGAACAGCCTCTATAACCACTTCAGGGGTAGTCGCGGAAAGAGCGGCGAAGATTCCGCCTGTATGGAACCAGCGAACACCGTCATCGCCGAATATCTTTTCCCAGTCGATATCACCTTTTTTAAGCTGGCTGGCTGCGGAATGGCCCCTGTCGGAACAGCCTTTGGCCGCACGGACACCAAAACCCTTTTCAGTAAAGTTAAGACCCACCCGGACATCTCTGCCGATACCATCAAAGGGGACCCATTTTACATATTCCATATCCACTCCGCCCTGGAACATAAGGTCTTCGAGCAGTCTGCCCACAGGACAGTCAGGTATGGCGGTAACGACCGCGGCCCTTTGCCCAAAACATCTTTTAAGACCGCGGGCAACGTTATATTCTCCTCCGCCTTCCCAGACCCGGAAGTTTCTGGTTGTATGGATGCGATTGTCTCCCGGATCCAGACGAAGCATAATCTCGCCAAGGGAAAGTATATCGTATTTGCATTTATCTTTGGGTTTTATCTGCAATGCCATTTTCTATTTCTCTCCTCTTATTTGCTTTATCAGTTCTATCGTCCGCTTTACCTTTTCAGTGATACCAGCCCAGTCTTTGGCCTCTACCAGTTCTTTGGATATCAGCTTTGAGCCCATGCCGGCACAGCAAATGCCCGCGCTGAACCACTGTGTGAGGTTTTCCTTTTCCGGTGATACGCCGCCGGTGGGCATGATATCCGTCCACGGACAGGGTCCCTTTACAGACTTGACGAATCCGGGGCCCCCGACCTGGGTGCCCGGAAAGACCTTGACTATCTCGACGCCGAGTTCATGGGCTTTGTGTATCTCCGAAACGCTTCCGCAGCCGGGCGAATATGGAATTTTTCGCTTGTTGCACAGTTTAGCGGTCTGCTCATCGAGCAAAGGTCCGACAACGAAATCAGCACCCGCGGCAATGTACATAGCAGCTGTGGGAGCATCGCACACAGAGCCGACGCCGAGGATTATGTCCGGCCTGTCAGTATCTCTAAAGATTGCAAGCTGCCTGAACACATCGATCGCCCTGTCGCCGCGGTTGGTGAACTCGATACAGCCGGCACCGCCGTCAGCACAGGCCGAAACCACATTTTTAGCAACATCAAAGTCGCCGTTGTAAAAAACCGGAATAACACCAATCCGCTTCATCGCCGTCAAAACTTCAAGCCTTGCGTGCTTCATATAAGATACCTCGTTTTTGTAACTTTGAGAAACTCATAAAATGAGAATTAAACTTTTATACTCCAGAAGGCGTTATGATTTAACTCGCAGTGAATCTGTACATCCTCTGACATTTGCGGGCAATTTACAAGATATTCAAAAGAGGAAAAATGTCCCAAAACACAACCCTAAGTCTTTACAATTGCTGCAGATAGACCACTATCAACAGGCGTGGTCATTGCGAGTCAAAAAGCGGGCGATGGGAATCGAACCCACATGACCAGCTTGGAAGGCTGGGGCTTTACCATTAAGCTACGCCCGCAAGTTGATTTAATACAAAACTTTACAAAAACTTTCTGATATTAAACCCATAAGAAAGACAATATAATATAACAATCCCGGATTTTACAGAAAAAAAACTGGTATCAAAAAAAAAATTTACCCTATAAACATACGTCTTAACAATAATACGCTCAAATCATTATAATTGCGGTCATTGAAAAAAAGGAAAAAACGCTTGTAATTACCACTATCGAAGCTGCCAATTGGTCATCTGCATCCATCTGCTCAGCAAGCACATAAGATGACACTGCGGTAGGAACAGCAAGCAGTAAAAGAGCCAAAGTAGTATTGTTATCGGTTAAACCGAGCTGTTTAGCCGCCAGAAACCCAACCGCAGGACCAACCACGATTTTTATGAAAGTTGCCATAATCAAATAAGGCAAATGTTCGGTCGCCGGCTTACGCACAATCGTCGCCCCAACACACAATAAAGCCATCCCAAGAACCATCTGTGAAAGAGCTGACAAGCTTCTGCTGACAAAAAAAGGCATATCAGGCATAAACAAATTATACAATATCCCCGCAGAGCAGGAGACAAGCAACGGATTTGTAACAATTTTTTTACCGATTGAAACAGGATTGATTTTCCTGCTTCCATTGCCCGCACTTGCCGTCAGGAGAATCAATACAGCAAATACATTATAAAAAAGAACCATTATTGCAAGAACGAAAACTGCCGTCGTCTCTGTCTGGCTTTGTACCGAAGCCGACTGATTGGAAAAGTAATAAACAATAACTGGAAGCCCGACAAATGCAAGATTACCCCTGTAGCTGCCCTGCATAAACGCACCTGCAAGCCTGCCCGGCGTCTTCATCAGGAAAACGATAACTCCCGACACAGTCATACACGCGATCATACCAATAAATACAACGCAGGTCGTCTTAAACGCAGGTCCGAGCGTATATTCTGAAACAGCTATTTTATAGAACAGCAAAGCCGGCAGAGCCACCCAGTAGGTCAGCTTGCTCAGTCCGGTAACTAATTCTCGAGAGAAAAACCCCGACAACCTCAGCACGGAGCCAAGACCTATCAATATTATTACTGGTAATAATGTGTTCAAAACATGCATAAGCGGACAATTATGTAAAAAATCAGAAAAAAGTCAAAAAAATTTATTACTACTGTTCACAACTCATAAACAAAACACTTATAGGACCGAAAACTCTATAAATACACACCGGAACTTGGTCTTATCTGCTTTATTTCCTATATTTTACAAGGCCCCGGAAGGTGTGGGGCAAGCTTTACAGATTCAGGAAGGAGACTGTTATTATCAACTGCAATTGTGAACCAAAAGCTTAAAAGCTTAAGGGATGCTCTGATGATTTATCAGAGGTCCCTAAAAATTAA
>CAZAYB010000068.1:0-3014 GCA_964489215.1 uncultured Pirellulales bacterium
ACCTTCATCGTCATGTATCTGAACTCCAATTCGGAAATGATGCCATACTCCAAGCTCAAAGGGTTCCGGGGCATAGTTGACTCTGAATGTTCCGGCACTTGCATATTCGTCTTTAATTGCGATTTCAAAAAAGCCCGATTCACTGACTACTGCCGAAAAATATACAGGCACCAGACTGAATGCGTCCATAGGCTGAGGTATTATATTGACCCAGTTAGTGCCCCCGTCAATTTTAACCCAGGAGTCAACCCACATTTCGCTTGTCGAATCTATCACTTGGATACCATCAGTATCACCGAGTGTTTTGGTTCTTATCCAACTTGCATTTGGAATCTGACTGTACTGGCCGTTAATTGGGTCCGAACTTCCAAACGTAGGAGAACCGCCAATATCATAGTTGGACAGACTGCCTGATTCAAAATCATCGCCATAAACAACATCAAGCTGGCTGATATCAGGGTTTAGATTCGGGTCCACAGCAGCAGTTGCCATAGCACCAAAGAACAACAACACACAAATAATACATAGTTTTTTCATACCGCACCGTCCTTTCATAAATTACAAATTAAAATTTAACTATTTGTTATACCAATAATTATGCTTTGGAATATAACCCCTTGCTGTATGGTCAGACTCGTCATAATCCCAAAGTTCTTCAAAGCCCAAGCGCTCCACATGTCCATCCATCAACGCAACATTACAACTGTCTGAATGGACTTTTGGATTCGCGCCGTTATATTTATTATGAGTGTTTCCATGAGTGTCCATTTTACCATCATTATCCAAATCTTCTGTAAAGCCCCAGTGGCTTGGGGTATACACAAAGAAATTAGTGCCGTCCAGTAATGATATCCAGCTTGAAGGATTGGACACCCTGGAAAGCTTTAAAGGTGAATATTCAGATGTCGGAGGTGCATTCCACTGCCCCGGAACGAAACTGCCGTAAAAGAACGGTGCTGCCGGTTTTTGATTAACCGGACTCCAGCCGTAATGAACAGAGACATAGTTAGTTTGATTGCTTGTACTGGTTGGACACCTCAGAAGCTGTGATTCAATAATGCCGTCTTTTACACCATCGTCATCTGTATCTTTATCGTCAACACCTACATAAGCAGCAATTTCATTATACCACCATTCGTTATCCTTGCCCCAGAATCCATTACTTACTTTGTTGAAAAAGACCCATTCACCATCATTATCAACTGCATAGGTAAAACAGGCAAGACCAAGCTGCCTATGGTTAGAACCGCAGCTAAGTGCCCGTGCCATATCCTTGACTTTGGTTAAAGCCGGCATCAGTATCGCCAGAAGCAGAGCTATAATAGAAATCACAACCAAAAGCTCTATCAACGTAAAACCTTTTTTATTTAGTCTCATATTCAACTCCAAATACCTTTTTTTAACTACCTTTATTATTGACAAGCGCAGTACTTGATTTCATTTTTAATGTTGCAGATGCTTCAATATACTTACGAGTAGAATCTTTACCGGAAATCAACCTGTCGAGAAGCTTAAATGCCACCTCAACCAACCTGCTGAAATCTCCCGGCCCGTAAACCACAGTTAAGGGATTGCGTCTGTATAATGGTATCAAGTCCTGAATTCCAACAACAGAAATATCATCCGGTATTGATATATCTCTTTCTTCACAACCTTTTTCAAAAACATTCACAAGAAATTCATCAGAAATAACCACGCCTGTCGGCCTGTCATCTATTGAAAAAAACTTAGCCACATCTTCCCAGTGAATGTGCCCCTGAGGGTTACGGACATTCAAAATTAATTCATTAGGATCACCGAGCTTATGATCAAATATTATCTTACTTATAATCCTGTTAAATAAATCTTCTCTTCCGTCACCATAATTGATAAAAGCAATCTTTTTGTGTCCCAGACTGCGAAGATGCTCAACTGACTGTTGGACAGCCGTTTCCACATCCATAATGACCTTGCCGGAATAGTTGTCTTCTTCACCAGTTACATGGTAACCGCACTGAACAAGTGGAATTTTCCTTTCTTTCAAATATTCCACATCTTCAATCTTCAGCTCACGACCCGCGACAAGCACCCCGTCGAATCTTTTATTAACAATGATTTCGCCAACGTCATTAATAAATTCTCCCCGGCGAAAAAAAAGTGTCTGCACTGAGTGATTCTCCGAGTTGCACCACTTATAGCTTCCCCCCATAAAAGCACCCAACACTGGGGACCTGGAACTTTCTGAAAAATAATGAGGCAGCACAAAAGCGACATCACACGTCTTCTTGCCTGGCTCTGGTATACTTTTGGAAACAAATGTGCCGACACGCGGCTTAATCTCAACCAAACCGTCTTTTTCAAGCTCAACTAATGCTTTGCGAACTGTCAAATGATTTATCCCGAGTCCTTCTGAAATCTCTTTAATAGCCGGAAGCTTCTCATTAGGATTAAAGCGTCCGTTATTAATCCCTTCCCGGAAGTAATCTTTCACTTGCTGATAAACCAGTTTATTTTGCTTGATCTCAAAATTAATCATATTTAACCATATAAATGCCAAGTCAATATAACGTTAGTATACTTACTATATCACAGGCATATATAGAAGTCAACAAAAAAAGATTAATTTAATAGAAAAAACCGTAAAGCTTTGATACAGTGTGATTTAAAACCTACCAACCGACCTAAAAATACTCAACTTAGCATATCACAAGTATACCAAACAGAAAGAACTTGTATTTGTCAAGCGAGTGTGTCACGAAGATAAGTGCAGGTGGTTTTGCGAGCATGATTTGATAAATAACTAATCTGACAATCCAATAGCCTAGGACATAAAAATGAATAAACCCAAAATATATAGAATTGTTAACATATTATCAATTACACATCTTTACCATAGAGAAAACTCAGTGGGTTAATGTTTGAAACAGATTGCCGGATTATTCTTGTCAGACAGTTTAAGGCATTAACTTCATCTTCATAGCCGGCCTTTAGCTTGAATTCTGAATGTACCCCATGAGCCTGTTTTCTCTTACAGA
>CAZAYB010000068.1:3024-11130 GCA_964489215.1 uncultured Pirellulales bacterium
TACAGATAAACGAATAGGCAGGCGTATCTGTGCCCCATATAATTGTTTGAGGATATAATTCAGCCAAGCCGGCCATTACTTTCGTGTGATCTGAATAATCCAGCTCAAGCCGCTGTTGCTTTGAGGCCACAATTTCACTTTCTTCATACGCAAGTTGACACTGTATCGTCAAAGCCGAGGTATCGACCCAGACATTGGCTGCCTTGTCGGCTTTATCAAGAAAAAATTTATCAAAACCAATACAGTGAGCAAGACAGAAACGTATATCAGGGTTTTGTTCAATAACCTCAAACGCCATATCCGCCCGGGAATACTGCTCCTGCTTATGCGTCGTTGTATGCAGCAATACGGGCCAGTTGTTTTTTCTTGCAAGGTCCAGAAATACTGAACCGTCAGAAAGCAGCTCGGTAACTTTGCTCTGACAGAAAACCGGAACAATTTTAATTCCGTAGATTGGATATTGCTTCTTAAGGTTATTTATCACTTTCAGCTGTCCTGGAATTTCCCTGCCGGGGTCAACGGAAATAAAGGGAAGAAATCTGCCCTCAAACTCCGGACAGTAGTCATAGATCTCACGCAGCAGCATACTGTTTTCGGCGGCGTAAGGCACAACTGAGAGGGGGTGCTTTGCCTTTACTAAATCTCCCCTTATTAATCCTTCAGGTTCAAAATACAGATCTGCTGTGAAAGGGAAAACAACATTGACATCTATTCCGCAGCACTTTTGTCTGTAATAAATACCCTCAATTGATGACGAATACGGATATTCTCCTGCCGCATAAGCCTTTAGATTAATTCCCACATGAGAATGGCAGTCGATAATTTTATCTTTAAAATCAGCCGGTGTAAGTTTTTTAGATTTCATGTTATAAACCTAACAACTTTTTTGAATTTGAATAAAAAACTTTTTCGATGTCTGAATCACTCAGGCCTGTTTTTCGGGCAGCTATTCGAAACGCCTCTATTTGCTCATACAAGAAAAAACTCAGCATTTGTGCCTGATCGGCTTCTACTTCCCGCATATTCGGATCGCCGCTCACATCGCCGTACATTCCTTTCGGAACAAGGTTTATGTACCTGCCATTTTCAGTTATTCTCCGCATTCGCATTCGTGTTATCGGCAAGTCGCTGCCGAAGAGAATTCTTTCCGGGCCTACAGCTTCTATCAATTGCTCAAACACCCGGCTGTTGGTGTTGGCGGAAAAATCGAACATCATTTTTTCAGTTTTTCGCAATATCTCAAAAGCGTTTCCTGCATCATTATCACAATATGCTCTGCCCACGTGAGCAATAATAAGTTTGACATCAGGGTATTTATCCTCGATCTCCAGCATCTGGGCAAGGTTAACCGGATCTTTCAACCTTTTATTGCGGGGTATGTGAAGCATGACGATTTTATTAACTTTGTTCAGCACATTCAAGTGGTGGTGCGGAAGAAAATCAAAAATACGTATCTCTGAGCTGGGTATATAATCCGGCGCGAAATTTAGGTAAACTTTTGCCCCATAAAAATTGTGTTCTAAAAGTTGTTTTTCAAAACTTTCCGCAGGCCATTGCGGGTGACTGAACAAAAGCGGGTACAGTTTACCTTCGGCCCCGCATGATGCTATATAATCATTTCCGTTTTGGAGATTGCAATCGGGATTGGTAAAAGCTGCCGGGGTTACTTTTTTATCCGGAAACATTAATTGATAAGTTTGATGCAGGTCCTCGATAGAATTCGAAGAAGCTACTCTGCCCGGCCAGGCAGGTCCTCTACCTTTGCTGGTGTCTTCATTGAATTGAGCTAACCACACGTGAGTATGCACATCTATCATCTTGTCAGGCAGAAAATCCCGCAGCTTTTGATCATAAAACTGCCTGTCAACATCCTTTATCTCAAATAACATAACTGCGTGCTCCCTTATGTAAGTTCATATTTTTCGGCGGCCCGGGCCGGATTTATACCACCATTTATAACATCATTAAGGGCCTTTGTCAGCTGTTTCGGCTTTTGCGCCATAAATATATTTCTTCCGAAAATGATCCCCCTGGCTCCCTGCTCAACTGAATCAAAAGCCTTTTGCAGTACTTCAAGATCGGTATTGAGTTTTTCAGCTCCAATTGTAAAAACCGGAACAGGTGTATTTTCGATAACCTCGTGAAATTTTTCACCGGTATAAAAGGTTTTAATCAGGTCGGCGCCAAGCTCGGCCATAATGCGAGATATTCTCTTAACCTTGTCATGTACCTGCTGTTTTGTCTTCTCTTTGTGTTCAACCACGTAACATTCGCCGATCAAAGGGATGCCCAGTTTTTCCTTTTGACGAACAACTTCTGAAAAAATGCTGACATTGTTGACTTCCATCTGTCTGTTATCCTTTTCCTCTAAAAACAAGGAACAGATGACCGCCTCAGCCCCAGCCTCAACGGCTTCTTCCACATTCGTGCAGATCGCAGTGAAACCTTCTCTGTATTCAAGCGGATAATAAAAAGACGAGGACCAGTTGATGCGAACTACCGGTGCCGGAGCATTCACTTTGCCGAACAGGTCCCAGTTTCGTTTGAGCATGAATCTCGGAAGCAAAAGCGCATCGGTTGTAATACAGTTTTCTATGGCTTTACGTGCATCCTCAATACCCGGCTGGACTCCATATTCAACCACATGGTCCAGTGCAGAGATAACCAGATTTTTTTTATTTCTGAACAGCTTTTGAACCCTGATATTTTTTCCAGACATAATTTAAACCCTTAAATTGTTAAAAACATTAGTATAATTTTTTCTTGAACAGTTTTTTATATTTTTCTGGTACGCTTCGGTCAGTCAAAATGAGATCATATTCCCTCGGCTGCAGAACTTTACACAGAGCTTGTTTTCCAAATTTGCTGCTGTCTGCGATGATCGCAACTTTCTCAGCATTTTGAGCCATCAGTTTATCGGCATTAACGACACGCATGTCAGCAGTATAAATATTACCTTTATCATCGATTGCATCGGCTCCCATAAAAGCTATATCCGCACGTAAAAAGTCGATGTTCATCTCCGTCATGGGCCCGTGCAGGTCGGGCGAACCCTTGCGAAGATAGCCGCCAAGCAAAATCAGTTCCATACCGTCAGCAAACTGGAGCCGGGCTACAATCGCAAGGGAAGTGGTTATTACGGTAAGATTCTTTTTATCTGTCAATTGTTCCGCGATCAGAAGCGTGGTCGTGCCGGTATCAAGGATAATCGTCTGGCCGGGCTTGATATACCTCAGAGCCTTTTTGGCAATAGACTCTTTCTTTTTCTTGTTTTCGTTGAGTTTGTCCTGAAATGAAAATTCAAATGTTAGTTTTTTTGCAGGTGCTGCTCCGCCGTAGGTACGAATTATCTCATTCTGTTTTTCCAGCTTTTCCAAATCGCGATGAACGGTCATGTGGCTAACCCCGAAATGTTCGGCAAGAGATTCGGCGAATACCTCGTGCCGGGTTAAAAGCTGCTGGCGAATATATTCAAGGCGCTGAGATTGTGTGGATTTTTTACTCATATTATTCTCTGTTCAGTTTTTCTTTAATGACCGGCAACTGTTTATTTAAAAACCATTGACGCAGGTTATCACCAGAAGGGCTAACCACTTTTTTCGAAACGCATTCATAGAGACCGGGCTTAATGCCGGAACCAAGGGCTTTTTGGCAATATCTGGCCGCACCTAAAGCAGTCAGTTCCATAAAATCTATTAATTCTACGTCCCTGCCTGTCATGTCAGCGATGACTTGAGGCCAGAATCGACTCTTTGCTGCCCCACCGGTCATAAGTATTCGTCCTGATTGACTGGAAACTTCCAGCCTTTCGGAAAAAAATGCGACTATTGAGGCTGTATAGCTCATATAGTCTCGGATTGCCTTTGAGCTTTCCTTAGATGAAACCGAGTATTTTTGCCATTTCTCAGAAAAAATCGGTTCTTCATATTGCCGCATATTCAAGAATTCTGCTTCGATTTCAGATAACTTTTCATGGTCAATATTATGTTTGTTCAGCAGTTCATCAAATTCCTTACCAATCGGACCTAAGGTTACAATATTGCCGAATTTATCGTTATAAATGTCCCTGCCCGGATGAATGGAAAATGATGTTTCATCGAAAAACGGGGTCCTGCTTGTAATGTTGAAAACCCACGCAGTACCGGTTGCGAGCATGATGTCTCTGTCCGGTTCAAGTTCCGCCGCCTCCATGGCCGCATATTGGTCGTGGCTGCTTGTTGTTAGTATAATATCGCCCCATTTCGTTTTTATACCATCGGCGATGATACTCATGGTTTTCATTACAGGGGCAAGATTATTGCAGGAAATCCCCGCCCAGTTCAGAATATCTTCATCATATTCGGCTTTTTGAAAATCGCAAAGACCTGTTATTTGGGCATTTGTAATGTCTGTCACAAATTTACAACAGAGGCATGCATGGATGAAATCGGGCACGGTGGCAATATATTTGTAACGCAACTTCAATTCCGAATTTTTTTCAAGCTCTTGACGTATCTTACATACAGCAAGCCAGTCTGCAGGATGCCAGCCGGTCTTACGATAATAATCCACTGAACCAAAAAGCTGCCCGAGCGCATGCTGATATTCAGCGGCTGCCAGTTCGGTCCAGATGATAAAAGGGCTTATGGGTTTATAGTCCTGGTCAAGAAAGACAAAACTGCCTCCCTGCGATGAAATGCTGACAGCTTTTGGCCCCTTGCCGACTTTAGCTGTAACTAAATCCATAACAGCACTGAAGTTATGGAACCAGTCAACACCTCCGGCAGCTTTAGAGCAGCTTGCCTGAAGAGCCCCTTTTGAGTCGAATACGACCGCTTTGGTATTGGTTGTACCTATGTCTAAGCCGCAATATAACATTTATTCAATATAATTGTTGACAGATTCTTGTTTGACGTTAACATATTTTAACATATTATAACATATATAATGATCGTTACAACAAAAAGACAGATATTTGGAGAAAAACATGTCAACAAATAGTTTCACATTCAGACCCGCTGATTTTTTACCTTTTAATGACCCTGAGGTTTGCGAAAAAGTACGCAATATAAAAAAAGCCGATATTTGCAAACATCCCAATAATAATTTCAACATACAGTTAATCGAGGACCAGACGGCTTTCGGTTTTGCATATCAACTGGACATAGTGGCGGGGATAAAGAAAAGCCTTGATGAGGGCAAAAAACACATAATGATACTGCCTGCCCCTAATCCTTGTTATGCATTTGCCGCGGAGATGATAAATCAGCTGAAAATTCCCTGCCATCACGTATATACATTCAATATGGATGAATATGCCAATGAAGAGGGCAAAACTGCTCCGCGGGACTGGAAAGGCGGCTTTCAATATTGGATGTGGAATGACTTTTTCAATAAAATCAAACCTGAGCTCCGGATGCCCGAGAGCCAGATCAATTTTCCTAATGACAAAAACGTAAATGATTACAGCAAAATGATCGAAGACTTGGGCGGTGCGGATATATGTTATGGCGGAATAGGCTGGTGCGGGCATATTGCCTTTTACGAACCGCACTACGGTGTTGAATATGTCGATGATATCGATGGTTATCTCGAACTTGGCTCCAGAATGGTTGATATCAGCCCAATCACAATGTGCCAGAACAGTTTGTTTGCCGACGCCGGCTGTGCAGGAGATATTTCCGCATGTCCGCCCAAAGCGGCAACTATTGGCCCGCGGGACCTCAAAAACTCTAAGCTTGTGAGCTTCTGGGATGGTTTTAGTTATGGCGATGTAAGCTGGCAGAGATTCATTACCCGCCTGGCCGCACACGGTCCTGTTACACCGCTTGTACCGGCCAGCATACTGCAAATACTAAACAGCAGACTGGTAATCTCCGGGATAGTAGCCGAGGATTATAAAATAGAGATCGGAGAGAGAAGGACATCTATAGAATTTCCGGTCTGAAAATCCTCTATTTGTGCACCTATAAACTTTTTTATTAGAGCTTTCAATGTATTCGTTAATATCCACACAGAGAAGCAATTTCACAGACACGCGGGCCACAAAATTTAATATGGGTACTAATAACTTTTTCAATATTCCTCAGTTGTTTTTAGAACTCTGCTTTTGCGAACTTTCATAAATCAGGCAGGCTTTTTGCTTTTGGAGAACCGTTCAATTGGAACCAAGAATCAGCATCATCACATTAGGCACACACGATATGGCAAGAGCGTATGAATTTTACCACCATGCGCTCGGCCTACCGACCAGCAACAAAGTCGATGACGATATTTACTTTTTCAAAACCAGCGGAACCATATTGGCGATTTACCCGTTTGACAAACTCATTGAAGATATTGATACTGGTCTAAAATACGCTCAGAACGGTTTTAGCGGCGTGACATTGGCGCACAACGTCAGGGAAAAACAACAAGTACAGCAAATATTGGATGCCGCAGTGGCTGGCGGAGCCAAATCACTAAAGTCCCCGCAAGATGCTTTCTGGGGCGGTTACCATTGCTATTTCTCAGATCCAGACGGGCATATCTGGGAAGTTGCCTATTGGGATGGGTGGAAGTTTAATACCGACGGCAGTCTTGTTATTGAATAAGCTATGTATATTTGTATCGTTCGGGTTCAGGTTATTATTCGCCTGTCTGATCCTGATCTGACTTTACTACGCCGTCATCTTCAAGGTCTCTGCCGGACTGCTTTAATATGCTAAACATTTCGATGGAATCCTTTATGCCGCCAACTGTGAGCCAGATGGTAACTACTATTCCGACCAGGAACATGATCCATATTTTGAAGTGCCAAAAGGCGGCCCAGAAATCAACATCAAGTTTAGTGTCCGGCAGAAGCGCGTAAACCGTAAAAATAACAAACAAAGAAACCCAGAACATCGACCAGATGATACTTGCGTAAAAGATAAATTTATCCCATTTGGTAAACTCATCAGTGATACCTATAATCGCTTTTAAGCCTGTCGGCGGGAGCTGTTCTTTTTTGTTGTGGTCGCTTGCGATTGAATATTTTCCGCGGTGGAGAAGTTTATCGAGATTATAACTCTTGCGTCCGTCAAGAAACAGCAGAACCGCAGTAATTATTGAACCGGATATAATTGCAATAATTGTAATCTGTGAAATTGAATAAGCGTTAAATTGGCCGGCATGAATTTCGGGCCATTTATTTTGAATTTTCATCAAAGCCAGGAACAATATCCAAACGCCCGTTAATATACTGTAAAAGCAGGTGTTTTTATAATGCTTTGGGATTTTTATAAAAACCGTAATCGAAGCAGCGGCAAGAACTATGAATATACCGAGCATAACCCATGCATTTATTGGGAAATTCTGAAAGTTGGAAAACCTATCAATAAAACCTTTGGAGGCCAGGCCTGCGATTACCAGAAAAAATGCGGTAATAAAGCCGGCTTTGGGGGATCTTTTTATACTTGCGGTTGTGGGTTTGCCCCAAAGTGAAACGAGGATATAAACACCAATAGCAGAGCCCATCGCAATAGCAAGCATCCAATGGCCGGCAATGGGTATTCGTGTCCATTGCTCAAACGGGCCTGCCTTGTCATAAACCTGCGGAAAAACACCCGATACAAATTTATTTACGCCGTTAGTAAGCCAGAGCATATTATTTACGGTAAAATCCCTTATGGGTACGAAAAATTTCTGCTGATCGAGAAAAATTTTGCCAAGTGAAATTACCGCACCGATTATCATAGCCGAGAAGGCGGCAGAAGTTTTTCCGTATTTCCAGTAGAGCCCCCCTATTATACAGGAACCCGCCCCGCCGAGGACTATTGCACCGGTAAGCTGAAAGAAAAGCAGTATGGCTTCTCGCTGGGTATAGAACAGGCTGAAAAAGAAAACGAAAAACGCAACAAACAAAATCGAGAGCCTTATCGCCCATATATGTTTTTTTGAGCTTGTATCGCCTGAAAGTGAGAAATGTATGATCGCTGCGATGAAAATAAAACATACAGCAAGCAGGAAAAAGGAGAGTACAAATTTTGGCGAGATATCGTTTGCGGCTATTTGCTTTATAAACAAAACAAGGTAAACCAGAACCATGGCAGTCAGCATAGAGTAGAAATATTTCCATATCCGGCGAGGCTTGTCTCTGAAAGGCAT
>CAZAYB010000068.1:11230-12976 GCA_964489215.1 uncultured Pirellulales bacterium
CCAGGATGCGATTATGCGTGCCATTTTTGCCTCGTGCGGGGTTCTGGCCGCGGCGTTATAGCCCTGCGAGCCCTGCCATGCCATGTTGTTGTAGAAAAGGCTAAAACCAAGGATAAGATAAAACCAGACGTTGAAATCCTCGACCTTGCCGGTTTCCATGGGGTTTATAAGTTCAGTGCCGAGGCTCTTTAATGTTGGAACAATCTGCTCGGACCAGCTGAAAGTCAGAAGGAACAAAATAACCATGGCAATCAAAAAAACGATGTTGGCAAAAGTGCCCTGCACAAAATCGGTTATCATAACTGCTATCTGACCGCTGAAGAAAAGCAGCAGCAAAGCAGAGCCGAGCAGCAGTATCATCAGCAAAGGAAATACGGGCCACTGGATACCAATGAAACTGATGTAGTCAGGCAGGTCGCAGTAATACATAAAGAATTTGGCCTCTACCGCAGGGAATATTCCCATATTTATAACCCCGGCGACCCACTGGAGAAAGCCGGCAAATATGCGGAACTTTTTATTGTATCTTGCCTCATAAAACTGGGCAAGGGTCAGTGCTCTTGTTTCTCGATATCTGTAAATGATCCAGCCTGTTATAGCCATAATAAGGTAAATAGGAGCGTGCATTTCGTGCCACCACATTACAGTGAAGCCTCCTTTGTAGCCGGCCTCCCAGCCCCCCACAATTGAAATTGCGCCCAGCCATGCTATGCCCTCCGAAACAGCTATTAAATAACGTCCTGCTACTCTGCCCGCAGCGAGAAAGTCGGCAACTGATTTCATATATTGCCTTGTACCGACCGCAATTGCGATAATCAACCCGATCATACCAGCTACAATAAGCCAGTCAATCAAGTGCATATTTGATGTCATCATAGACGCTGTGGCAATCATATATAAACTCCCTATATCAAAAAACAGATATTACGCTTTAAGCAGCGCCCGGCATTAAAGATAAGTATTTTACAAGCCAGGTTTATTTTATGAAAGGAAACACCAGAAAAGTCTGAAAAAAATTTGCAAAAACACTCCTGCTAAGGTGTATCAAAATCCAGCCAGTAAATCAAAAACTCTTTCAGGTCGGCAAGGTCCACCATATTGTTTTCAACAATGTCGCCGAGCCCGGGGTATGTATCAAAACCCCAATTGTACGCGATATAGTAAAAGTCGGCCATATCAACATTGCAGTCACAATTGAAGTCAGCGGGGATGCTGCAATAACAGTTGCCGGATGCGCCCGGAAGCGGATTTGTATCATTCATTATATCGGCAACCTGCGTGCCGCTAAGGGCCTGACTGTAAACACGGACCTCGTCAATTACCCCATCCCATGGTTTATAATCAGAAGGATTTGCACCGATCAGAACATCGGTCGAAGGTGATGCGTCTATATTGCCGGTTTTATTTATAACCGCAGTGTCGGCCACGGCGTTTACATAAATTTTCATTTGTGAACCGTCATATACTCCGGCGACATGGCACCACTGGCCAAGCGGTATTTCCTCGGAAAGGCCCTTTAAGGTTGTGGTAGTGCCGTTTGTTTTTACTCTGAAACGTAAATGAACACCGCCGCTGTTATCTATTGTACTTAGCATCCAATAGTGGTCATTTTCGGCGGTTCCCATCGCCTTTGAGACTATTCGATTATCCTTTCCCCAAAAATCATAACTGTCGGCTTTTACCCATGCGGCAATTGTTATTTTGTTTGTGGTTATATCTATCGGTCCGAGATTAACATTGTCATCA
>CAZAYB010000069.1:0-12899 GCA_964489215.1 uncultured Pirellulales bacterium
GTATCGGTGCTTTTTTTATGTTCCATTTGGTAATGAACACTCTATTTGGTATAATAGTGTGATAGATAGTAGCCAGGGGAAAAATATGAAAACTGATTATAACTGCAAAAGAGGTTTTACCCTGATTGAATTGCTCGTTGTGATTGCTGTAACAACAGTGCTTTTGTCCATCACTGTACCAGCCTATCGAAATGCGGTAGCAATCGCAAAAAAAACCGTCTGCGCTGCTCAGATGAGACAATACGCATTTGCTTTACCTCAGTATGCCCATGACAATGATGATTCATTTTGCCCATACTCTACTTTGAGATCAAAAAAATTTCCATGGTATAAACATGAACACTGGGCAAATTTTCTCGCAAAGTATGTCGGAAGAAAAGACATATCATTTGATGATGTCAAGGGAGAATATTTGAATCTAAGGCAAAAGTTCCGTTACTGCCCAACCGGCAAGGCAATGACAGGGGCTGTTTACGGAGGAATATCAATGCCGGGCAACCCCGCTCCGTTTGTTGAAATTGGGGCCGATAATCCTGCTAAAAAGTTTTCAAAAATTGAAAACCCTTACCTGTTGGCCTCATTTATGGATTCTTTCAGCGGAGCCGCGGTTTATTCGCCTTCGGTCTGGCCCCTTGATACGGACACTGATAACGACGGCATTGTGGACTCAAATTACGAAGCATCAGTAAGGGGAATTATACCATACAACTGGTCAAAACCAAAAGTGCATAATGAAAAGTGTAATGTTATTTTTGCAGACGGCAGAAGCGACACGCTGAAATTTAAGGAATTTATCGAACAGGAAAACCCAATATGGGGTAAACCATTTTTTGATAATCAATAAAAACTGTCTTTCTTGAAAAACCTTAAAAATCCCAAAGATTACCTGTATCAGCTTTCAAAGCCTTGGGCAAACCCAAAATCTCAGAATACACAATTGCTTTCCGTATGTTTTTCGGCTCTTTGATCTTACCGATTACAGAACCTAAATCTGAACGCTCCATAGACAAAGGCTTATCAAGGCTTTTATGCGCTGCCTTTCTTTTTTCGCCAAGAACTGGCGCTTTTGTCAAGGGCTTAGGTGCCGGTTTTATTTTTTGCAGCTTTGACCTTGACTTTTTTACAGGCCGTTTAGATTTGTGCTTGCCGCTGTAACTTTCAACTCTTTCTTCAATCTGTTCCCTCATCTTATCAGCTGTTCTTATGATCCTCTGCTGATAAGCATTTTGCTTTTCTGCCTGTGTACGCTGCTGCTGTCGAGCCTCCTGACGCCGCTGCATAAGAAGCTGTGCCTGAAGCTGTCTTTGCTCTTGCTCTTTTTGCTTTTGAATCTCCAGCTGGCGCCTTTTTTCTTCGATAAGCTGCCGATGACGCCGTTTTTCTTCCCGCTGACTTTCCAGGCTCTGCTGTTTAGCCTTCTCAGAAGATTTATGATATTTTGCATAAGGAAGAGAATTAGCATCCCGGCCGGTTCGGTCGTATCTGCTGGTATCATCTTCCAAAGGCTTATACCTTTTCTCTTTCAGATCAGTTAGGTCTTTCCCCTTGTCATCTTCTTCGTAGTCCTTAAGTGATTTCTTATTTTTCATTTTGACAATATTACCAATAATGAAAACAAACATAAAGACTATTGGTATAAGAAGATCTATCCAGGAAGCACCATTGCCGTCCTGAGCGATAATTTTAATTATTTCAGCCATGACCATTTGCTTTTATATTATTCCTGACTTTCGTCTTCCTTTGGAGGCTTTGAAATAGAATCTCTCATTGCGGTATCTGCGTTAATATTTTTCATTTTATAGTAGTCCATTATACCAAGGTTACCGCTTCTAAAGGCTTCTGCCATTGCCTTTGGAACCTCAGCTTCAGCAAGAACAACCTTAGCCTGATTTTCCTGTACCAGAGCCTGCATTTCCTGCTCACGTGCAACCGCCATCGCTCTTCGTTTCTCTGCTTCTGCCCTGGCTCTTCTCATATCTGCCTCAGCCTGAGCTGCCTGGAGTTTTGCCCCAATATTGTCACCAACATCGACATCAGCAATATCTATCGAGAGTATCTCAAAAGCCGTACCGGCATCAAGACCTTTAGCCAAAACTGCCTTGGAAATATTGTCCGGATTTTCCAGCACACTCTTGTGATTGAGCGCGCTGCCGATTGTCGTTACTATGCCCTCACCTACACGAGCTATTATAGTTTCCTCGGTTGCACCTCCTATAAGCCTTTCGATATTAGCCCTGACCGTCACCCTTGCCTTAGCCTTTAACTGTATACCGTCCTGAGCTACCGCATCAACGGTGTCCTTTGCCTTGCCCGGGTCAGGACAATCGATAACCTTCGGATTAACGCTGGTCTGAACAGCATCAAGTATATCCCTGCCAGCCAGGTCAATTGCAGTAGCAGTATCAAAGGAAAGGTCAATATTGGCCCTGTTTGCCGCTATAAGCGCCCTTACCACATTGGGTATTCGCCCACCTGCCAAATAATGGCTTTCAAGCTGACGGGTTGAAAGATCCAGACCTGCCTGAACCGCCGTTATCTTGCTCAAGACAATCGTCCTTACATCCACCTTTCGAAGCTTCATACCGATAAGCTCAAGAAATGTAACATCGGCCCGGGAAAGCTTTGCCTGCAGCCAAAGCTTAAAGAAACTGAGAAATACAAGCAGTATAACAAGTACTGGTATTCCCAGAATTATCAAAGCGATGATCCACCCTATGGGAATAGTTGCAGCGGCAGTAAGATTCGTAAATGAGGTCATTTTATTATCCTTTCAAGTTAACTTTCAATCTCTCTAACGGTTAGCTGTGTTCCTTCAACTTTTATTACTTTTACTTGTGTTCCGACACTAATATACCCTGTCTCTGATACACATTCCAGTCTTTTTCCATCAAAATCACACATCCCGACAGGCCTTAAAGCAGTCATACATTTACCTGTTTTGCCCAGCAGCTCTTTAAGACATTCAGTATCAGGTATCGCATCACCCCTTGTCCTGACTGGGGGCTGAAGAAGCATACTTTTACCAAAAGGCGTATAGGGAAATATTTTATAGGAAAGATAGATTACCGTCGGTATCATAAAAATAGCGGTAATTACCCCTATCCACCCTGCCGTATTACTGTGTGAAAAGAAAAGCCATAATCCCCCCCCTGCCGCTGCTGCCGCCAGAACACTGAGCAGCCCTCCGCTCGGCACAAAAACTTCTGCGATTATTAAAACAGCACACAAAAGAAAAAGCAATATTGCCAGTATCAAAAACAAAACGTCCATTGATCTACTTTCTTAAAATCATCTTTCTAATTTTTTTACCACCACCCTGTTACCATGAATTTCATCTATCACAACTTCCTCGTTTTTACCTATATATTCAGCTTTACTGACAACATCTACAACTACTTCTCCAAACTTCGCTGTACCCGCAGGCCTCAATAACGTCAACGCCTTACCCTTTTGCCCTTTGCTTAAACTTGCCGATGGTTCCTCATGCACCTGGGACGTAGCTGCAGGCCGGGCATTTCTGGCATCCTTATCAAAAGCCGGTACAAGTACAAGACCTGAAAGCATACCCCACCGCGGAAGAAATTTGGCCAGTACAGCGGCCGCAATTATAAAACCTATCACTCCCCCCATCAGTCCAATTGCACCTTTAAAAAAGAGCATCCATTCGATATCAGTAGTTGGCCATGGTATTTCATCAGGGGCATTCTTGATAAGCATCCCAAAAAGACCCGCAAATATGCAGATTATACCTCCAGCCCCTGCAAGCCCAAAACCTGGAAGAACAAAAAGTTCGATAAGTAAAAGAATTATACCCACCACAAAAACTGCTATCTCTATCCAGTTAGCCATACCCACAAGATACTTGCTGCCTACAATTATTATCAGACAAATAACCGCAACCATCCCGGGTAATCCAAGACCGGGAGTATTAAGTTCAACATAACCTGCCAAAAGAGCAGCCATTACCAGCACACTTAATACACCTGGTGAATTTATCCAGCGAACCATCTGCTCCGACCACAAAGGTTCAAAAGTAACAGTCTCAGTTATAGAGACATTATACTTATCTTCCAGAAAAGCTCTCGCCTGGTCAATATCAGCAACAACCGCCCTTGCGATATTGTATTCTTTGGCCTTTGAGGCTGTCAATGTCAAAAGCTCACCTTGCTTTACTATAAGCTCCTTATCATCAATCGCATACAGATTAGGGTCTTTGGGCAGTTCAGTCGATTCAAAAAATTCATGTTCTCCGGTTGACAGATTTTTAACCCTGTAAACTTCCAGCTGAGCTGACACCATAGCCTTTAAAAGAGCAGCCGGATAACCATTTGCTTCTGAGGCACGTTCAAAACCTGCTCTTGTAAAGCTTTCTATCTTTTCCCTTTCGACTCCCTCAAGCTTACCTCCCATAGTTATCGGGGCTGCATCTCCGATAAGGGTATTCTTTTTCATTATGATATCTTCACAGGCTACACTTATCATGGCCCCAGCGGATATAGCTTCTGTAGTGACATATGCCACAGTGGTAACTTTCTTCTTCGCCTCAAGTATAAAATATTTGGATATGTCATCACCTGACTTAAGCAGCCCGCCATAGGTTTCGATCTGATATATACAAAAATCAAAACCCTGATTTTCAGCAAGAACAGTCCTTCTCTTTATAGACTCAAAAAGCCCGTCGTCGATTAACCCCTTGCAGGGAATGACAGCTGCCTTTGCAGTCGCTTGACCGGAAAGACCATCAGAAAAACCAACCTCCTTATCGGACAAAGTATTATCGGCCGAAAAAAGTATAGGACAAAGTATTACCGCTATCCCGATCAAAAACCAAAATTTACCTTTAGAGATTCCCATATTATGATTTTACCTTGTGTTTAAGCAGGTTACAAGAGGAAAACTGGCCGGTTTTTGAGGAAAATTTAATTACTGTTTGACCCGACTGTTCAATCCGGGATATCCATAAGAATAGAAAAAAGTCAGTTTGTTAAAGTCCCGATACAATTTATGAGCTTAATTGTCAAAACAGCTGTTAATTATTTAATGGAATGCAGTTTGACCGCTTATTTAATGTTAATTATATTTTAGTTGGGCAACAAAAACTTTGTAAATGGATTGAATAGTTTGTTTTACGCGCAAAAAACGCGTTTTTCACAAATCATCAGGTTTTATGGAGCACCCTTAAATTGCTTGATAAGAAAATAAAGAGAATACAATGAAAAGGTCCTATATTATATGGTCAATAATTATTGTAATCACAGGTGCAGCAGGTATAACATTTGTGTATTTGGAAGGTTTTCTGCGCGAAAAGCAGGCAAGAGTATATCGTCAGAAATATGAAGAAAAAGGGTATGATAACCTTGAACTTTATTACAACTGGCTGCAGCTTTCGAGAGAACAAAGAGCAAGTAAATCATGGGGTGACAGCGACTTCTCAAACGAACAAACCCGTCAGCAGCTGCAAACCGAGCAGCAGGAACGTCTAATGGGCGACATTGATCTGCTTGCAAGAAATGTAATAAAAGCAGATGCCTCGGCAGACGCACTTTACGGACAAAACTGGAGGTCTAAACTAAAGGAATACCGTAAAAAGTTAAAGCTCATAGATACAATCGAGATGCTGTCTATGGGTGCCATACTTGCAGGCTCGTTTCTGCTTGTTGTCATGCCGCTAAAACCCACTAATAACAATGACAGAAGCAATAAAAACAGAAACGTTCAAGGTTCCAGAAACAATTATAAAAACAGGAATAATCAATTTGTTCAAAACAGTGACGAACAGCTGGATTCAGTTCTCGGAACTTTTCTGCCCCGTCGGCGTCAGGGACAATTTGCAGGAAGCGGACTTTCTCAAAGATACACAGGCAGCTTAGAAAAAAACACCGAAGATGATAACCAAAAACAGGAAGATCATAACGAATCAACCAGCAGCGTTGATGAAAATACCATTTCATTTGCTCCACGCTCAAAATCTCAGAGTAAAGAGCACAACGACCCCAGTTATAATATTGAAATTCCAGCCGAATCTGAACCAGCAAAAACAGACTCCGAACAACCCCCTGCCGCCGCAGCTACAGCCACAGCTGACGGACTGGCGGAAATAAAGGAAGAAATGTCCGCGATAAGAGAATTCGCTGCCATGCAGCAGGACAAGGTAAGAAAGCTCCAGGACGGTTACGATTGGAGCATCATAAAACGGTTGGGACTTAGAATCATAAGATGTATCGACAACATTGAGGACACGGTAAGTTCTGACAAAAATCATCCCCAGATACTCCAAGACATTCGTGACGAGCTGATATTTGCTCTGGAATCAAGCGGTGTTGAACAGTTCGTCCCCGAAATAGGAAGTGAATTCAAGGGACAGGAAAAATGCGTTGAGGCACTTAGTCAGAAAGTTGAATCAAAAGACCAAAACAAGCCCGGCACAGTAGCAGAAATTGTCAGGTGCGGATATCAATATGTGATCAGTGATGATGAAGTTAAAATCGTAAGATCTGCACAGGTCAGATTGTACGCATAACGGAGGTCCGGAATGAGCAGTAAAAACATAACAGGAATTGACCTTGGGACAACTTTTTCAGCCATTGCTGTATTAAACAGCATAGGAAAGCCTGAAATTGTACCAAACTGGGAAGGCGAAAGAATTACTCCTTCAGCGGTTTTCTTTGACGAAGAAGACAGTTCGCTGGTCAGAGTTGGTATCGAAGCATTGAACTCACGTCAGCTCAATCCACAAAGGTGCGTAAGGTGGATAAAAAGGCACATGGGCCAGAAGGATTTCTGCAGGAAGATAGATGACAGACAATGGTCTGCCGTGGAGCTTTCCGGACTGATACTGAAGAAACTGAGAAATGATTGTGAGAAAAATTTCGGAAAGGTTGATGATGTGGTAATCTCTGTACCCGCTCACTTTGATGAGATAAGACGCAAAGCAACCATGGATGCAGGAAAAATGGCCGGTTTTAACGTTATAGGGATTATAAACGAACCTGTAGCCGCTGCATTATACTACGCAACCTCACATGACATCTCTGGAAGGATAATGGTTTATGACCTCGGTGGAGGAACATTTGACGTCACTGTTATGGATGTAAATAACAAAGACATGAGCATAGTCTGTTCGCAGGGTGACCATGCACTGGGCGGTATTGACTTTGACAAGAAAATTCTTGAAATTTTCGAACAAACCTATCGAGAAAAATATAATACAGACCTTATCACTAACGATGAAGAGCTCGCAAAACTCGAAGACGAAGCAGAAGACGTCAAAAAAACTCTTTCAAGAAGAGAGTCAGCCAAAAAGGTTTTATACGGACCAGCCGGCAACCTTAAAATAGAAATAACCACCGAACAGTTCGAAAAGGCAATAGAACCTTTGATAAACCGCACCGATATGCTGATAGATGTAACACTAAAAGAAGCCGGATGCTCTGCTGCTGACATCAATAAAGTTCTGCTCGTTGGAGGCAGTACCAGACTGCCAGCTGTTGTAAAAAGGCTCGAAAAACGCTTCGGTTTTGCACCAGATTCAAGCGTAAATGTAGATGAATGCGTATCGCTCGGTGCAGCAATACACGCTGGACTGACAAAACTTCGGGAAAACCCAGACCAGCTGGACTCTACAGTAAGCAAAGGGCTTAGCGAGGTAAAACTTCAGGATGTATGCAATCACAGCTACGGCACAATATGCGCTCCCTACGACGAAAAGCTCAAACAGCACATCGTTAAAAATGCAATCATCTTGAAAAAGAACACCCCCCTTCCATGTGAAAAAACTCAGAAGTTCTATACAATGGAAGAAGGTCAGACCAAACTAAACATAACCATAACTCAGGGGGAGGATTCTGATGTTCAGTTTGTCAATAAAATAGCTGACCAGACATTTGAAATGCCCCCAGACAGACCACCCAACCAGCCAATAAAAGTCACCTACAGTTACGATCTGAATCAGAGAATGCACTGCCGGTTTGAGGACGAAAAAAGCGGCAAAAAACTTGAAATGGATTTTGATATGTCCGGCAACACTCTGGATCAGGACAAAGAAAAGGCTAAGCAATTATCCGGATGCAATGTTCAGTAGTAAACCGGAGTATAAAAATGGTTGACTTAATTATCATCTCAGTTGCGGTACTAATATTTGTAACGGCAGGCTGGTTTCTTATGCTCGGACAGAACAACGCAAAGAAAAAACTAAAGCCTGACACTGAGGGTTTTTTATGCAATATTCAACTCGCAAATGAACCAGGCCAGGATACAGAAAACCGGGACTTTTTCTCAATCTCTATGAAAGGAACAGTATACAGCCCCGAACCTGGACACGACACGGATGTACAGATTATTATACACGACATAACAGATGGCTTCAAAAAAATCAGGCCTGTATTGACAGACGTTATAGATTATCAAAAAGACAACAGCAAAATCTTTCTTTACAGACAACACAACGGAGCTTTACCAAGAAAAGAATGCCATTTATCTGACTGGATAAATATCCTCAATATTCCAGTCAAAAAACTAAAGTTAGCATCAAGCGGCAAGCGAAAACTTGCCTTTGTTGTATCGATTCTTTCCAAAAGCTCCAAACAGCAGCTTGCAAGAGCAACTAAAATATTCGAATACAACAACCCTGACTCAGGTTATATGCAGACAAAAAACCAATATCTAAATGCCCTCACTCTGGGCACGAAAATCTGTCAGCTCTGCCTGAGTGAAAACAGCCAAATCAGCAAAAAACAGATTTGCATCCTGGACAAATGGAAGAAGTGGAAACTTAACCAGATAGAAGACAAAAACAAACTTAACAATAAAATAAAAAAGAATCTCAGAAAACTCAAGAAATATAAAAATACCGATGACATAATAACAATCTGCAATGAAAAGGCTGCAGAAATAAATGAGGCGGAAAAATTAGAGACCATCGAACTTGTCTCTACCATTTTAGCCGAATCTGAAAACCCAAATGAATCCATTGCCCTTGTAAAAAAAATCGCTGAAGGTATCAAGATAAACAACCATTATCTTTCAGATATGATACAAAAATATTTCCCCGTTGATAACTGCCTGGATTCCCTTGAAGCTGTACTCGGTATTGAAAACGAAATGACTGCAGAACAGATAGCCGCACTGCTTAGCGAAAAATACCGTATCTGGAACTCAAGGATTACACATCAGGACAGTAAAATCGCTAAAAAAGCTGAAAACATGCTGCAGCTTATCGCTCAGGCCAGACACAAATATTTACCCAGAACAACTAATTCCGTCTGAAAAAATCATACCTTTACCGGCAAACCGCACTTTTAACCGGCAAAAGTACCTGCAAGAAGAGGTTTTCTGGATATCTTCGTACCGCGGTAAAACCAGTCTGTGGTCATATCAGCACTTCCCTTAGGAGGGACCAGCTTTTTGGCGAATTTGTCACTAACCTGCGGCTTTGCGATTACCAAATCCAGAGGAACCGCTGAATTTTCATTCACAACTGCCCAGCCGGAATTATCTTCGCAGATATTGCTCCAGCAATGTTCACACGGACCAAAATCGGTCCTGGCAACATAAAGCTTCTCCCCCTGGTGAAGAATCACAGGAACCAGCTTATCAATCTCACCGTCAAGAAGTGATGGTATCCTGAACTTATCAAAATGTTTTTCACCGCGCTCCCGGGCCTTCTTTAAATACTGCCTGGCCTGGTTCACCGGATGCTCAAAAGCCATGGGGTCAATAAAAGTGCACACCGAACTCTTTTCATGATCGCTGATCATTGTAAAATCCTCGAACTTCGCCGGAATCATATCAATATAACCCTTTTCAGACCACAGGCTTTCAAATGTCCTGTCTGGATCCTTTATCATAACATAAGTCCAGTCAGAACCCCAGCTTTCGTTTGGAGGTTCAAAGCCGACAAGTATCTCCTGAGCATCAGCCGTCCCCGAGGGCACATCGTCTCCGCCGGCAAAAACATCAGGATCGAAAACAAAAACATTATTATGACCGTGTCTGGGCAAAAACGGTGTCACCAGACCCTTATTGCATACCGCATCATTGATTCCGAGATATATCGTAAGAACAGTCTCATCAACATCAGGGATAAGATGAGCAAGCTCCAGTGAATTTATATCCTCATCGCTGCAAAGATACTGGGGACAGCTTTTCAAAAGTTTATAAGATTCCTTAAGAAAATCGCTGTAGTCAGATTTGCCCATTTTGGACCGTTCATCAATTATAAATTCCCTCTTAATATCAATATCTGTCATTTTTGTTATCTACCTCGATAAAACGATTAAAAATGTATTTTAACAGTCAATATCTGTAAAAAACCACACTATTCCCCTCTTAATGGGCGATACAGGATTCGAACCTGTGACCTCCGGATTAAGAATCCGCTGCTCTACCGGCTGAGCTAATCGCCCTTATATCATATTTACCATTAAAAACATCGCGGTAAAAGTAAATATTTACACACATTTTTATCCCAATTCAAGCCAAAAAACCTATTTTGACAAAAATAATTAACCTTTTACAAGACGGTTTAATATTGCATTTTTGCAGATTACCAATAAAATTTGTCTTTCGGTCATATTTTTATAAAAATGAGGGAGCATTTTTTTATGTCTGTTTCTGATTTAAAAAACGGCAAAGGTAATTTAAAGATTAAAAAGGACGGCTCAAACGTTACCTTTAAGTACGCAGGCTCTCTCAACACATCATCGGTACCAAAAATATGGGCAAAAACATTTCGGAACCTGGAGTCAAAAAAACCTCATAAACTTACTATTGATGCAAGCAAAGTGGAATATTGCGATGGTGCGGGACTTTCGGTTTTTTTTGAATTGAAGCTTCGCAGCAGAACTGACAAATTTTCACTGAATATCGAAGGCCTGAAACCGGAATTTTGCGAAATGCTCAAAATGTTCGATGCCAGGCAGTTTGATGAATCAAAGCCGGGTAAAAGAAAAAAAACAAGAGTCGCCGAGGAAGTCGGAAAAGCAACAGTAAGCCTTATTGGCGACATTTTTGAACTTATAACATATATCGGACAGCTTTTTGTTTTCATGAGCAGGGCCTTGATGCACCCTTCAAAGATAAGGTGGAAAGACGTTATCTATATCGCAGAAAAAGCAGGCGTAAACGCAGTGGGAATAATCACCCTCATAGGCTTTTTATTCGGGCTTATAATGGCTTTTAGCGGAGTTATTTCATTACAGAAATACGGTGCCCAGATATACGTCGCCGACATGGTAGCAATATCGATGCTGAGAGTAATGGGCCCATTTATTACCGCTGTAATGCTGGCAGGAAGGAGCGGCTCTGCATTTGCAGCTGAGATAGGTACAATGAAAATAAACGAAGAAGTAGACGCTCTCAGGACCATGGGATTTGAGCCGATAAGTTTTTTGGCCATACCAAGAGTTTTAGCTGCTTTTATTGCAACCCCCCTGCTTTGTATGGTGGCAAATGCCGCTGCACTTTTAGGAAGCGCGGTGGTACTCCTTTCGCTGGGCGTGCCGCTGGTTACCTATTGTAACAGAGTAACAGGAGCTGTCGACTACGGTGATTTTTTCGGCGGACTTTTCAAAGCCCTTACATACGGACTTCTAATTGGCGGAATCGGATGTTTAAGAGGCCTGCAAACAAAAGCTGGGCCAAGTGCGGTAGGAGATTCAACAACAAACTCAGTGGTAACCACTATAATTCTCGTTGTCGCAGCTGAAGGGATGTATGCGGTTTTGTTTTATGTACTGGGTATTTGAGAAAAGATTTGAAAACTATACGGAACATCTAATAATTGTTTTTTGACTGGAAACAAATAATAAATGTCCAACGAAGAAATAATCATAAAAGTTGAAAACCTGACAGCATCCTATAATTCACAGACGATACTGGATGACATTTCGTTCAGCGTCAAAAAAGGAGAAATCTTTGTCATACTCGGAGGTTCAGGCTCCGGCAAAAGCACTCTGTTAAAGCACATGATTCGCATTCATGAACCGGACAGCGGAAAGGTATTTATCGACGGCGATGACATAGTTTCCGCTGAGGGCAGACAACTGGAAAAGATATTGCGGAAAATAGGAGTTACTTTTCAAAGCGGTGCCTTGTTTGGGTCTATGACACTACTGGAAAATGTCAGGCTCCCCTTAGAGGAATATACAAAACTCCCGCGTGAGGCAATGGACCTTATCGCCTCGATGAAACTTGACCTTGTAGGGCTCAGGGGCTTTGGCAACCATCTGCCTTCTGAGCTTAGCGGAGGAATGAAAAAAAGGGCAGCCATCGCAAGAGCAATGGCACTTGACCCTCGGATACTTTTCCTGGACGAACCAAGCGCAGGACTTGACCCTGTAACAAGTGCTGACCTTGACCAGCTGATACTTAACCTGGCCCGGGCTCTCAATATGACATTCGTAATTGTCACTCACGAGCTGCCAAGTGTCTTTGCTGTATCAGACAGGATTATACTTCTGGAAAAACAAACAAAAAAAATCGTCGCTTCCGGAACAGTCCAACAGCTAAAAGACGACAAAACCAACCCATGGTCCTGGCAGTTTTTCCACCGCCATACCGGACAATACAAACATGGTCAGGATAGCCGGGAACATAAAAATGATAACCAGAAGGAGAATTTTCATCAAAATGAGTCAGAAAGCTAATTACTTCAAGATCGGTTTATTTGTAATAATTGCTGTTACCCTTATAATAATAGGCACAATAGTTTTCAGCGCAGATTCTCTCGTCAGGGACGTTATAATTGTGGAATCCTATTTCAACGAATCCGTTCAGGGACTGGACGTAGGGTCTGAAGTCGTACAAAGAGGCGTAAAAATCGGCAGGGTTGACAAAATAACCTTCCTCACAAAATCCTACAACATAAACCCGGACCATCCTCGATACCCCGAGCTCAGCAA
>CAZAYB010000070.1:0-12885 GCA_964489215.1 uncultured Pirellulales bacterium
CTCAGAAGGTCCAGGACACGGCGGCCAAGGGAATAAAAGCCGTTATGCGGTAAAATTCATTTCAGTCAGTCTTTGCTGGAGGCAGTGAACCTCTTAAGATTGATTTGGGCTCAAAAGTTAATCTTTGCGGCTTTGGGGAGTTATTCAAACTGTGGTTGGACAAGGGTTTATACCAGCGGGCCTAAAAAAACCGCTTAACTTCAATGACTGGTCTGGACCTCAGGGCGCAATTATTAAGGTCTGCGTTTTTAATAATTTGGGGAACTTTTGGGCAGTGTGGGTGTCATAATACTGTCAGGATTTTTTTTATAGCTGTTAAAAGCTTAAAAAAGTCGATTTTTACGGCTGGATGTCCGATAAAAACATAAAACGAGTATAAAAACGGAGTTATTATGCAATCAATGAGTAGTTTCCGCATATTAAAGGGCGGATTATCAAGGTATGTTTTTTGTTTTCTTTTGCTGGTATTTATTTTTTTATCGCCGGTTACGGGTGAGGAAAGCAATGGTTTGTTCCGCAACCGTGTTTATCGTTTGAGACATAGTGAAGCAACGGCGGTGCGCGATATTCTCAATGAGCTTTCTGTAGGTACGGATGTAAATATTCTTCCGCAAAATTCGCTTATTGTCAGCAGTAACAAGCCGGAAGATTTGATTAAGGCTACTTCGATAATCAAGCTTCTTGACTCTGAGGCGGATTATGAAACTGTTGTTCTGGTTGAAGGGGTTGATTCGGCGCGGGTTCCGAGCAGGGAAATGATAATCAATTCGGTAGGTAATGTCGATGTCGGCAGCTTGCTGGATCCTCCTGCGAGCGTTACCAAGCCGAGGATTATTCTGGACATTCATGACGGTAATCTTATAGGGGTTGTTCCGTCTGAACTTAAGAGTGTTTTTGGTGATAAGGTTTTGGAGCTTTACAGTGAGCCCGGGGTTTTGCAGGGTCAACGCGGTGGGACAGAGCTGGAGGAGCTTGCTGAAAAGGCAGCTGCTTTGACTGAAGAAGATATCAATGATGTTATGGGGGCTGGTTTGGATGACGGAGGTATGAAAGAAGCAGAATTTGAGACTGGAGATTCTGAAGAGGTTTCGGTTGATGATGAGCTTGGTATGGAGCTTCTGGATACGCTTGAGGAGGCGCGTGCGGAGTCTGAAGAAGCTGGAGAAGCTGTAGAAGCAGCGGACAAGAAAGACAGGCGTATTGTAAGGACCGAAGTTGAGGTTACTACGAGTAACCAGGAAGATGATATAGAGGGGCTTGCGGAAGTGCTTTCTCAGCTAAAGAAGATGCAGGAAGGCGGGCCTGGTGGGGATATAGGACAGGCTGAAGAAACAGCTGAGGGTCAGGAGGGTACAGTAACGACAAAACAAGAGTTAGAGGGAGAGGTTCAAAGAGATATTTTCGGTAAGCAAGAGAAAAGCGAAGCGGTTATGGTTGATCTTGGTCCAGGTGATGATGAAAAGGATGTTTCAGAAAAGGCAAGGCGGTTTGATCCTGCTGAGCATGAGAAGCGGCTTAAGATTGATGAAAGCGAAAAAGAGCTTGAGCTTACGATTACGCTTCCGCAGACGGTTGAGATTACGTCTTTGCTTGAGCTTGTCGGCAAGCAGCTTGGTTTGAATTATATATTTGACCCTGCAAAGGTTCGCGGTAACGTTATGCTTAAGATTCATGACGGCAAGGTTAAAGTTAAGGATATGTATACTCTGCTGGAGACGGTGCTGAAGTTTCGTGGTTTTGTGATGAGCAGGAAGGGTAATCTTGTTACTATCGTTCCTGCTGGTGAGGCACTTGATATCGATCCTGCTTTTCGGTCTTCGACAGATGAGATCGAGCCAGGTGATGTTGTTGTAACGAGCGTATTTCAGCTTGAATATATAAGTACGGTAAGTGCGGAGAATATTCTTAAGAAGATGAAGCTTGGGACCATCGATATTACCGGCATCGAGGAGACGGGCACGATTATTGTGACTGAATACGCGTATCGTATGCCGAGGGTTGAGGAGATACTTGATCTTGTGGATGTGCCTGGCGAGCCTAAGCGTTTTGCTTATCGCCAGCTGATGTATACATTGGCGAGCAATCTTGCACCGAAGGTTCAGACTTTGGCAGAGCAGCTTGAGGGAGTAAGTGTTACGATAAGCAAGGGCAGTACTAGTCCTAAGACGACAAGCCGGAGCCGAACATCGAGGAGCAGGTCCAGCAGAACACGCAGGCCGACACCTAAGCCGACTCAGCAGGGAGTTGAACCTCAAAAGGAAAGTGTTTTTCTTGATACTGATGACAGGACGAACCGGATATTCATGATAGGTATGGAAACGGAGATCGAGCTTGTTAATGAGATTATCGATGCTCTTGATGTTCAGCAGCAGGATCTTCGGACGATTCGTCAGTATGAGATTCAGTATGTAGGAGCGGATGAGGTTCGTGATAAGCTTTCTGAGCTTGGAGTGATAGGCGATGGGGGTTACGGGTCAGGCAGTACGAGCAGGAGCAGAAGCAGGACCAGCAGAACGAGCAGGACAGCTGGGAATGCAAGAACGCCAGCACCTCAGGGTCAGGAGGCGACGAGTGCTGAAGAGATTATCGAGGGCAAGGCTCAGGTTGTTGTTTTAGAGAGTACGAATTCTCTGCTTGTGAACGCGACTCCAGAGCAGCATATCCAGATAGCAATGATAACCGCGCATATTGACGCGGAACTTGAAGAGACGGCAAATCCTTATGTAATATATTCCCTTGAGAATCAGGACCCTGAAGATATGGCGGAGGTTCTGCAAGAAGTTGTTGAAGCTCAGATGAGCGCAAAGCAGCAGAAAGAATCCAAGATTCAATCCACAACCGGCATTGAGCAGGATAAGGTAATTATCGTTCCTGATAAACAGACTTTTTCAATTATTGTGTATGCCAACAGGAAAAAGCAGGAGCAGATAGGCAAGCTGATTGAAGTGCTTGACAAACGCAGGCCGCAGGTTCTTATCGATGTTGCACTGGTTGAGATAAAACAGAAGGATGTTTTTGAGTATGACCTTAATATCGTGGCCAATGCCGAGCGTGCGGTTACAGGCAATCTGGGAGTTACCGGCGGTTTGCTTCCTATATCCGGGGCGACGGGCGGCAAGCACTGGGAGGGCGGGTGGAATCTTACGGATTCTGAGGGCAGCCCGAGCGGTGCGATAAAAGGTTTTTACGGAGATGAACAGATCCAGGCGCTGTTTGAATTAGTTAAGACCAAAAGCTATGGAAGGATACTCGCTCAACCTAAATTACTCGCAAATGATAATGAAGAAGGAATACTTACAACTACGACACAGACGTGGAGAGCGATTAACAAAATTACATATGTCGAAGGGCAGGATTCAGCCAACCCTCTTAGTGAAACAGACTATAAAGACTACACCGCAACAATCGAACTCATGATTAAACCCACTATAAGCGAAGGTGATTTGCTCAGGCTGGAAATCACAATGCAGCGAGAAGATTTTGCTCCTCAGACCGAGGGTGAGACCGCCAAACCACCGGACAAGGACACTACAGAGGTTACAACAGTAGTAACTGTTCCGGACGGTGATACAATAATTTTGGGAGGTCTTACCAAACTAAACCAAGGCAAGGGCGGAAGCAAGATACCAATTTTAGGAGATATACCGATTATAGGAAACGCTTTCAGAACAGTGAATAACTCTATTGACGACAGCTATCTGTACATTTTCGTCAAATCTAATATTGTAAGACCAGATCCGGCCAGTGGCGGTATGGACAAGATAAAGAACATATCAGATGAATACAGACTGAGTTTTGAAGAGCAGGAAATAGAGTTTCAGGAACATGAAGATTTTACGGGCGTGAAGCCAACGCGTTATGAACCTGAAAACGTACTTGAAGACATAACTGTAAGAAAATAGAAAGAGAAACAATAGAATGTGAAATAAATTTGAATCAGTATGGTTTAAAATGGATATATATTTTTATTTATGCTATGGATTTTATTCCGGCGCCGGCACTTTTGGCGGGAATTACAAGCATGGTAATTCGTGATGAAACAACCGTCCGAATAAATCTGCGGGCTAACTACATGTTGGACAGTCGGCGGAATGAGCTTAATTAAAAGGCACGGACGGTAATCAGACGAGTAGAAAGCAGATTGGTATGTTGAAGCAGCTTTTAATAGATACGGCGAGGGGCAGCGGCATAATTAACGCCGATACGCTCAGAGTGTTTTTCGAGGATAATGCAGATGACAGCCGAGGTGTTGATGAGCTTTTGCTTTCTGCTCCTAATTTTACAGAGGAGTCAGTTTTGCGTTTGTTCGCAGAGGCATTGAACATGGACTATTTTGGCGAGATAGGCTCTGATGATGTGCCGGAGGCTTTTGTGAATTCTGTACCAGCATCTTACGCACAGCATCATTATCTTATTGGTGTCAAGAGCGGTGAGGACGGTAATGGTCCGATGCGTGTTGCTCATGCCAGGCCTTTGAATACTAATGCGGTCGATAATATATCCAAGATGGTTAAGCGTCCGGTTACCGGTGCCCTTGCGAGCAGGACGGCTATAACGGCAGCTATAGATGTAGCTTATGAGCAGAAGAATACAGTTATAGAAGAGGTTGCAGAAGAGCTTGACGGCCAGAATTTAGATCAGCTTGTCGATGAGGTTGATTCTTCTGATGATCTTCTTGATGTTGTTAATCGTCCTCCTGTGATAAGGCTTGTTAATGATATTCTTTTTCGTGCCCTTCAGCTTCGGGCAAGTGATATTCATATTCATCCTTACGAATCCAAGATACAGATCCGTTACAGGATAGACGGTATATTGTATGATACTTTGAGTCTTGGGAGGAATGTTCTTCCTTTGGTGATTTCCCGTATCAAGGTTATGGCAGGTATGGATATTGCGGAGCGGAGGATGCCCCAGGACGGGCGCTGTTCGGTTCGTGTAGGTCAAAGGGAGATAGATCTTCGAGTAAGTACGGTTCCGACGAGTTTTGGCGAGCGTGCAGTTTTGAGGATACTTGATAAGAGCAGCGGGATATTCAGTCTTGATGAGCTTGGTTTGTGGAAGGATGATCTTGAGCGTTTTGATGACATGATCAACCGTTCCCACGGTGTAATATTTGTAACTGGTCCAACCGGCAGCGGTAAGAGCACGACACTTTATGCGAGTCTGCAGCGGATAAACAGCACAGAGAAGAACGTTATGACAATCGAGGATCCTATAGAGTATCAGCTCGGGGGTATAAGTCAGATGCAGGTAGCGAGCAAGAAAGGTGTAACTTTTGTTAATGCTTTAAGGCATGTTCTCAGGCAGGACCCGGAGGTTATTCTGGCGGGTGCCGTTCGAGACGCGGAGCCTGCTAGCATGGCGATACAGTCGTCTTTGACGGGGCATCTTGTTTTCAGTACACTTCATACGAACGACTCTGCCGGTGCGGTGAGCAGGCTTCTGGATTTTGGTGTAGAGCCTTATCTTGTAAGTTCATCGCTTATATGTGTTATGGCACAGAGGCTTGTTCGAAGGATATGCGATAACTGCAAGGAGCCTTATAAGCCTAGCGAACATGAACTGAGGCAGCTTGGTATAGAGAAGACGGATAAGGATTTTTTTATGGGCAAGGGCTGTGATAAGTGTTTTGATACGGGTTATCGGGGCAGGCTTGGTATATATGAGCTTATGGGTATAAGCGATGATATTCGAGAGATGGTTTACGAGCGTCAAAGCGCAGGTGTTATCAAGAAGAAGGCATTGGCATCGGGGATGAATACACTTCGTATGGACGGTACGAGAAAAGTGGAGTCCGGTCTTACGACATTTTCAGAAGTTTTGCGTGTAACTCAGGCAGATACAGTTTAATTTTGGTGATATATGCCGCGTTTTACATATACAGCGATAGATGTTAACAAGAAGACAGTCAAGGGTACTGTCAGTGCAGAGAGTCCGTTCGCAGCGAGGAAGCATCTCAGGACAAAAGGTCTTCATCCGACTGATGTCAAGGAGCTTTCGGCAGGTGAGCAGCCCAGGAGCCTTGGTTCATTTTTCCGCAAGGGCAATAAGGGTCAGGTTATTGAGTTTACCCGAGAACTTTCGACAATGTTAAAGGCAGGTATAAAGCTGACGGAGGCTTTGAGTGTTCTTGTTCAGCAGATAAGCGACCCAAGGCTCAAGAACGCGATAAACGATGTCAAGGACCGGGTAGTTACCGGAGAAAGCTTTGCAGATGCTATCGGTGAGTATCATCATTTCTTCGATGTGATTTATGTGAGCATGGTTCGTGTAGGTGAGGTTACTGGAACTTTGGAAAAGAGCCTTGGCGATATGGCGACCTTTATGGAGAAGCGTAAACAGGTAGAATCAAAGTTTATCACGGCGATGATATATCCTGTTATTTTGATATTGGTTTGTTTTGCGGTAGTTATATTTTTAACGGTTTCAGTTATCCCCAAGGTTGCTGAACAGATAAGGCAGGCAGGCCAGGAGCTTCCATTGATAACCCGTTTGATGATGTGGGTTAGCGATGTTCTTACGAGCTGGCGTGTTCTGATTGTTATTGGTGCTGTTACTGGTATCGTTTGGGGGTTTAAGAAATTTTTCTCGACAGTTAAGGGAGCGATGATTCGTGACAGGATGGTACTTTCGGTACCGATATTCGGCAACCTGATAAAGCAGCGTATAGTCGCCAGGTTCGCTTCTACGCTTTCGACGCTGATCGGTTCGGGTTTGTCAGTTGCAGAGTCTTTGAAGATAGTGGCAGAGGTTACGGGCAATTCCATAATGAATCGAGCAGTTCGCCAGGCGCGGGACAGAATATTGTCGGGAGCTGATATCGCGACCCCTTTGCGTGAAAGCGGAGTTATAGAGCCTGCGATAGCTCACATGGTCGCGGTTGGCGAAAAGACTGGTGAACTTGAAACGATGCTTGCGAGTATAAGCGAAAGTATGGAGTCTAACAGCGATGTTGTAATAGAAAGGTTAAGTGCAGCAATTGAACCTGTGATAATTTTAATAATGGCGATTCTTGTTGGTACGATAGCGATAGCGGCGCTGTTACCGATAATTAAATTTTCCGCTGGACAGATGTAATTTTAGTTTGACAGAGCAACAAATTGAAAGGTATCAGGATTATGGCAAGAGAAGATTTAAGGCGTGACAGGTATGGTTTTACACTTATCGAACTTATGGCAGTTCTCATAATAATCGGTCTATTGGCAGGTGTGGCAGTAACTACTTACATCGGCCAGGTAGATAAGGCCAGGGTAAAGACGACCAAGGCCAGCTTGAAGAATCTTCATGACGCAGTACTGAGTTTCAAGCTGGATACTGGTGTTTATCCGTCGGAAGAAGAGGGTCTGGATGCTCTTGTTATTGAGCCTATGGATGTTGAGGGCTGGCAGCCCGGGGGTTATCTTCAGACCTCAGAGGTTCCCAGGGACGCCTGGGGCAATGATTTTATATATCAGCTTAATCCTGAAAGCGGCAAGCCTTTTGTGGTTATAAGTTATGGAGCTGACGGTGAGCCGGAAGGCGAAGATTATGACGCCGACCTTTACAGTACCGATGCATATTAAGGGACATTTTTGCAGAGGTTTGTTTTCTGTGAAAGGCCGATCCGGAAGCATTTGCGGTGTAATTCTTATGGAGCTTCTGGTCGTTTTGGTTATATTGAGCCTTTTGACGGTGATGGCAGCTGTCAGTCTTACTTTGGCTTTTTCGCGGAGTGAGTTTGAGAAGCAAGCTTATGAGCTTGCTGGTATATTTCAAAAGGCCCACGATGCAGCGAGGGAATCTGGCAGGCGTTACGCAGTTGTTCTTGATATTTATGAGCAGAAGTGGGTTTTGCGACAGTTTGCATCCCTTGATTTTGAGACGATGAGTGAAAAAGAGGCCTTGATTGACTGGGGATATTTCAGCGATGATTTTGTACTCGATTATGTTGTTTTTGATGATTTTGCGGATACTCGTGACGAGGAGGAGGGTGCGATCGAGCTTAAGGCTAAGTTTCTTGCAGGTCACAGCGGTTATCAGTACGGCGGTTCAATAATTGTTCGAGACGGAGACGGGAATCCATATACGATAATAGTAAACAGGCTTACTAATGTAGTGGAGGTTAAGCCGGGCGAACATTTGCCGATGGTTCCGGTTTATAAAGAAGATGTACCTTTTTAACATTAAACAATCTGACAGAAACAAGATCTCATTCAGGTGCGGCTTTACGCTTCTTGAGGTTGCGGTTTCGCTTGTTATTCTTGGAGTTATTGCAACGAGTGTAATTACTATTATGAACGAGTGTATCGAGAGTACGATTGAGCACGGCAGCCGACAGCGAGCTTTTGAGATTTCCCGTGAGAATATGGAGCGAATACTTGCGTGGCCTTATGTTCAGGAGCTCAACGATTACGGTACCGATGAGAAGAATCCTGACATTCAATGGGAGACAGTTATTGAGCCTTTTTATGAGCCTGTTACGAACCGGATGTGGATACGTGCGGTTTGCAGCAGCAGTTTTACGACGCGTGAGGGTGAGCGAGAAGAGATAAATCTTGCTAACTGGATAACGAGTTTAAGTGAGCAGCAGATAAAGAATATTCTGGACCAGAAGCGACGTGAGCAGGAGTTTCTCGATGAGCTTAACGATTACAGTCTTGGTGATTACAGTGCCGATGAGCTTTTGAGTCTTGTTGAACGTGCTCAAAGTCTGGGCGACAGTGAAACCGCACGTTCTGCAGCGGAGGCTCTTTACTGGTATTATCCAAATTCTGGGCAGGCTAATGTATTGCCTGAGGTTTTACCGGATGTTGATCCGCCGGACAGTGAGCCTGAGCCAAAGAAGCCTCCTGAAGTTTATGACCCTCCGGAGGACTGGCAGGACAGAGGAGAAACGGGTATTGACGATGGCGATGACGATTCAGGAAATCGTGATAGCGGTGATGATACGATCTGCGGTTTGACACCGGAGGAGTTCATTAAGCTTCTTTTTGGTGATTTTGAAAAAGCGATAGAATTTATTGAAAATTGTGAAGATTTAAATTGATGATTATTGAGAAGAAGAAAACCGGCTTTTCACTGCTTGAGACGGTAACAGTTTTGATTATCGCAACAATGATAATCATTAGTACGATGGCGATTTACGGCAGGATAAAATCGGCATCTGCATCAGTTAAGGAAAAGCTCGGCAGTGATTCACTGTCCAGGGAGATAATCCAGCGTATAGCGGAGGACCTGGACAGGCTCGCGGCTCCTGGTCTTGAAACAGAGGTGAGTATCAATAATAAATTTGAGAACGGTTATGATATTTCACAAATGGTAATAGAAAACAAGATATATAACAATCAAAATAAGGCTGAGGTTTTTGAGAAAATAGTCTGGCAGTCGAATGTTGACCCTTTTCTTGGTGAGCTTGTTCTTTACCGCAGTCACAGCGGGTTGAATCTTGAGGACAGGATAATCGATGCAGAGCTTGAGGAGATACAGGAGCTTGGGAGTGAGCTTTTTGTGCCGGTTGCAGAGGGACTTAGTCATTTTAAGATAGTTGTGCCTAAACAGATGACGCCAGCACAGAAGGAGCAGGAGATGGAAACAGAAGAAGAGGTTCTTGAGATGGAAGAGCCTGAGTATATTGAGATGTGGAACAGCTCGAAGCTTCCTTCAGCGGTAATAGTTCAGGTTTCCTTTGCTGAGCTTGAGGAAAGTATAAGCGGCGAACTTGAGGTTGTGGATGAGGATATTATAGAGCGTACGATTGCGATTGACCGAACGCGGGAAATACCTTTTAAGTTTATCCGCAAACAGTTTGATGAGGAATATGCCGATCGGCTGGAAGAGGAAGAAGAAGACAGGGAAGAATTTGACAATGCAGAAGATCCTAATGATCAGGATTGATTTTTTATGAGCATATGCAGGTGTACAAGTAAATACGGCAGCGGTATTGGACGCAAAGGTGTTGTGCTTTTGCTTACCATCGTTGTTTTGTCGGTATTGACTGCGATGGTTTATACGCTGACATGGCAGATATCCCGTCATCGTCATCGTCAGCAGTATATGATCAATTATCAGAAGTCCCGTTACGCATGTGATTCAGCGGTTAAGTATGCAATTGCCACGATAGAGGAAATTGAACTTAATTTAATCGAGCGTGAGAAATATCCTGACTTTTCGGATCTTTTCTATTTTACCCGTCAGGAACGCAATGAGATGATTGAGGAATGGCTGATCGAGCAGATGGAAATTATTGAGCTTGAGGAGGGTGTCTACGAGGAAGAAGAAGAAGAAGCAGAAGAAGAGAAGCGTTCAGGTGAGAACATTTCTAATACGATGGAAATGGGCGAGGACAAATTATATGAAAGTGAAGGTTTTGGAGATTATGAACGCGGATATGAAGATGATTATAAGCCTGATATAAAGAGTCTGATGCGAGAGAAGTTTCCATGGGCGTTTGAAAAGGGTGCAAATTCATCCTGGGATATGAGCACAGGAGCAGGAGGAGGTTTTGCGAGTTTGTTTTCCGGGATATTCGGCGGGGATGACGGAAGTGAGCCGAATGAATTTGGATATAATGGCGATTCTGGTGAAGATGAAGGTTATATAGACCCTAATGAAGTTAAAGTGCCTGGGCCTTATGGTCCGAGTTGGCCATTTGTTCAGGAAGCGATCGAGCTTGAGATAGAGGGGGCAGAGGTTAGGATAGAGATAGAAGACGAAAATGCCAAGATGCCGCTGGCGTGGGCGATAATGAAAGATAAGGAAAAGAGCAAGCTTTCGGAAATCGCACTTGAAAGGTTCGGGGAGTGGATGATGATGGAAGAAGAAGATGTTGAGAATTTGAAGGAACAGCTTAAGGTGCTTGCAGATGTTAAGGAATTTGATATAAATGCCAAGGATATTACTATAACTGAAAAGAAAGAAGAAGAACAGGAAGATAATAAGCGTACGAGCCGAAGCAGGCGAACGCGCAGTCGGTCCAGTAGACGGAGGACGACAAGAAGGACTGCAGTTACGAAAAAGAAGCGTCCAATGCAGGCGAATATGACGGATTTTGCGAAACTTCTTCACAGTACCGCAGTCGACAGTCCTTATATTTCGGTTCCTTCGAGGGAATCTTATAATGATGAGGCGGCGATTAAGTATCTTGGTTTGTGGGGTTCCCGCAAAGTCAATGTAAATACAGCTCCGCGTCATGTTCTTGAGAGCGCGTTTTCTTTTGGCGGCAATCATGTTGAAGTTACAGACAGGGTTATTGAAGAGCGAAAGATAAAGCCTTTTGAATCTATGGACGATCTTGAACAGCGTCTTCTGGGAATGAATGATTATATACGTAATGCCAAGGATTATTTAACAACGGAAAGCGAGCTGTTTTCGGTTACGGTTACAGCCAGGATAGGTAACGCCGAATCCAAAACGGTTGTAACGATGTTGAAGAAAGGCAAGAAGGTTGAGAAACTGTCGGTAATGCCGATTTAGAATAGATACAGCTTTTTTCATGGAGCAGACTTGTGGAACAGAAAAGATTATTAGGTTTTTATATTCGTTCGAATCGAGCGGCATGTGTTATTGTCAACGCTCGCAGCGGCAGTTGTGAGCCTGTTTGCTGGTTTGAGGTTTCCAGTGATTCACAAGAGGAATCTTTTGAGGCAGGGGTTGAGATTTCACGTGCGATAAGCGAGAAAAATTTGAGTTTTGAGGAAGCTTCGTGTGCGATATACGGAGGCGATATAACTCAGCATAAGCTGCATTCGGAACTTACTGACAAGAGAGTGATATCACAGACGATCGGTTTTGATGCCGAGGAAGTGGTGGCAGCAGATATATCGACACTTGCATTGGCTTATACAATTAACAGTTCGGGGCCTGGTGGTTCTGAAATCACGGTTTACACCATGGGCAAAGCAGAGAGCGAGAGGATGCTTTCAGGTTTTCAGTCGGCTGGGATGGACCCGGTTGCGATGGAGCCGGACGGTATATGTCTTGGACGTTTTCTCAAGGACAAGTTTCATGATCATCGTAATATTATTTTTGCGGTTTGTACGAAAGCAAACTGTTTTTTAATAAGCAACCTGAATTCCAAATTTGCTCCTATTGTCAGGAGCTTTCTTATCGACGAATCAATGGATGTTTGCAGTTTATTAACCCGTGAGATACTTTTAATGTCGGCATCTAAAGAAAATGACAATCCGGTTGAAGGTGTTTGTGTTGCTGGTGTAACAGGTTTGGCAGATAAAGATAAACTTTCTGCGGGGACCGGTTTAGAGGTTATCAGCGCAGACCTCCGCAAGGCCCTGCGATGTGATACGACCGATGAGGAGCTTTCAGTGGATTACGCGATTGCTTACGGCAGTGCAATGGCAGAGTGTGTAGGTGAGAGTCGAGTTGATTTTCGTGAAAGCTTCGCTCCTTATGAAGGCAAGAAAAAGCTTTTGTCGAAAATGTTTTCGGTGATAAGTATTTCGATTACTGTTATGGCTCTTGCGGTGGGTGGATATTTTCAGCTGGAGGCCTGGCGTAACTGGCGATATACAACCAGGCTTGATAAGAAGATGCACCAGCAGTATTCTGATATTATGTACGGCAAGAAGCATACATCAGCAGAGCCTATATACAGTAAGCTAAGCCGAGTTTACCGGCAGCTGGAGAAGGTTAAGAAGGGTCTTATTTCCGGTGATGATGAATCGGTATCGGCGAGGATGACTTTTCTTCTTGAAGTTATAAATAAACTTCCCGGAAATGTTGATGTAGAGATAGAAGAGATAAGCATTTCCGAGCGTAATATGAGTCTTCGGGGGACTACGAATTCCCGTGCGGCAACACTGCAGCTTTTTCGTGAGATCGACCAGCATTCGAGTTTGAAAAGGTCGAATGAGATTTTAAAGCAAAGCGGGGGCAGAGATTCGTTTAATG
>CAZAYB010000071.1:0-12855 GCA_964489215.1 uncultured Pirellulales bacterium
ATGGATAAAACAAAACTCTGCAAAAATCATTTAGAGAATGTCAAGAAATGCTCTAACGACCGCAATAAAAAATTCACTTGTCGCCTGAATGTTTATTCCCTTTTTTTCAGACCCTCAAGCCTTACCCGATCTAAATAGCATACCCTTGAAATCCTCGAGGATCATATAAAGAGAAGGCACCAAAACTAAAGTTATCACCGTCGCAAACAAAACACCGAACGCAAGACTGACCGCCATAGGAATAAGAAACCTCGCCTGAAGACTCTTCTCCAGCATCATCGGGACAAGACCAATAAAAGTAGTCAATGTAGTAAGCATAATCGGCCTGAAACGTCGAGTCGCAGAACTGGTTATAAAATCTATCATACTGCTGCCGTCACTTTCATCCTTACGCCGCCTGTTAATAAGATCAACCATTATCAGTGAATCGTTTACCACGATACCCGTAAGTGCGACTATACCGAAAATCGAAAGTATCGAAAGATTAAAAGGCTCACTCTCAAAACTCCCGTATGAGATGCTCTTGGAAACTGAAAGATAAAAACCCATCACCACATGACCAATAATTGCGCCGACCAGCCCAAAAGGTATCGCGCTCATAATAATCGTAGGCTGCAGATAACTGCGAAATTGAACCGCAAGCAAACCGAATATCGCCAGAAGTGCTATTATCGAACTGCTCCCCAGACTCTTGCCGATTTCACGCTGCTCCTTCTGCTCACCTTCAAAATTATACAAAAGATTAGGATATCGGCTCTTAAGCTCCGGCAGAACCGTACTGCGCAAACTCGCGTTTATCTCGTTAGCATTGGCAGCCTTTTGATCAACATCGGCCGTAACACTGACAACTCGCCGCCGGTCTGCACGGTTGATAACGGCATAACCCCTGCCGATATCCATCTTAGCTACAAATCCAAATGGAACCTCTGCACCGTCAGGAAGACGGATCCGCATATTCTCAATATCAGCTATACTCTTACGCTCTTCATAAGGATAACGAACCATAACACGTATATCATCCCTCCCGCGCTGAATCCGCTGAACCTCATCACCGTAAAAACCCTGCCTTACCTGCCTGGCAAGATCATCAAGCCTCAAACCCACAAGCTTGCCCTGGTCAGTAAGCTCAAGTTTTATCTCAACCTTGCCGGGCTCAAAACTGTCCTCTATATCTCGAACGCCCGAATACTCCCTGAGCTTCTCCTTAAGCTCCTCAACAGCATCTAAAAGCTTCTCAAAACTGTAGTGACTCATCTCTACATAAATTGCGTCACCACCGCTGAAAAGCGATGACGTAAATGTAAGAGAACTTACACCCGCTATCTCACCAACCTTTTTGCTCCACCTTTTTCGTATCTCCTCACTGGAAATATTACCACGCTTCTCCGCTGCAAGAAGCTCTATATTAACCTCTGCCGCATGACCGCCGCTTTCACTGTCCCCCCCTCTGGCAGGACCGCCGCCCGAAAACGGCTGCTGACCAATGCTCGTAGAAATATGAGTGAAAATCGAAGCCTTGTCAGAACCCCGCTTTGAATCGATTTCTTCCCGAAGCTCCAACGCTGAACTCTCAAGTATCGTAACTACATCCTTGGTCTGTTCAACACTTGTACCCTTGGGCATTGAAAGTGTAGCCCATACATTATCAGCGTCAACCTTCGGCATAAGACTGAATTTGATATGACCGCCCCGTACATACCCGATTGTCAAAATCAATACTAAAAACCCGCACGCAAGGGTAACATATCGCCAGCGGACCGCACGCTCAACAAACCTGGCAAATCGGCCGTTAATAAAACCGTCAAGCATATTATGAACTTTGTCATGAACCATACCAAGCCTGCTGCTGCTGCCGTTACCCTTTAACTTCACCTTGCCCGATGATAAATGTGCCGGAAGAATCAATAACGATTCAATAAGAGAAAAAGACAATACGCTTATTACAACAATCGGAACAACACGAATGAACTTGCCGAATATACCGTAAATATAAAGAAGCGGCATAAAAGCGAAAATCGTTGTCAATACAGCCATGGTTACAGGCCCTGCCATCTCCTTAACACCCTTAACCGCTGCTGACAACGCACTCATTCCCTGCTGACGATACTCAAAAATGTTTTCACCAACCACAATTGCATCATCGACAACAATACCAAGAGCAAGTATAAAAGCAAAAAGACTCATCATGTTTATACTGGTATCAAAATAAGGCAAAACCCATACCGCTCCCATAAACGAAATAGGAATACCCATCGTCGTCCAAAAGGCCAGCTTAAAATCAAGAAATACCAGAAGAGTAAGAAACACCAGTACCAAACCAATGCCTGCGTTGCGAAGTAAAAGCTCTATACGTGATTTCAATATCCGTGAACGGTCAAACCAGGTCGAAATCAAAACACCCTCTGGAAGCTTGCCGCGAATTTCATTTACATATTTCTTCACACTCCTGCTCAGATCAAGAACATCCTGGTCACCGATACGGTATACCTGAAGCATTACAGAACGCCTGCCGTCAAACCTGCTCAAAATATCTGAATCCTCAAATCCGTCGATAACCTCTGCAACATCCTTAACAAGAATCTTTGTTCCGTTTGGCCTTGTCCGAACCACAATATTTTCAAACTCGGCGCCGGTGTATTTCTGGCCCTTAGTACGTATAAGAATCTCTCCGCCGACCGTCTTGACAGAACCGCCCGGCAAATCAAGTGAACCCCTGCCAACCGCACGACTCAGCTCATCAAAACTGAGATTATACCTGCGGAGACTCTCCTCGCTTACCTCTATCGATATCTCATACCGACGCGCTCCGCTTATATCAACCTGAGAAATATTCTCCATCGCAGTAAGATCATCACGCATACGCTCTGCAAGATGCTTAAGACTGCGCTCGGAAACATCGCCATACAAAACAATACTGATAACCTGCCTGCGAGTTGTAACCTCCGTAACAATCGGCTTTTCAGTCTCCTGTGGAAATGTTATTATCCGCCCCACTTCCGCCTCAACATCATCGAGAACCTCCTTAGGGTCTGCATAATCATCTACTTCTATAATTACTGTACCCATACCCTCGGCAGCCGTGGAACGCAAACGCTTGATACCCTCGATACCGGCAACCGCCTCTTCAACTCGAATATTTACTCCCTCCTCAACCTCTGCAGGAGATGCACCAAGATAAGGAACACTTACTGTAATAAGGTCAAGAGATGTATCTGGAAAAAGCTCAACATTCGTCGTTGCTATACTCAGCAGACCGCCAGCAAAGATCAGAAACATCAAAAGATTCGCAGCAACATGATTGCCCGCAAACCATGCAAGAACACCTTTTTCCTTATTAACATCTGTCATTTTCAGCTGTCTTCAAAAAATAATAAAAAATGAAACTTTACCCCTCACGCTCCACGTTGCCGTCGTCAACCCGAACCTTCATCCCGTCGGTAACTACATCAAGAGGACTGGTAATTATAACATCCTTATCGCTTATCCCAGACTTGATTACAGAAAACTCATCATCCTGGCGTATTATCTCAACTTCCCTTACATGAAGCCTGCTGTCATTAAAAAGCCAAACCTCATTGCCGTTATGAACCGAATAACGAGGCACACGCAAAACATTATCAAGCTTCTCGCCGATTATCTCAACAGTTACGAACATATTGGGAACAAGTGCAGAACAGCCTTCCATCGGCTCAAATGGATTCTCAACCTCGATAACAACTCCGACAACCCGGCTCTGGGGATCAAGAGCTGCCTCAGTACGCAATACCCTCCCCTGCCATTTACATCGAGAACCCGCAAAATCCGACCAGACATCAACAAAAGAACCAACCGTTGAATCATCCCCGCGGTCTGGTATACTAAACCACTGAAGGTCCTTATCCTCCAGTGGAACAACTATCTCAAAAGCCTCGGTACCGTAAACCGTCGCAGCAGAAACACCTGCGGTTAAATACTGACCAACATCAACACGCTCCTGAGAAACCCTCCCGTCAAAAGGAAGGCTGATACTCGTACGCTCAAGATTCAGTTTTGCCGCCGCAAGCTTAGCCTCTGCCGCCTTCAGTGCCGCACGTGCCTGGCGAATCTGAGGCTCACGAACTGCCAGAGAAGGAGGATCTGAATCATTCGGATTAACCTCCTGCCATTCTGCTCGAGAAACTTTCGCCTCCGCCAGCTCAGTCTCAAGAGCTGTCTGGGCGCGAGCTACTTCTGCCTCAGAACTTTCAACCGCAAGCTCATAATCCTCAGGATCGATTCTTATCAATACCTCACCAGACTCAAAAAAACCGCCGTTTATAAAATTCTCACTTAGCTCGATAACCTCACCGGAAACCTGAGGAACAACCTCCACCTGGGTCTTCGCCGAAACCTGACCATAACCTTCAACAACCATCTGCATACTCTCACGGTTTACAACCTGCGTCTTAACCAGTGGCGAAGATTCCGGTACAGATTTGCGAACGGGAGGCTTCTTCAGCTTAACAAGCAGCACCGAAAAAACCACACTAATCAAAAGTATCCCAATTACCATTAACATCTGCTTTTTAGACTTCCCAGACGCCCGGGCCATAGCATTAGCAACCGGAACATACAAACCCATAACAAAAGCAATCGACCCCGCCAAAGGAACCATCTTAAAAAACGCGCCGTCACCAGAAACAACCGCGCTTAACACCTTAAAAACGATCAGCCCCAAACCCGTCATAACAAAAACAAGCGCTAAAACTGAACCAATCGATACCAGATCCTTATTATTATTCGATCCCATCAATATCATCTCCTGTCTTACCCAACAACTGCCCATCGATTTGCCAGTCCCCGCCGATCGCAAGAAAAAGATTAACACGCGTATTAAAAAGCTCCTGCCTGGCAAGAACAAGCTCATTTTCCGCAATACGTCTTCGCCGTTCTGTCTCAAGAACAAGAATTATCTTTTCAAGCCCTTTCGAATATCGGCTCTTAGCAAGCTCCTCCGCCTGATAAGCATTCTCAACTCGGTCCTCCAGATAATCAATCTGCTCATAAAGACTCTGCTCAGACACAAGCGCATCCTCAACTTCCTTAAGTGCCCTCAGTATCGTTTTTTCATAATCTGCCGCCGCCTCTTGCATCCTCCCCTTCGCCGCCGCCACATCCGCACGAAGCCGTCCACCCTGCCAGATCGGTGCAGTTAACTGCATTATAAAAGAATACACCTGCCCCTCACTGTCAAAAAGTGCATCAAAGTGATCACTGCGATACCCTCCCGAACCTGTCAATGTAAGATCCGGATAAAGACCCGCAATACTAACACCGATATCCTCGACACTTGCCTTAAGATTCGCCTCCGCCGCAAGTATATCCGGTCGGCGGTCAAGCAAGTCCGCAGGTATACCAACAGGAACTGCCTCTGGTGCCGGCATATCAGATAAAGAATCCTCCCAAAACGCAGAGCTGCCCGGCCGGACCGCTAGAAGTACCTCAAGAGAATGAACAGATACCGCAAGAGACCGCTCCAGCCGTTTCTCCGCAGCAAGTGCCTGGGCAAGATTCTCCCTGGCAAGATAAACATCCAGACTGTCAGTAACACCCTGGCTGTATCGCCGCTCGATAACCTTCAATGACTGCTCCCAGCTTTCAATATTACTCTGTGCGATCTGCAAAAGCCTCTGCTCAGTTGCAACTGCTATCCTCCCCCGAACAACCTGCCCGACAACTGCCTGTATAACTGCCTCCTGATTATATTCAGCACCCAGAAGACGTGCCGCAGACGCTCGCCTGGCACGCTTGAGCTTACCGAAAAGATCAGTTATATAGCTTATCGAAATATCATGACCGTAACTGGTCGAAATCGAATTCAAACGCGAGGAGCCCACCCCAATAGGCGAAACACTCGTCTTGGCACGGGTCCTGTTACCTGAATAACCAATATCAGGACCCCACGCTCCCCTGCTCCTGCCAAGAGCTGCCTCCGCCTGCAAAACCCGTGAATAAGCCTTATAAATATCAGTATTATTCGCCAAAGCTATTTCAACAAGCTCATTTATCACCGGATCATCAAACCGCTTCCACCACTGACCTGCCTCTTGACAAACCCCGGGCTCTACTCTTACCGGCTGATAAGTAAATGAATTCGCATCAGCAACCGTTTCAGGACGCTCGTAATCAGGACCTACCATACATCCGGAAATAAAAACAAAAAAACAAAATGCCAAAATTAATGTAAACGCAGCTTGAATAATAGCTTTTGAACAGCTCCCGGAATAAAAAATACTCCCGTGACGCCAAAATGACTTTTTTGAGTTTCCGTTAATTAGCCTGATATTCACCAATTCAAAAATCCCTGGGTTCTAAGTTTCCCCGTTTATATAAGACCGAACCCCAGCCGTTGAAAACTGGATTATATGATCGATAAAACTGTCCGTATCAATGTCAGGAAATTTAAGGTTATTTACGCCCTTAAATACTCGCCGTACACGGATAATATAAGCCAATTGGGCCGCAAGTGAATGAAGACAGAGAAAGATCTTCTCACGTTCAAGATCCGGATGCATCCTGGACATAATACCCATCATCTCGCTGCCGACAGGCTCTGCAACCTCCCGGTAAATTGTACCAGGCTCAAGATGAGGATCAAGCATTTCACGAACAACAATATTCGTAAGCCTCACTCCTTCTTCACTGATCAGAGGATTAAGAAAGGAATTTGCAAAAACCCTCAAAAGATTCTCAAGGCTCATATTATCACCATTAGTTTCAATTGCTTCACGGATTGACTTAAGACGGTAATTCCTAAGATAAGTCAGTTTATCAAGAACAATCTTTTCATATAAATTATCCTTACCGCCGAAATAATAGTTCACCGCTGCGATATTGCACTGTGCCTCATTAGTAAGATCGCGAACACTGGTGCCTTCATAACCTTTGTCTGCAAAAAGCTTTTCACCAGCTTCCCACAATCGCTCTTTAACCGCGTCAACCTTTTTAGGGCCCTCAACGCCGGTTTTACCGACAGTTGCATTGGAAGAACTGTTTTCTGAAGAAGCAGAGTCCTCATTCAAGTGAGTACTTTGCCCTTCAACAACTGTTTCATTAAAATTGACCATCATTATTCTCCACTTAACTAAAACATTGTTTCAAACACCATATTAATTCATGATACTACTCTTTTTTCACAAAAAATGTTCTCTGAAATAATAGGCTCCTGTCCAGTAAAGCAGAGTGTGCTTTATTGCAATTATTTTATAGAAACTGTACACTTATCGGACCTTTGCAGCCGATATATTGTTATAAGAGGCGCATTATAATGGATAAAAGGAAAAATGTGATGAAAAAAATCAAAAAAATTGCAATTTCGACAATGTTTATATGCAATATCTCTGCTTTGGCTGCGGTAATCAATGTAGCACCCGACAATTCCGCCGATTACTCCATCATACAAGACGCTGTAAACGCTGCCTCAAACTTCGATACGGTCATTCTTGCCCCGGGAATATACAACCAGAGAATTTTCTACAATGCAAAAAAAATAACAATTACATCACAGGACCCAAACGACCTCGATATAGTAAAATCAACAATTATACAATACGATTCCGCACCGGCCGTAACCTTCGATTTCAGTGAAACAAGCGATTCTGTACTTACAGGACTGACAATAAAAGGCTCTGTAAAATGTTACGCAAGCTCACCTGCTATTACCAAAAACATCATAACAGACTCCCCGGACTCCGCCATAATAGGTTCATACTTCGCAGCTCCGACAATTAGCCAAAACACAATACAAAACGCCGCTGCCCAGGCAATACTTGACTGTGACGGCCTGATCAGCAGCAACCTTATAAAAAATAACAAAACAGGAATTGAAGACTGCGATGGCATAATTTTCCAAAACCAGATAAGCTCAAACTCAGGACCTGCAGTAAAAAACTGCTCTGGATCTGTAATGATGAACCTGATAACAGAAAACACTGCAATTAACGGTGCAGGACTACTGAATTGCAGGGCGCAAATCTCTAACAATGTCATTGCCGCCAACATCGCACTGGAAAACGGGGCCGCCGCTGCTTTGTGCACCGGAACAATAAAAAATAACACTATCGTCGGAAACTACGCCCATATCACCGGGGCTGCCGTTTACGATTGCAATACCGTTATCGAAAACAATATCCTCGCATATAACCGCGCCGCTCTGACTGCCGGAATACACGGACCTGCCAGCTGCAACTTCAACTGCTTCTGGGCTCACCTCGGTGCAAACTTCGCAGATGGAGCAATCGCAGGGCCAAATGACTTCGTCGCAGACCCGATGTTTGTAGACTCGGGACAATGGCAGCAGGATGTCTTCACAACAGGAGACTACCATCTCAAATCGCAGGCAGATACATGGAATACCGCCAGCAATTCCTGGAAAAGATACCAGACTACAAGCCCATGTATTGATGCAGGCAACCCCCAGGACTCCACTGCCGCGGAATTATACCCCGATGGAAATGTTATCAATCTCGGGGCCTTCGGCGGTACACCTTACGCTTCCAGGTCGATCAATTATACAGAACCGGTCTGTGCTTTTTCAATACCCTCTGACGTCAACGGTGATTGCAAAGCAGACCTCGCTGACATTTCGCAAATGTCAGTTAACTACATGAAAAAAGTTTTCAAATCATCACACAATACCTACCCTTTCTACCTCAGCATAAAAGAAAATAAAATTGTTTCTCTTGCCAATGCCGAATCGAAGAACAGTATCTACTTTTCAAATTACTACTCGCTCACAGAACCCGACACACTGCAAACCTTAGACAGAAAAGTCTTCAGCGACCGCTTTAATTATTACCAGGCAAAAGACATAACTACCGACTCAGTCGGCAATACCTGCGGACTGTTCGAATTTACCAGAAACTCCCATTCAGCGGTAAAGATATTCTGTTTCGCACCCAACGGTACCGTTGTATGGCAAACTGAATACCTCGGCCAGCAGGATAATGATATCTACCCCCAAAAGATTCTAACCCACACTCCCACCCAGACTGTCTATGTCCTTGCAAGATCAGAGGCCCAGGATACCAGGGCCATTTTGATTAAATATGATTACAACGGCTCCCTGCTGTGGTCACGGCAGTTAGCCCCAGGAACTTACCCCAGAACGTTTGCACTTGATAACTCAGCAGATGTCTATATTGTCGTTTCAGGTTCTGCAGACTCTGTCCTGAAATATTCTTCTGCCGGAAATTTCCAGTGGTCTGCTTCACTGGGTTTTTTCCCCGATCAATGCATTCTCACACCTGATAACCATATCGTGTACGCTGGCACAAACGGCTCCCAGATTGTAACTGCACGATGCGATACCGCAGGAAATATTAAATGGACCGCTTTTATAGACCCCCAAAATACCGGAAACTTTGTTCACTGTCTCATAACAGATTCTGAGTCTGATATTTACCTCGCCGCAGAAACTTTTGACAACCCTTGCCTTATTGCAGCTTACGACAGCCAGGGAAATCAGCTGTTCGAGGAATATTACCAGATGAACGACCAGACATTCTTTTCACCGAAAAAAATTGTAAAAGACCCCAATGAAAACCTCTATGTCCTTGCTACCCCGCGAAACGGAAGGTCAGAACTTATAGGCAAAAGCTCAGCGGTAATAAGTTACAACGCTTCAGGCTCACTGTTATGGTCAGTTATTTACGAAAGCCCCGTACAGGATAAACTTTACATGTTAAGTGACATGGCATTTGATTCCGGAAAGTTATATACGGCCGGCTGGTACATGGATAACGACCCGTGCGATATAGACCAGGAAATTGTTTACGCTGAAATTACCGTAATAGATGCCGACTCGAATCCTCTCAATGAAAGCTCGTTTCAGGGAATTATTTGCACCGCTTTCGACCAGGGAGATACAAACGGTGATTGCATTGTCTCTATCAGCGATTTTCTGTCACTGGCTTCAGAATGGCTAAACTGCAACCTCGAACCTGCAGGCGCCTGCAGCTACATCTTCCCAGAGTAACTGTGATAAAACTATTTTATTGTGAACACTGAATTGTCAATTACCTTGCCGCAGTAAATACACGCCGGGTGTCTCGATGATACTGTATGTCCGCATTCAGGGCACTTGACCGCCTTACGCTGATTCCTGCCGTCAAGAGACCCGTCCTTCATGTCGATTTCATAAAGCTTTTTGTTAAGGTCTTCATCGCTGTAGCCGTGTTCGTCGCGAAGAATTTCCCAAAGGGCCTCGCAAATCATCATTGTCTTGGCAAGGTTGGCGTTGACAACCTTAAGCTGCCTTTCAACTGAATAGGCCCTGCTTTGTGCACGGGCGGCGTCTGCTGAAACTGCGGGCGATTCATTGTGAATGTTAATCTGTGAAAAAACTCCAGAGCTGTACATGACTTGTCCTTTCCTCTGATACAATAAATATTTACCAAAAAGGCACGAATATTCTAACCTAAAAAAAGTAAAAAGCCAGACTGAAAAACTTGTTCTTGCAAAATAGCTTTGTTATGGTATAATCATTGTCTGGAAACTTAAAATTGAATTTTTTAAAAACCAGGGGAAATAACAGGATTTTTTGCATAAGAAAATTTGCATTTTCCCGCTGAATTAAAGGGGTTATAGCTATGTTTGAGACACTTGACAAAATGATGCTCGCAGGACTCGGAGCCGTCAGCATGACACAGGAAAAGGCCGAAAAAATATTCGATGAATATGTAAAAAAAGGCCAAAACGCAAAGGAAAACAGAACGGGATTCGTAAAGGAAGTTATGGACAACGCAGAAAAGACCAGGACCGAATTTGAAAAAATTGTTTCTGAACAGGTCAAAAAAGCAATGGATTCAGCACACATTGCAACAAAGGAAGACCTTCAGAGACTGGAAGCTAAAATTGATACGCTTATAGCTCAAAATAGTGAAGGATAAGAGGTTTGTTTAAGTGGGTCGGAAATATAAGACGCACATTCAAGCACCTTAACCGTTATCGTCATATTGCGGGGGTATTGATAAAGCACGGCTTTAACGAACTCGGTTCGCTTGTCAGCAGGCACAAAACCGGCGGTATGGGTGCCAGTAAGGTAACCGGTCGAGTTAAAACCAAAACCGCTGTTACTCACCCTCAGAGAATGAGACTGGTGCTTGAGGAGCTGGGGCCTACTTTTATTAAGTTCGGCCAGCTGCTGAGTACAAGACCTGACCTTTTGCCCGTTGAATATGTCACCGAGCTGGAAAAACTGCAGGACCAGGTTCCCCCGGCTAAGTATGAGGGCATAAGAACGGAGATTAAAAAGGAGCTTGGCGACTTTCCGGAAAATATTTTTGAAAGGTTCGATACCAACCCGATAGCGGCAGGCAGTATAGGGCAGGTATACCGGGCAAAAACAAAAGAGGGACTGGAGGTTGTGGTAAAGGTCCGCAGGCCGGGGATTGTCGACAGGGTAAGGACTGAATGCGAGATACTGCTCGACCTTGCAGGGTTGATTAAGAGTCAGCTGATGGCTGATGATGAAACCGTGGACCCGCACAGGCTGGTACACGAATTTACTATTGCGGTGAATAAGGAAGTTGATTTCGCAAATGAAAGGCGAAACCATAAGCGGTTCATTCGCAACTTCGCAGATGATGACAGTATTCATGTGCCCGAGGTTTATGATGATTACTGCAGTGACGGCGTGTTGACTATAGAGTATATAAACGGTATTAAGCCAGGTAAGGTTAAGCCGTTGGTCGATAAGGGATTAAATCCTAAGGAAGTGGCAAGGACCGGTGCGGATTTTGTATTGAAGCAGGTGTTTACGCACGGGTTTTTCCATACTGACCCTCATCCGGGAAATTTTTTCGTGCTGGCTGACAATGTTCTGGCGCCGATTGATTTTGGGCAGGTGGGAAGGCTGGGCTCTCAGGAACGCAGGCTGCTGCGAGATGTTGTGGTAGCGATAGTTACAGGTGATGCGACGCAGATGATCAGGGGGCTGGAGCAGGCGGAGATGATAGGCGACCGGACGGAGATGACGGATTTTGTTCGTGATGCTGAGATACTGTTTGATACTTATTACGGCTTGCCTATAAAGGACATACCGTTTGGTGAGATGATAATGAACGGTTTTGATGTTATGAGGCGTCATTATATAAATCCTCCTGCGGATTTTACGCTTATGCTCAAGAGTATGGTAACTATAGAGGCGTTTGCGGTTAGTCTGGATGAGGATTTTCAGATTATAGAATACCTAAAGCCTTATGCTAAAAGGTTTAGCGTTGAGGATTATCTGCCATCTAATGTTGCTAAAAACGCACGCAAGGCGGCGGCGGGGGCTCGTAATCTGATGTCAAAGCTGCCGGAGGATATCAATTCGATACTTAGCAAGATGCGAAAGGGTAAGGTTCAGGTTCGGGTTCATCATGAGCACTTAGAGCAGCTAAGTTCAACGCTGGACAAGAGTTCCAATCGGATAAGTTTTGCGGTTATAATTGGTGCGCTGCTTATAGGTTCCAGTATGCTGGTTCCGCAGGAGGGGAGAGTGCTTGGTATTGTGGATCTTCAGACGCTGGGTATTATTGGTTATGTAACTGCAGCTGTTATAGGTATTTGGCTTGTTGTTTCGATATTGCGGAGCAGGCATTTTTAGCGGGTGGGTGAGGTTATGGTATTTTAAAAGGGGGTAGTTTTTAGAGGTTTTTGGGGGGCGTGTTTGGTTGTAATGCGGTGTTTTTCGGGGAGGTTAAACGGGGTTTGAAACGGGTGTTCAATGCGACACCTGGTATATAAGAAAATCTGTAAAATTTTTATAAGCTGTTTACTGGTATGGTTTTATGTGAAATTGGGCGATTTTTAAAAACTGGCCAAAAGTGACCAATGGCGACCAAAAGTTAGCCT
>CAZAYB010000072.1:0-12747 GCA_964489215.1 uncultured Pirellulales bacterium
GCAAAAGTATCTGAACAAATGAGACTGGCAGGTATCATTCAAAGAAGAATGATTCCTGACCGTTCACCGTGGATAAAAGGACTTCAGTTAAAAGCTTTCTACGAACCTTGTTTTCAGATAGGAGGAGACCTCTACGATTTCATACAAATCGACGAACACACACTCGTTGTCGCAATGGCTGACGTAATTGGAAAAGGGATACCAGCGGCAATGATGATGAGTATGTTCAGAGGATCGATCAGGGCGTATGCGGACGGAGGATTCAAAAGACACCAGATGACAGAAATCATCAAAAAACTTAACAGAGTCGCTCACAGAGAATGCAGAAATGGTGAATTTATCACTCTGTTCCTGGCGGAAATAAACCTAAAAAAGATGCAAATGAAATACTGCAACTGCGGACACGAACCTGCTCTGCTGATGAGAAATAAAAAAATAGCAGAACTCCAGAAAGGCGGAATGGTCCTGGGAATACTAAAGGAAACTGATTACAAAATCGGAATACTCAAACTAAAAAAAGACGACGCTGTTGTTATATACACCGACGGCCTCATAGATGCGATAAACTTCGAGGGGCAATTCTGGGGCAAGGAAAGAATGGTTCAGGTCCTGCACAGATCACACAACCTCGGGGCTGACGAAATCATCGGAAACCTGCTCGGATACAGAAGAAGATTCGTCGGTCTGGCAAGGCAGATTGACGATACCAGCATTGTCGCAATTACTATAAACCCGGACCAGGAAAATTAATGGACACTTTCATTGTAACTATCGACGGACCGGCCGGGAGCGGTAAAAGCACCATGGCAAAATTGCTCGCAAAGAAGCTTGCTTTCACATATCTCGACACCGGCTCAATGTACCGCGCACTAACCTATGCCGCAGTTAACCAGAAAATAAAGCTGACAGACTCCGACCAGCTGTTAAAACTGCTGCAACAGAACGAGTTCTCATTCTCCGCTGACCTGCTGGAGATGAAAGTAAAACTAAACGCTGAAGAAATAACAGACAAATTAAGAACTCCTGAGCTTACCGAAAAGGTAAAATACATCGCCAACGACCCTAAAGTAAGAAGCCAGCTTGTGGATATACAAAGAGATTTCGCAAAAAAACACAAAAAGTTCATAACTGAAGGAAGGGACCAGGGAACAGTAGTATTTCCGGATGCAAACCTGAAATTTTTCCTGACCGCTGACGTAAAACAAAGAGCTTTGAGACGAAAAAAACAGCTCAGCGAAAACGGAACAAAAATTGAACTGCAGAAACTCATAAATCAGATATCGCAAAGGGACCGCCAGGACCAGACAAGAAAAGCCGCTCCATTGAAAAAAGCCAGGGATGCCTATACAATAGATACAACTGAAATGACTATTGACCAGGTCGTAACTAAAATGGCGGAAATGATAGAACAAAAAAAGGCAGATAAATGAAGCAAAAATTCAGACAAAAACTGCATTACTGCTGGTGGAATTTCAACAGACTGCTCGCAGTAACTTTTTTCTGGACGATAAACAGAGTAAAAGTTTTAGACAAACAAAACGTACCCCAAAAGGGACCTCTGATCATACTCTCAAATCACCAAAGCTTCATTGATCCAATGCTTTGCCAGGGATACCTGAAAAGACCAATACACTTCGTTGCAAGATCATCCCTCTGGAACAACCCTGTAATGAGCTGGCTGCTCGACAGCTATTATACAATACCGATTAAAAGAGAAAGCGCAGATTTGTCCGGACTGAAAAACATCATAAGAAAACTTAAGGAAAACGCCGCGATACTGATGTACCCCGAAGCCACAAGGACTGAAGACGGAAGAATAAGAAACTTCAAAATGGGCTTTAGCCTCGTCTGCAGAAAGACAAAACCAATGATACTGCCGATGGTAATAGAAGGTGCCGACAAAGCCTGGCCGAAAAATAAAAAATTGTTTTCGTGCGGAAAGAAAATTATGGTACGTTACGGCCAGCCCATCTCTTCACAAATACTGACCCAAATGTCAGACGAACAATTCGCAGAGCACATCGTCAAAATAATGAGAGACATGCAAAACGATCTGCGTAAAAAGATGGGAAATGAACCCTACGAATACACAGAACAAAAAAATGAAAATGTAGAGGTCCCCTGAAAATGAAAGTTATTGTAGCTGAAAAATACGGTTTCTGCCCCGGCGTAAAAAACGCCATTAAGACCGCAAGAAAAACCCTCGAAAATAACCAGAAAATATACAGCCTCGGTTCTATTATCCACAATGACGACGTCGTAAAGGAACTCGCTCAGGCTGGACTGATAACCGTTGACTCAATTGACCAGATAAAAGAAGGAACCGTTCTGATAAGGAGCCACGGTGCAACAATAGAACAAATTAGCCAAATTAAAAAAAGAGGACTGAAAATCGTCGACGCAACCTGCATACTCGTAAAAAGACTCCAGGAAATCGGAAAAAAACTTAAAAAAGAGGGATATCAGGTCGTCATGATTGGCGACAAAAAGCATCCCGAAGTAAAGGCTGTAGTAGGCTCAATAGAACAGGTTATCGTTGCATCAAAACCAAATGACCTTGATAAGATTAGTACTAACAAGAAGTTAGGTATAATATGCCAGACCACGCAAAGCCATGACAGATTCGGAAAACTCGTTGGAAAAATCGTCGAAAAAGGATATCCCGAAATCAAAGTCATTAACACACTCTGCAAAGAAGCGACAAAAAGGCAGGATTCTGCTGTGGATTTATGCAAAAAGGTGGATATAATGTTCGTTTTGGGCGGATTGCACAGCGCAAACACGAGAAAACTCGCTCAATTATGCAAAAAACATAATAAAAAAACTTATCATTTGCAAAACTGGAAAGATCTTGATAAAAGGGTGCTTTTGGGAAAAGATACTGCCGGCGTTACTGCAGGTGCCTCTACTCCCGACAGGGTAATAGAGGAATTCGTGAAAAATCTGGAAAATTTCAGCCAGAAATAATGATGGGTAGCTCTAATAACTGCTTTTGAGCGGCAAGCTAATTAGCTGACTGCGTTGGTCAGCAATAATTTTATTAACCCTAACAGGTTCGGATCGTGAATGCGGGGCGATGCGAACTCAAAATTGAGACTCCGCAGATTATTAAGGAAAATTATGGTAGATTACAATATTGTTAACAAACTGGGTCTCTCTGAAGAAGAGATTCAAAACCAGGTAAACGAAATGTTCGGCGAGGAACACAGCCAATTACTCGAAACTCAGCTGGACAAACAGGTACAGGACCTGATCCCGGGGACAATCCTAAGCGGAAAAATCGTATCTCATTTTGGTAATGATGTCATCGTAGAACTCGGACTAAAAAGCGAGGGAATAATCGATGCCTCAGAATTTGACGACCCCGATGAAATACAGGAAGGCAAGGAAATTGAAGCACTGCTCGAAGACGTAGACGCAGACGGAGGAATCCTGCTTAGCAAAAGAAAAGCTGACAGAATCAGAGGATGGGAAAGAATTATTGAAAACAATAAGGAAGGCGATGTTGTCAAGGGTACCGCAACAAGAAGGATAAAAGGCGGACTGCTCATAGACATCGGAGTTCCTGTATTCCTTCCGGCATCACAGGTAGACATCAGAAAACCTGGAGACATATCAAGGTTCATCGGACAGGAACTTGACTGTAAAATACTTAAAATTGATGAAGAAAACAGAAACATCGTTGTTTCAAGAAGAAAACTCATCGAAGAAGAAAGAAACATCAGCAAAGAAAAAATACTCGAGGAAATCGAAGAAGGACAGCTGCGTAAAGGTGTCGTCAAAAACATCGCAGACTTCGGCGTATTCGTTGACCTTGGCGGTTTGGACGGACTTCTCCACATATCTGACCTCAGTTGGGGAAGAGTTTCGCATCCTTCAGAAGTTGTCGAGCTGGACCAGGAAATCGATGTCGTCGTCATTGGCGTAGACAAAAAGAATGAAAAGATTTCACTCGGCCTGAAACAAAAGGAAAAGAACCCATGGGAAAACATCGCCGAAAGATATCCCATCGGTGCCCAGGTAAAAGGAACTGTAGTGAACATCATGAACTACGGTGCCTTCATAAGACTCGAAGAAGGAGTCGAAGGACTCGTACACATCAGCGAAATGAGCTGGACAAAACGAATCGCTCACCCTGCAGATGTAGTTAGCCTTAACGAGGAAATTGATGTCGTTGTTCTGGAAGTAAACGAGGACAAGCAGGAAATATCACTCGGAATGAAACAGCTTGAAACAAATCCGTGGTCTGTAGCAGCGAAGAAATACCCACCTGGAACCATCGTAAACGCTACTGTTACAAGCCTGACAAACTACGGAGCTTTCGTCCAGATCGAACCAGGAATCGACGGCCTCATCCACATCTCGGACCTCAGCTGGACAAAAAAGTACAACCATCCAAACGAAACCCTCGAAAAGGGTCAGCAGCTTAAATGCGTTGTGCTTGAAGTCGACGAAGACAAGCACAGAGTATCACTCGGTGTAAAACAAATGACCGAGGACCCATGGGTAAAGGCAATACCTGAAACCTACATGCCCGGTCAGATCGTAAAAGGCAAGGTAACAAAAATGACAAACTTCGGCGTCTTCGTAGAGCTTGAAGAAGACCTCGAAGGACTCCTGCACATCTCAGAGCTGGCTGATGAAAAAGTGGACAAACCGCAGGACGTAGTAAAGGCAGGTGACGAGCTCGAAGTAAAAATACTCAGAGTCGATACTGATTCAAGAAAAATCGGACTTAGCCTTAGAAGGGTCCAATGGGCAGCCGAGGACCAGCAGGAGCAATCCGACCAGCAAACTGAAGAGCAGACCAGGGAAACAGAAATACAGCGAAGAGGTGGACTCGATGGACCATTAATGCCCGATAACGTTGTCATTAAAGACGAAGAAAATGTTAAAAACGAGCCAGACAGCGGTCAGGAAAAAGAAAACCAGCAGCAGGAAGAAAAGGAGCAAACAGAAGAAGAATCCAAAGATGAAAATGAAGAAGAGAAAAAGGAAGAATAGACAGAGAAACGAACCTTAAAAACGAATCTTTGGAAACTTTTTTACAATAATTAAGCGATACTAACCACTAAACCCGCCCGCGCCGCTGGTCGATATAATATTTAGCATATCGGTCAAGGCCGCTGGCTCATGGATCAGTTGGTATGCAATGATAACCTTAGCAGCCCGATAATCCTACGTTGAAAAACGAATGGATGGGCGGGAGTGGTAATATCGCTTTTGACGCTACACTAAAAGATTATTTACAAAAAATAGATGAAGCTGACCTGCTGACATGGGAGCAGGAAAAGCAGCTCGCTAAAAATATTATAAATGAAAACGACCCCGAGGCACGTGACACGCTCATAAGAAGCAACTTAAGACTTGTTGTAAACATCGCAAAAAGCTTCGGAACTAAAGGCCTGACATTTTCCGACCTTATAGAGGAAGGAAATATCGGACTTTTAAGGGCTATCGACTCGTTCGACCCAGCTCACGGTGTAAGGTTCAGCACTTACGCTGCATGGTGGATAAAGCAGAGCATAAAAAAATCTATGCTCGAAAATGCTCAGCCGATACATATACCTACATACATGGTCGAGCTGATAAACCATTGGAGACATACTGCTTCAAGCCTGCAGACAAAGCTCGGAAGAGAGCCTATGCTGGAGGAAATGGCAGAAGAAATGAGTATGTCATTAAAAAAGGCCGCCGCAGTCAGGGACATCGCTGAAACTGTTGAACCAAACGCACAAAGTGAAGAGCAGGATAATTTTGCTCAGATAAATAACGCAATTACTGACGAAAACATACAGTCGCCCTGCGATGCTATTTGCAACGAGGAAGAAATAACAAAGGCACTGGAAAATCTTGAGCAAATCGACCAAAGAGAAGCACAGGTTCTAAAGCTGCGATTCGGACTGGACGGGCAGGAACCCCTTACCTTAAAACAAATTGGAAAAGAGTTAAACCTAACAAGAGAAAGAATAAGGCAAATACAAAGAAGCGCCCTGGAAAACCTCCAGGAGCTAATGACAGACCAGGATACGTAACCGCCGGAGCTGAAAAACTCTCCTGACGGCCAATCCTGCCGTCGAAAAGGAGAGAAAATGTGAATGACCTGAAAAAATACATCCGTGACATACCCGACTTCCCTAAACCAGGCATACTGTTTAGAGACATTACACCACTGCTTGCTGACGAAAAAGCAATAAACAAATGCATGGATCAGCTCGCCGAACCTTTCAATAACCAGAACATCGAACTCATTGCCGCAATTGAAGCCAGAGGATTTATCTTCGGATGTGCTCTCGCATGCAAATTGAACGCAGGCTTTGTTCCCATCAGAAAAAAAGGGAAACTGCCATGGAAAACAAAAGCATACACATACAAACTCGAATACGGACAAGACACTATTGAAGTACACCAGGACGCCGTAAAACCAAACCAGAAAGTCCTCATCGTCGACGACCTGCTCGCCACTGGCGGAACCATGGAAGCTGCATGCCAACTAATCGGGCAGTTAAAAGCTAAAATACACTCAACCGCTTTCGTCGTAGAGCTCTCCGATCTAAACGGCAGAGAAAAACTGAAAAACCACAACGTATTCTCCCTCATTAAATACTAAATTAAATCATGAAACAGATAAACGTAAAAATACCAGCCGTCCCCAAAACAACCTACCCCATCTACATCGGCAAAAACTTACTCGATACCGTACTGACAAAAATCCAAAATGACCACCCAAAAAGAAACCTCTTCATCATCTCCGACTCAAATCTGCAAAAACACAGCCACCTGCAAAAACTCACCGAACAAAAAGACATACCATATTTTATCATTGACCCGCCCGGCGAAATATCAAAACACATACAAACCGTGGTAACGATTATCGAAAAAATGGAAAAACAATTCTTCGCCAGGGACGCGCTCATCATCGCTCTGGGAGGCGGAACCGTCGGTGATATCGCAGGCTTCGCTGCTGCAATCTTCAAAAGGGGAATACCCGTCATACAAATCCCCACAACAACCGTTGCACAGGCTGACTCCTCTGTCGGGGGAAAAACCGGTGTAGACTCATCAATCAGCAAAAACGCTTTCGGTGCCTTCTGGAACCCACTTGCAGTCTACATCGACGTCGCAACTTTACAAACTCTGGACCAAACTCAGTATTTTGCAGGACTCGTCGAATCTGTAAAACACGCTCTGATTGCCGATGCCGAATACTTCACATTCTTTGAAAAAAACATAGAAAATATACTCAACCGCAACATGGAAACATTGCTTAAAATCGCGGAAAAAAATTGCCGGATAAAAGCCGACATCGTAGCCGAGGACCCAACAGAAAAAAACAAAAGACGAATTCTAAACTACGGCCACACAATAGGACACGCCGCTGAATCCGCAAGTGAATTTAAACTGCTGCACGGCCAGGCCGTCGCTATTGGCATAATTGCTGCCGGGCTAATTGAACAGAAATTGAATCTCGCAGAAAATGACCAGCTGATGAGAATAAAAACATTACTCGAAAAGCTCAACATGCCCACAAAACTGCCCAAAGACATCACGAAACATAAAATAATCGAACTGCTGAAAAGAGACAAAAAGGCCGTGAACAAATGGCCAAAATTCGTACTGCTGGAAAAAACAGGAAAAGCTCTTTGCAAAGATCAACAATGGGGCCACGACGTCTCTCCACAAATAGTAGAAGAAGTTATAGAAAAGCTCTATTGACTAACACCCTCACTTTTACTCGTAAGATAAACCGCCTGTTCTGCGAAAAAATTAGAACAAAAACGAATCGGACTCCTGCTTGTCTTTTTCATTGGAATCTTCTTTTCTATGCAAACACTTTTCACAGCGCAAAACTGATCAAAATCCTTAAGCGAAAGAAAGTGAATATTAGGTGAATTATACCATTGCCAGGGAAGCTGCTTTGTCTTAGGAGCAATACCCATAAAAGCGAGCTGAAGACGGCACTTCCAGTATGCAAAATTCGGAAAACTGATTATAACCTTCCTGCCAACCCTCAAAAGTTCCTCAAAAACCTTATCTGTATACATTATCGTCTGAAGGGTCTGAGAAAGAATCACATAATCAAAACTGTTGTCGCCATACTGCTTCAATCCGCGTTCGATATCTCGATGAACTATCGAAAGTCCCCGCTCAATCGAATGAATAACTAAATCCTCATCCAGCTCAATACCCTCACCTGATATCTTCTTATCTTCAGTAAGACGCGCCAAAAGCTCACCGTCACCGGAACCTATATCAAGAACCTTGCTATGAGGACCTATCAAAGACTCTATAATTTCATAATCAACCCTAAGCCGTTTGGAACGGTCAAAAGGCTTAACATAAGACTTCTTAAGAGATGTACAGTTGCCCCCGTCTCCGGACTCCATATAAACACTGTCAACAAAGCCGCTGATGAGCTTTCCCAATTTATCAGGCTCAAGCAAAAATGCATCATGTCCATAAGGTGATTCAATATTGCAGTAACTTACATCCTTCTCGGTCGCGGATAAAGCGTAAACAAATTCTTCTGACTGCTCCGGTGGAAAAAGCCAGTCACTCGTAAAACTTACAACAAGAAATCGGCTATTCGCAGGCTTCATCGCATTGACAAGAGAACCTGCATCACGAGAAAGATCAAAATAATCCATCGCCTTGGTTATGTAAAGATAACTGTTAGCGTCAAAACGTTCTACAAATGTCTGACCCTGATAATCAAGATAAGTCTCTACGGAAAACTCTGAATCAAGATCATATTTATAATCCTTTGAGTTGCGCAAACTCCTCCCGAACTTCGCACGCATACCCTTTTCAGAAAGATAAGTTATATGACCTATCATCCGGGCTATAGCAAGCCCCCTGCCGGGACCCTCACTGTCATGATACTGGCCGTCATGAAACTCAGAATCAGCAAGAATACAATGCCTGCCGACCGCGTCGAAAGCTATAGCCTGCGGATTAAGGCGTGTGCTGGAAGCTACAACTATAGCTGATTTCACAAGATCTGGATAAGAAACAGACCACTGCATAACCTGCATCCCTCCCATCGATCCGCCGACAACACAAAGAAGGCTTTTTATACCGAGCTTTTCTACGAGAAGCCGTTGAACCTCAACCATATCCTCCATCGTAATTATAGGAAAATCAAGCCCGTATGGTTTACCCGTTGCCGGGTTGATATCGCCCGGCCCGGTAGTACCGCTGCAACCGCCCAGGCAATTAGAACAAATCACAAAATACTTATCGGTATCTATACCCTTACCTGGCCCGACCATATTATCCCACCAACCGGCCTTTTTGTCTTCATTGCTGTTAAAACCCGCAACATGCGCATCTCCGCTTAATGCATGACAGATAAGTATCGCGTTATCGCCATTCTCATTCAAACTGCCGTAAGTCTCATAAGCAACATCGATCGGACCAAGGCTCTTGCCGCTTTTGAGTCTCAATGGCGATTTTTCTTCTACAACACGAATGCGCCTGGTCTCAACAAGCCCAACAGATTTTTCTTCCGTAACACTCATATCCTTTTATTCCAGATCTTCCTCTGTCATGATATTATAACCGCATGCTTTCCACCTGCCCCTCTCATCCTGAGCCATAGTAACACGCTCTATCATTGGACCTTTCTTACTGGTCATGATATCAATAAAAATAAGAAAATACTTACCTTCACCGCTGCCGCGCATCGCTGTATCAAAATCAGTATAACGAAACTTTCTGCTCGTGATACTTCCAATAGGCACTCGAGTTGCCAACAGATATTGCTGCCACTGGTCACGCGGAAAAGTTTTCTTCAAAAATTTAGACGACTTCTCCCAGCTTAGCAGATAATGCTTACCGTCAATAAGCTCAAGCCACTTAATCGCGGCATCAACTGCAGCCTCTTTTTCCTGAGAACTGGCACCAGGCCAGAAGTCGCAGCCGAATAAAAAAAACGACAAAAACACTAAGACTGCCAAATACAACGATATCTTTTTCATAAATCACCGTCTTATCCGTTTTAAGATCATTAAGGGAAGCACTGAAAATCGCTTTAGAGTGGTTCCTTTAACTGCTGAATATAAAAAACGCCAACAGACCATAGAATATACATCGGCTAATTGCGCAGTATTATTTGATAATACGGCCTGAAACCGCCAAACAGCCGAAATATCGGGATATGACCGACAAAATAATTTAAAAACCGACAAATCAAAAATATCAGTAACGGTAATGATCTGGCTTATAGGGCCCTTCAACCGGAATTCCAAGATACTCAGCCTGCTTATCATTAAGCTTTGTAAGCTTAGCCCCGAGACGAGGCAAATGAAGACGGGCAACTTCCTCGTCAAGCTTTTTGGGAAGAGTATAAACCTCTGGTTTAAGCTGCTCCTGGGCAAGCATTATCTGGGCAAGACACTGGTTCGTAAAGCTGTTGCTCATTACAAAACTCGGATGACCAGTTGCACAACCCAGGTTCACTAACCTGCCCTCTGCAAGGAGAATAATGCTCCTGCCGGACTTAAGAGTCCATTTATCAACCTGGGGCTTGATATCTTCTTTTTTACAGAAATCATTCTCAAGAAGATAGCTTGTTTGTATCTCTGAATCAAAATGTCCAATATTACAGATTATGGCCTCGTCCTTCATCTGCTCCATGTGCGCACCGGTAATCACATCACAGCAGCCCGTTGAGGTAACAAAAATATCACCAAAAGCAGCCGCATCTTCCATCGTCGTAACCTCAAATCCTTCCATAGTAGCCTGAAGCGCACATATCGGGTCTATCTCCGTAATGAGCACACGGGCCCCAAGACCTCTCATCGACTGGGCACAGCCTTTACCGACATCTCCGTAACCGCACACAACCACTATCTTACCGGAAACCATTACATCCGTAGCGCGTTTGATACCGTCGGCAAGACTCTCTCGGCAACCATAAAGATTGTCAAATTTGCTCTTGGTTACAGAATCGTTGACATTGACAGCCGCAAAAGGAAGCTCACCCTTTTGCTTAAGCTGATAAAGACGATGAACACCAGTAGTCGTCTCTTCACTTACTCCGCGAAGAGCCTTTCCGATTTTCGTCCACTTCTCAGGGTTGTCCTTACAGCACGCACCAAGACGGTCCATAATAATCTGAAATTCTTTAATATCATACTGTTTCTCTGCCAGCGAAGGATCCTTCTCAACCCTCATACCCTCGATAACCATCAAGGTTGCATCACCGCCGTCATCAACTATCATATCCGGCCCCGAACCGTCAGGCCAGGTAAGTGCCTGCTCGGTACACCACCAATAGTCCTCGAGAGTCTCACCCTTCCATGCGAATACTGCTGCACTGTTAGCCTCTGCTATAGCAGCTGCTGCATGATCCTGGGTGCTGAATATATTACAGGAAGCCCAGCGAATATCTGCTCCAAGCTCTTTAAGGGTCTCTATCAACATAGCCGTCTGAATCGTCATATGCAAAGAACCCATAATCTTCAAACCCTTAAGAGGCTTGGACGGACCGTACTTTACACGTGTCGCCATCAAACCGGGCATTTCATTTTCCGCAAGCTCCATTTCCTTTCGTCCCCATCCCGCAAGTGACATATCCGCCACCTTATGAGGTAAAGACGGGTCAATTTTCTTAACTTCTGTCGAATTTACAGCTGTAGCCATCGTTACTATTCCTTTCTTAAATAATCATTATCATTTAAATATAAACGCCGGGATAGGTTATATCAAGAACTTTTAGCAAATTATCGAATTTGTAACAATAACAGCACAAAACACCGCTCAATAGTTAAAAAACGATATCGTGAAAAAACAAAAAACCTAAGCCGCCCCAAATTCCCCCGCAAAAAGCGATTAAAAACAGTTTTACCCTATAACCCCTTAAAAATCTCAAATCTCAGAACCTGAACACCCCTGTCATCATAAAGGACATATATCGTCAGCTTGCCGGGGTAAGCTCCCACACTCGCAAAATAATTAAGCTTATATACCTTTCCGCCGAAATGTTCACCTGCAAAACTTTGCCCCCTGTAAACAATATCCTCCACCGACCCAAGCAAAAATATCCCCCTGCACTGGTCACTAAACTCAGCTTCACTGATTCGAAGACGAGCCTCAGGACCAAGCAGCCGATAAAGTCTTTCTGCGCTTTGAAGGTTCCAGTACAAACAAAGGTCATCAGCCAGCCGATCCGCCGACCCTCGGTCAATAGACTCACTCACTGCAACAGCCTCACCCTCAACCTGGCTTTTAACAACGGTAACATCGTCTTCAAACACCGCCTCTGCTTCTCCCGATTCTGACAACGCTATCGGATCATCAAAACCTTGCTTTTGCCTGGATGATGGAGGCCGAATTCTGAAAGTAACTTCCTTTCGTCTCGGCTCTGGATCATTCACCGAAACAGACTTGTCATACACCCTTGCACCCGGCTCAAATTCAGCTGAACCATCTGACACGCCCGCCATATAAACCATATCCTCATCAGGTGAGCTTATGCCCTCCGTCGGCTTTATATTAATTACAAGATTAGCCGCAAGAAAAAACAAACCGAAAAAAGCCGCAAGATACAGAATCTTTATCTTGAAATGACCAAAAAAATCAGACGCACATGCCGCGGTATCCTCTGTAAATTTTTTCACACATAACGAAACTTTTTCAAACAAAGCATCTGGAGAAAATCCCGCTTTCTCTGTTACGCCCTTACTGCTTTTTACTTTCCCTGCAGAACCTTTCTTAACAGAGGAATTCTTCGAAGATACATTC
>CAZAYB010000073.1:0-12736 GCA_964489215.1 uncultured Pirellulales bacterium
AATTCAATAATTTTGACTTTGTATGGTAATTTTTTAAGATAAGGACGGACTGTACTTGTTATCTGCATTTGTTGCTGCTCAACTGTATCGCGAAGGAAGAAGATTTCTTTATCTTTCTCGTCGATATCCATTTTTGACAGCCGTTTCAGGCTTCGTTTTCGAGCTCTTCCTGAGAATCGAGCGGCAAGGATGGCTGATTTAATAATCAGTGTAACCGCGGCGTTGAGAATTTCAATATTTGGTGCCATAATCTATACTTGGAGTTTAATAAAACGATAGAAATTATAGTCCGATGAGAAAATTATAACATTTTGAGGAAGGAAAAGCTAATTTTTGCAGATTAAACTTAAGTCCATGTTTTTAAAAAAGATAAATGCAGATTTAAAAGTGTCCTACGGACGCTTGACAAGTACATCTTGCCTCTGAAATGAAATACGTTGATATGAGAACGATTATAACCGCTGAGACAATCATAATTAATTGTTTGCGAATTAACATATTAAGCTCCCTTTAGATAGATGTTAATATAATATATGCCTTCTATCTTATCTTTAATCATTAAAAAATTATCATAGTTTTTGTATTATTTCGATAGCTTTTTTTTCAAAAATCTCCTGCCATTGCGGGGCCAGAAGGCATTCTGTTACTTCATAACCGCCTCGCGGGTAATATTCTGCCGGTGGGCTGTAATGCATATAACCATTTGCGATTGAGACCACGAATGTTTTCTTATAAAGAGAAGCTTTCTTAATATTAAGGGCAATTTCAACCAGCACTTCGGCGGGTGATGTAATGAGTATACAATCGTCTATTTTGATGCCCTGCACCTCGGCAGGTATTGACGGTTCCGGGGCCTGTTTATTAATTTTCTGATGTTTTCTAAGTGTGGCAAGGTTGTTCTGAATCCTTGTCAGTTTTTCCATTGTACGGATGTTTGCCAGATATTTATTAATTTCTTTTTTATTCTGAGCATCCATAAGAACAAGATCATTTTTTCCGATCGCTGTTTCCTGCATATAACGGTAAGCGTAATCAGAAGGATATTTCGGACTTATGGTGTGTTTAAGATAAAGCGGCAGGAAGGCCTTGAAGTTAAGACTCGCACCAATCAGAGATTCAACTAACTCGGCCTCTTCCTTTTTAAGTGCTGCAATAACTTCTGGAAAATCTGTCCTTCGAGGCAGATCTATCCTTTCAGAAATGACGTTGAGTTTTACGTTATTTGAGTGTTTTATATCCTTGAGAGTTTTAAGAACGGTCAGCCCGAGTACGGTTCCGTTGTCTGCGGAATTTTTGGGGCGATTAACATCTTTATTGAAAATCTCTACAACATCTCCCAACGCACCCTGTAAAAAAAACGCCATAACATTATCGCCGAGATTTTCTTCGATGATTTTCGAGGCGAACCCCGGGAAATCAGCCGTTACTCCCCCCCGAGGAACCCCCATAAGCAGATGACAGCCGAAATTATAAACAACTGCCATAGGTGTGCCGTCCATTCGATCAATCCGAATTATTCCTATGGCAGGATCGATTGGACCGAGTTTTGCTACTTCATCGTCAGCAGGGCAGGGGTTGCCCATCCGAATACTCCAGTCTTTATCGTTTTTGAGCCTCAGAGTACGATTAATGGTAAGCCTGTCTTCATATCCCAGACCGGTGCCGATTTTCGCGGGTGTCATATTTTGTATAGCTCTCTTGAGGGCGTCGGCGGTTCTGTCAATCTGCTCATTATCATCACAGAGCAATTGGTCGTGGAATGGATGAGTGTGCGAAGCACTGACCAGAATATTATTGCCGGGAATATTCAATTCTTTTTGAACTCGGTTGCGGAGTTTTTGCATAAAATCATCCGCTACGTCATTGAGTATTCTATCACTTACCGTCCTGCCCCCTATTGCAGTAATGTCCATCGTAACTATTGCCAGTTTTGTCACGCCGTCGTCAAGGACCAGGGCTTTGGTGTACAAAGGGTCATTAATTCTTACTTGTGAGGATTCGACCGTAATATCGCTTTTGGCGATTCCGGCCATCAGATGACTTTGATCGTGTCTATTTTCGTCACTCATTTTGACGTTCCTTATTTATCAGCAAGTATGATCGATGTTATTATTTTTGTCCTGTTTTTATTCGAATCAGGCTCACCACCGATAAGCCAGAATTCATTTGGTTTGACTTTTATCAAAGGGGCCGTAGTGGTCTGTATTATGCTTTCACCAATTTTCTTGGTATTCATATTTCTCACATCTATAAGATATATGTCTTTGTGTATTTTACCGTCCACTTTGCCTGCTAACAAAATATGCGATCCATCAACAGCACAGGCGGACCAGCCGTAACCCTCAAACGGCAAATCTTTAAGCTTAGTCCAGGAATCATTATCTGGATTATATCTGTATGCGTCATTGAATATATTAAGTGAATTATCCTCCGGTGCCATTCCCCCGAAAAGATAAATAAAATCTCCGCAAACCGCGAATGCGGGAAAAGCCCGTTCCGGGCCGGGCAGTTTCCGGCGGGACTGCCATTGCAACTCTTGTCGATCTAAGTTAAGTACCCACATTTCGTTAGTTATGCCGTTATCCGTCCAACCTGATGTAACATATAATTTCCTGTTCAGCAAGGCTCCGCTGCCGGAACACAGAGCCTCGGGTAAGGGCTTTAAGATTTTCCATGAACCTTTAATTCCGTCTAAATAATATACCGTTTTCAAATTTCTGGAGCCGTCCGTTCCTCCCGCCAAATATATACCTGATTCATCCGAGGCAAAAAGGCTGTAGGCGAGCGGATGAGGTAATTCAGGGCCTTTCTGCCATAAATTTTCGGAGAAATATATGGAATCGTCCAGCCAGAACTTTTCTTTGTGATCTTCGCTCCAGTCTGTACCGCCGACAATAAATATATGTCCGTCGATAACCGCTGCGGCATGCCCTCCTCTGCCTGAGGGTAAAGAAATATTTTTTTTAATCAAGGCTTTACAACATTTTTCTTTTTTGCAAGATTCACACATTTTTGCTGCATAGCTTATAGTACTTATTAATATAAGCAAAGGCAGAGTAAGTATTATTTTTTTGAAATAAGAAGCCATCAGGTTATATAAATAAAATTAAAAATAAGCATGGAAATTTGAGGTACATCAGTAAAACCGAACTTAAACAAATATTTTATTGTGTTCTGTTCGAAACCCATTACATTAGGGTTTCTACGGCATATCGAGCCAAATAAGTTCCCAGGAAAACCGGGGGGAAATCCATCGCTCTCAAGCAACAGCTGTTGCTCTCCGGATATGCCCAGGCACCGCTGAAAACATCGGTGTTGGACTTAGGGCTTGCCCCGGTACGACGAAGGAACATGCTGATTATGTTGCGAACATCATTTTTCCAATTTGGGAATATATCCTTATGGTTCATCATATATTCACCCCAGTGCTTTGCGGCATTCAAGTATCGCTCATCTGCGGTAAGCTTATAGGCAATAATCATAACCCTGCCAATACCGGCGGAAAGGTCCAACTGGATGTATCCATCCTGTGCTGCTTTTCCGTAAGGTATGCCTTTGAGGGGAACGCTGATGGGGAATTTCGGCCAGGAATTCGAACCATCCGTACAATTATACTCAAGAATATAATCCGCGATGATTCTAAGATGTGACAGGACAAAAGGGTCGCCGGTATAGCGATAGTATCTTGGGAAACCTTCGGACATATATTTAAACCGCTGACCCAGGTTTCCATTCATTCGGTTATTGGGGTACAGGACGGATATTTCTCCATTCTCTGCAATATCTACCATCGGATTGAATATATAATGCGGACCCGACATAACCGATACGTTGGCATCGACCCAGGGATAACGTTTTAAAAACTCTGCAGAAACACGTACTCGAAAATCTAAAAAACCGTTTTGACCATTGTACCAGGGAGCAATCACCCCGAAAGAATCTGTAACTGCTTCGTGTGCGTAGTACTTATCCATCGTCGTAGCTGTATGTGCATTTCCACTTACCGCCAAAATAATGCATAAAATCAATCCCAGATATTTTAGTTTATAAGACATGATATAGCACTGTTTTTTTAATTCCTGTTTCGAATATGAGATATATAGTCCAATCAATTGAGATTGAAGAAAATCACCATAACTTAGTAAAATCTTAACGGTTAATTTGGTATTTTAAGTAAATTACCTGCGATATAAAAGGGGGATGAACCTTCGGGTAATTTTTCAGGCAATTCACTCCTATTTTGCATGTGAAAGACGATATAAACTTCTGTTTCCGAAAGTCTGGCGAAATCCGGATAACCAACTATGCCCTCGGCGGGGCGCCATGGTTTTTTTCTGTCCTCGTCGCTGTAGCGTATATGAGCGTACAGTTTCTCAAATTCCCCCTTGGGGTCTTTGAGATGGTACAGGAAACGCCAGGTTTCTCCGTTGTCATCACTGACCGCCAACCCAAGGCCGGGGCCGAAGCCTCCGTCCCGGTAAGCCAGCCAAAGCTGGCCTTGAGGGGTACAGTACATTGCCGGAGAGCCGCCCGATATTTCTATTTGCCTGGGGACTGTCCAGGTCTTGCCATTGTCAAATGATTTGATCTGCCAAAATCTTTTGTCATTATCCGGAATACCATCGACTCGGGCTACCGCAACGATCGTTCCGTCATTGCAAACCGCAACCGCGGTTTCGTTAAAGGCCAAGGGTTTGTCATATCCGGGCGGAGGATCCTGCCATGCACGAACAACCGGAGCCCAGCTTATTCCCCCGTTCGTACTTCGCCTGAAACCGTTGAGCGGTTTCTGCCCCCAATTTCCCCAGGGCCAGAGTAAATCACCATTGGGAAGTTCCACAATATTGCCCTGAGCGAAATCATCACGTCCAACAGGGTCACTTAAAAGTATTCTTTGAGAAAAAGTTTTCCCGTTGTTTTCGCTTATAGAGTAATAACTATCGAATTTCCTGCCCGCACACAGACTTGCCCATGAGGGTTTTTGAGGATCAGGCTCGGCTTGCCATACAATTTCCAATGTATAAAGCAAAAGGCGGTCGGAAGACCAGTTGCCGTCCGGTAAATTGTGAAGTGATGAATGAGAACCAGTCAGCGGCTTATCGGGTTTAATGTTCATATATGGCATTGACCAGGTTTTACCCCGATCTTCAGAGCGTGCAAATTTTGTGGTTTGACCCGGCTCCCCATCGCCGCCGGAAGTGGCCCAGCCTGCAATTAAAACGCCGTCAACCGCAGTCAAATTTGGAACCAGTCCGGTCCCCTCATCATAAACCACATCCGCCCTGATAATAACAGGATCATTCGCTTTAACATTTAAACTTTTAGAATTTTCCTTTAAAGCATTGTTGCAGCCAGATGTTAAAAACAGGAAAAATAAAAAACCGGAAAAGAAAATATTTTTTTTCATTTTTTCCCTCTTAAAAAGACTCTTTTATATGTATGTTCTTAATCAGGTATTTCCAGAAAATTGCCTACAATATAAAACGGGAAGTCGGAATTTTCATACACGTTTGCCAGTGCCGGGTCGTGAGCATGAAAAACAACATAGACTTCGTTATCAGATATTTCACAAAACCACGGATAACCTACTGTTCCTTCCGAGGGCCGCCATTGTTTTTTAAGGTCTTCTTCTGTATAACGAAGGTGAGAATAGCGATTATGTTTATCGTCAGGTTCTTTTAAGTGATATAAGAATCTCCAGCTTTGACCATTATCATCACTTGCCGCCAGGCCGAGCCCGGGACCAAGGCCTCCGTCTCGGTATGCAAGCCAAAGTTGTCCTTCTTTAGTTGTGTATAATGCCGGTGAGCCTCCCCGGATTGATATTTTCTTTGGTTTTGTCCACGTATAACCATTGTCATAGGATCTGATTTGCCAGAAGTGCTTACCCTTAAGTGAGTCAACTCTGGCTATCGCAATCAAAGAGCCGTCTTTGCAAACGGTCAAAGCTGTTTCATTGAATCCTAATGGCTTTTCGTAATCCTCTGGCGGGTCCTGCCAGGCTCGCTCAACCGGCTCCCATGTCAGGCCATTATCCGTACTTCTTCTAAAACCGTTTAACGGATTGCTTCCCCACCAGCCCCAGGGCCAAAGCAGGTCTCCATTTGGGAGCTTTACAATATCGCCCTGAGGAAAATCATTCCTCTTTTGGGGATCATTTAACCTTTTCCATTTCCCGAAAGTCCTGGCGTTATCTTCCAAAAAACAGTAATAATAATCGAACTTTCGTTGTGCGGCGAGTTTATGAAAATCAGGCTTTGCCTGGCTTACATCTGCGGTAGGCCAAACCAACTCGAGCTTTCCGCACATAATTTTATTCTTATTTTCAATTTTGTAAAGAGAGGCCCCCAAACCGGCATTAGGATTATCACTTGTCATTTCAAGATAAGGCTGGGACCAGGTCTTGCCGAGGTCATTTGATGCAGCAAACATTGTTTTTGTGTCCGGCATGCCGTCACCACGGGTATTCCAGGTTACTATTAATGTATTCTGAGCTGTTTTTACAATGCTCGGCGTAAGTGCCGGACCGGAATTATACACATTATCGACACGCTCAATTACAGGATCATTGAAAACAGGTTTTAAGCTCTCGGAGTTGGTTTTCTGAGCTTCTCTACAGCCGCCCGACATCAAGAAAAACAAAAGCACAGATAAGACAAAATATTTACCCATATTACGCATAATTATCCTTTCAATTATGTACTCCGTAATCTTTTTCACTGCCTATTATTATTATATTGCATTTAAGAGGAGACAATTCCACTTCAAAGCCGTTTTCGGAATCGCCGCCGCATATCTTTGATTTGGCGGTATCACCTTGCTGCTCTCTTAATATCCCCAGGGCACATTGAGGCAGGGGATAATAATTTGTAGATTCTTTTACTTCTTTCGATACAGAACCCTCTTTCGACATCATTTCAGCGAGCATTTCCTGCTGGTTGGGAAGCTTAATATAACATTTTTGTGTTTGGTCGGTTATATTTACCAACACTACGGCGATTGAACCATCGTCTTTCTGCCAAACAGAATTCAGCACAGGAGATAGATACAATTCTGTACCTTTATTATCGTTCCATGCCCGGGCCCACAACCTTTTAACAGGTTTGAGTTGATCGCTTAAATCCAGGGGCCTAAGCATCTTTCCCCATACAAGGAAATCGTAATTATTCATCCATATATGAGCCAGATGCTTGAGGAATTCGGCGGTTTCAGGATCTTTTTGAATGATTGCGATATGAGGTATTCTCGACCATCCAAATTGTCTGCCCCATATAAATTGTTGGGCATGTTTTGATATAATAGCCCCCTTAAAACGCTTGTCAGTAAGTTCAGGAGTAAATGTATATCTTCCGAACCCCATAACATAGTCGTGATAAACCGCTTCAAATAAAGGGATTTCCTGAGGATCGTTCATATTTCCGATTAAAAAAGCATCGACCTGATTTATATAAGCTTCAGCGCAGCCCTCCATAGTTATAACCGGCTCATCCAGAAACTCCGAGGCTTCTTCTTTTACTTCATCAAAATAAGACCAGTAACTCTTTACATATCCGTTACCTCCTCCGAGTATATGGCCGTGTCGGTGGTCATAGCAGGTACGCGGCGAAGAGGCTGCCACTTCGTCAAAGTATAATGCCTTTATGCCCATCTCGTACATTCGCATTGAGAGCTGATTTATAATTCTCCTCCACATAGGAGCTTGCGGGCACATACCGGCAAAAGTTTTTCCCTGACTCCAGGTCAGAAGTGAAAGTTGACCGTCTTCGGTGATCTTCATTGCTGAGTTTTCAAGATTATCCTGCCATTCGGGCAAAGAGGTGTCGGCGGAATAAGGGTTTACATAAGGCATTACGTGCAAATTATAATTTCGGAGCTTTTGAATCGTATTCCTGAACCCTGGTACTGTCGGGAAAAAATAAGGATTTTTCGCGTCAAAAGCGTTTTTGTGCCACATATAATAATGACAGAGCATGGGAACGCCGTAAAATTCGGCTTCCTTAATCAGATCTTCATCTTCATACCCTGCGCCCCGGTTTAATCTCAGGGATACGATTGGAGTTTTCTGATACCATAAAGGGGTTTTTTTGCCCTTTTCAATGGGACCCTTCTTTGTCCATTGAGCTTTCAATGCGAATTTTCGGTAAAGTTGTGCCGCATCAAACCAATCTCCTTTTTGCAAAACAGTAACCCAATTGAAAGAATCGTAGTTTTTTCCGTAATGAATTTCTGTGTCCCAGTAGGGAAACAATTGGATAGTTTTACTTTCTTTGTCAGGCTTAAAGTAAAAAACCTTCAGGTGAGCATCAGGATCTTCGGCTGCGAAATAAAAAAGGTCATCCTGTGCGATAAAACCCATAAACTGCATCGTATATCCGCCGTGCGGGTAAGGCCTTTCTCTGATCTTTTTGCTTTCGATTATTCCGCCGGTTGGTATAGTCTCAAGAGGATTTTTATATTCGACGCCTCTGTCCACAGGTACAATCAGCTTATAATCGTCTGATTTTTCGGTTAGTAAGTTGAAAGCCGGAAAGTAAACCCGAAATACAGACCAGTTTTCCGGTAATTCCGTTACTGATATGTTCCACTGGATACGAGAGTTATTTGAAAAGGCTAAGTTTACCTTAACAGATACAGAACCGCTTTGGCCATTTACAGGTAAAGATTTCCATATAAAGATTATACCGTTTTCTGATTGTGAAAGTTCGGGTATTTTGCCCTCAGAACTTATCTCCTGATGTTCACCCCGCTTATTGGTTAAAACAATCTTCCACAAATGAGAGGGTATCCTGAGAAACTCTCGTCTTTTCTGGTAAGATATCTGGTCAAGCAGGAAGTCCTTTTCTACATTGGAAAAAGTTATTTGTACGTCATTATATATTGCCGACCATCGATTGTCATTTTTACTGAATGTTAAGTTCTGAGGCATTTTTTTCCTAAGAAATTGATAAACTTTTCTTCTTTTTTTCTTTGATGGACTCTAAATATTTTCTAATACTGAATATATAACCAATTACGAAGGTGACAGTAAGGCCGAAAACCGCAAACCACATAAAATTTATCTTTATAATGTCAAATTTGTTCAATAAAACAGAAGCGCTGGTAGTTAAAACTCCCGCAATTCCACCGACAATCGCTCCGATGTCATCGGCGTGTTTTGTAAAAATGCCGAGAAAGAATATACCTCCGAGCGGAGCGGCAAGCAGACTCGAAATAATTGCGGTTACTTCGAGTATTGTATCTCCAAGCCACATAACAAAAAATGCGAGTATGATTGCTAAAAGTCCCCACGCCAAACTCACGCCTCTGCTCAACCAGACATATCTTTTGCCCCTGTTTGCGCTTTTCAGGATAAATTTCTCACATATATCGACCATAAAAAGACTTGTAAGAGAATGCTGAACCGCGCTTATAGTTGACATTCCGGCGGCGAATATTCCCGCAAAAATCAGGCCGGAAACACCTGGCGGTATATAAGTTGAGATAAAATAAGGAAAAATTCTGTCTGGTTTGCCCGCGTATTCGGCAGGCAGGGGCTCAGCTCCCTGGAAAAAACCGTACATCCAGGCGCCTACAAAAAAAAGCGACAAAACAACCGGTGTCCCGAAAACCATCGAGAACAAGTAACCCTTCATTGCATCGCCGATTGATTTGGCAGCAAAAAATTTCTGGATATTCGTCTGGTCATTGCAAACTCCGGCGATTCCTATTAAAGTGGAATTAAAAAGAATTGCCCAGACAGTCAATTCGCTGATATTGAATGAAAAATCGAACATTTGTGTTTTTCCAGCAGCTCTTGCTTGCTGCCAGTATAAGCCTACTTGACCGGCATCGGGAGAAAAGATAAAGAATAAGAATATTACCAGAATACTTCCGACTATGACGAAATATTGTACCAATTCTGTCCATATGACGCCTTCCAGTCCGCCGGCCATGGTGTAAAGTGTGGTGATCAAGCCGAAAACGATGATTAATAACTGAATGTTTACTCCGGTTACAGCGGATAACGCCAGTGATGGGGTAAATATGACCATAGCGAGATAGCCAACTTTAGTAAACATAAACATTACGCTTGCCAAAAGCCTTAAAAACGGAGAAAACCGATTTTCGAGATATTGATAAACTGAAACAAGCTTCAGCTTATACAGGAAGGGTATTACAATAAAAAAAACGACAGGAATGCTTATAAAACCAGCGAATAACATCGGTAAATACCGCATATCGTTTGCGTAGACAAAACCGGGCACCCCCATCAGGCTGATGGCACTGAATGCCGCCGCTACGCCGGAAATAGCCACTGGAAACCAGTGCATATTTCTACCGGCTAAAAGATAATCCTCCCTGTCTTTTTGCCTGCGGGCGATAATTGTGCTTATTATCGCCATAGCTACAAGATATACCAAGACTATAACCGCATCAATAAATCTAATCTTTACGTCCGGCATCCGCAATGCTCCAAAGGTTCATAAATTAAAAAAGTAAATGTTTTCCTTAAAATAACGGATTAATATATATCTGTCAATAAATTAATTTATTTTAATTTTAAATACAGCTTATTTCTCTCTTAAATACATACTATTAAAGCGATTGGCTTAAACTCCTTACCTGTTGGCTGTGTCGGAAATAATTTATTTTTTTTGAAAAAAAGATTGACATAAGGAAAACGTTTCCGTAAAATAAATACTGGAATTACAGTTAAGGATAAATTAATGGCCGTGACAATCAGAGAAATAGCTAAAAAAGTAGGTGTCGCACCTTCAACGGTGTCAGCAGCACTGAGCCCGGTTTGCGAGAAGAAGATTTCCACAAAGAGAATTAATCAAATAAAAAATGTGGCACAGCAAATGGGATATCAGCCAAACTGGTCAGCAAGGCACTTAAGAACAGGAAAAACTTTCAATATCGGCGTTGTGGTTCCAAGTTTTCTTCAGCATTACCCTATTTTTAAATATTTCGACTTACTTACAAATATATCACGCAAGCACGGCTACCATGTAATACCAATTGAATTACATAGAGCCGCGGGGGAGTTCAGTAAACATCTTAAGGAATTGGGCCCTAACCAGATAGACGGCATAATTTTTCTGGACTATTATAAAGAATCCTATGACGAATATCTCAACTACTGGAGTTCAAATACTCCTATGGTTTTTAGAGTTCTTGATGATATCTATGCGAATTTGCCATTTGACCTTGTCATTGTTAATCATTACTCAGCTGCCGCAGAACTATTCAATCATTTAATAAAGTCAGGTTGGCAGGATATTTTAATTACCGCAGAAGAAGGATTTAATACTGTTAATATTAAAGGATCAGGCGGAGCCTACAGGGCATGGAAAGAATATCTTATAAGGTCAGGGATAAAAAATGTTAATGATGTAATTATTAACAAACATGGTCGTGATGGTAAAAGTAATTATGATGCAATCAAAAATGCAATTGCTGCAGGGAGAATATTTAAAGGGAAAACATGCCTTGTGCTTGATGGCGGAGATGGCGTTTCCGGGGTTTATGAGGCATTAAGGCAGGCCGAACTAAAAATAGGAGTTGATGTTGGTGTTGCCTGTTTCCATTCTATTCCTGATAACGAATTTGTGTACCCTGAACCTACCTGCTTAAAAGAGCCTTTCGGTAAAGTTTCTGAAACACTTGTCCGAAATCTTCTGCAATTAATCGCTTCAAAAGATACAGGCTTTTTAGTAGAAAAAAACATGTTTATACCGAAGTTGTCAGTTACTTCGACAACCAATTTTAAAAATGTAAATAAAGAGAAATAAGGCTTTCGTATGCCTTAAAATAATTGTTATTACTTTTCCGAGAGGAGGTAAATTATGAAGGTGAAAATTTTGTTGTTCACAATCCTGACAGCGGCATTCGTAACGTCCGCGGCTTTAGCCGAAGGGAGAAATTCCTCTGATTTTGTGGGAATTCATTATGAATGCGGCACAGTGCCGAGCCAGGCGGCCCCAGTATGGGACATTAACATAGCGGATCCAGAGGCGACGGAGGCCGCTTACTCTTCAAGCAACGGCAGCCTGCTCGACATCGATGTTTTCGCCTCAGGCTCTATCGGATGGTCATTACCGGGAGCCTATGGTGCGGAATATTTTAATTATACGAATGGGACTCAAAACTACACAAACGCAGACCCTAACAATCCTTGGGATCCCGATCAGTCAATCGGCTATACTGTCGAGATAAGTACTGAGATTATAAACACTGCACCGGGTACCTGGGGTTATTGTTTTTGGATTGGTGAAGCCTATAGTGGCGCGAGTATGAACATTCAGATATTCGCAGACAGAATCACCTCGAGTGCAGGGCCCACAACAATTTATACGGGAGACCTGACTGGTTCACAGCATAAAATCCGTATTGTCAGACATCCCGGTGTTTACAACGACCCATTTGATTCACCTTACGTGGACATTTATGTTGACGGAAATCTTGAATATACCGGCGGCAGGTCCGATGAAGGCGGCATTATGGGCGGTTCCAGTGCCTATCAGGACTGGATTTACATGGGCAGCCTTGCCGGTAGTGCTCGTTATCATGTTAAAACTGATTATGTCAGAATGGATTTTACTGGTCCATATGAACCTGGAACGGGCGGTGAATGCGGTGATTTCGGATATCTCAAGGGTGATTTCAATCGCAACTGTGTCGTTGATCTCGAAGATCTTGCCAGGCTTGCAGAAGCTGGGGTGTTCTGCACCGATCCGGCGGATCCGTCATGCGT
>CAZAYB010000074.1:0-12654 GCA_964489215.1 uncultured Pirellulales bacterium
TCACTTATACGGTAATTATCCCACTCCATCAACCTTGCATTACCCTCAATAGACACTGGTTTTTCATGATATTTTATCATCGCATAATAATACCTGTCATGCTCAAGCGGTTTTTCCCACCAGTGAGGCATGGACGCATCAATCGTCAGAGTCCGGTCTGTTTTATTCCAGTAACATGCCTTTATATCAAGAAACGTCCTTGCAAGAGTCGGCGTATCTGTATTCTGGAAACCTACATCTATTTGATATTTGCCCGGTTGGTTTGGAAGAAAAACATTTCCGCTGTCAAAATAGCTCCATTTTTTACCGTTTACCAGCACCCGATTAAACTTTTCTTTCCATTCTATCCGCGGAGCAAAAATAAACGGCCCTGTCTTAACTACCTCAACGTTGCAGGACCTCTCTTTAACATCATCAAAAATCACAAGAGAATACTGACATCCCCAGCCAGGCTTTACCACATCATCAATAAAGCCGTAAGGCTGAACCTTTGCCCAACTTCCGCTACCCATATAAAGCTTTAAAATATCATATTCTTTGCCCGGCTGAGCAGCACGAACTGTCCACGCTGCGGTATCTTTGTATTTTTCACAAACAAAGTAAGGCTTTGAACCAGGATTGGAAATCTTAACTGCCTGGACCATCGGCATCGGCAATGAATTTTCCAATTCGGCTTGACCAGAAACATGAATCTCTCTTAAATTGTCGAGATTATAAATTTCTTCTGCTAAACAGGATAACTGCTCACTATCATAAAGTTCATCGTTTATAAAAAGGTGTATTTTGCATCCGGACACTTTCTCAGCCTTAAATCGCAACTCGACGGTCTTATCCTGTGTTATCTTCGTCTCAACATCATCACCTTCAACCGCTAAAAAAATCTCAGGCAGATTATAATTTAAATCTTCAAATTTCCAGCCCCTGGCAAACCTGGCAACTTTTTCATAGTCAGAGAAACTTATAAGAACTGACCATTTTTTTGCTTTTATATCGGATTTATTTGTCAAATCAACCGTAAGGCCCGGCCAGTCATTTCGGATTCTATAGACTCTGTTTTGAATTGAGCTGTCCGAATATTCAATGCTCTCAGAAAGCTCCGCAACAACAGGACCAATCTTAAGATGTTTATGCGTAACAGATTCAACGCTGCTTTCAACCGATGAAGTTTTAATAAAATTGTCTGACAATATTAAAGGTTTTCTGTTTTCAGCAATATCATGAAAAAGAGCAGTCTTCGAGAGGTCGTATTCGAGAATTCCTTTATCATCCTTATCAAAACGAACTACTCTTAAATAATTATTGTGAATTACAGAACTTGTACTTGGATATTTCTGGAGGTGAACCCATTCAAACGGCACGGTATCGCTTTGTTTAAATATCTCGTGCCTGTGGCCGTCAATACCAGTCGCTGACAGTTTATACGTCAGGGCCGCTTTTAGCGGATCTGCCGAGGCGGCATATACATAATCTCTGTATTCACTCGGCAGGGTCGCTTCCGGCTCTCCAAGCCACCATAGCCCCGTATCGAGCCACATTCTGTCTCTGCAGAAATCATTTGCCTGGCGTATTATCCAGTCCGGATAGGACCCCCCTCCCCACACCCAGGAACGAGGCCAGATTTCTTTTTCAACTCTTTTTACCCTGCAATCGGCCTGTGAAGATAAATACAAAGGCGGATGCCAAATATATCGGAACTGGTCGGCGAACCCGCTGGAGGTAGTTCCGGTTGCCCTTCCCACCGCACACTGAAGAGAGCCTGATACGGCAGGATTGTGCGCAGGGAAAGCGGCGGTTGTGTGGTAATAAGCTCCGGGGTTATATCTCCAGATAAGATCCATGACCTGGCCTGTCTCGGAGTTTCCGCGGTTAAGAAAAACATTCTCCATTCCCAAACCGTCCTGCAAGAAGATACTGTCGTATTCACAAGCGTTCATAAGCTCTCTTGCCTGGAGCTCAATAAATAATAGAACGGCGTCAAATTCATGGATACCCGCACCGTAAAAGCTGTGGAACAGTAAATCTTTTTCATGTCAGTATTTTATAATTTGACGAATTGAAGCGTAACTCCATTCTTTTCTGGTTTTTTCGCTGTTTCGTCGCCAATATGGATATCTTTTTACTTTTGGTTTTGGAATAGGGTCATTTTCCGACCATGGCCAGATCCAGCCGTGAGAGGTATGATATGGATAGAATTCAATCAGGTTTGCCCCCCACTGAAAAGCCTCATCAATAATTTTCTTTTTGAAATAATCCGGGTCAACCGGTTCTCTTGGCTGTCTTTGATAAATAATGGGTGCTTCCCATCCCCAGTGAGCAATATAAGGCAGGTTGGGCATTGAGTTATGCAGCGTATGAGGCTGGATTTGTACCAGCTGCGGAGCACAGGAAATGTCATCAATGCCAAGACGTGTCGGAGTTTCACTCAATACAGCTATCCGTGGATTTTTGAGTTCGGAAAGATAAGAGATGCAATTATTTATAAACTGATGGAGATTTTCCTGACTGCGGTTTGCATTGAAAGGTTCAAGGTGCAGGTTGTGAGTATAGCCTATTATTTTGCCCTTGCCGAGATTCCATTCAATAAGAGTCGGACGATTTATGAAATCTTTTATTTTGTCTCGACTATGAAAGTATTCACCAGCGAGGACATTTCCGTTTGTCAGCTTGTTCTTTCTCCATTGGCATGATTCAAAAATCACAGTGTCGGCTTCGACCAGAGGGTATTTCAGAGGTTCTTCGGGAGAAAGCCCATTTGTAAAATAATTTTGCTTTCTGCAATTTAATCCGAAAGAAGTATAAACCTGCTTAGGGTCGCGGCCTAAATGGTTCATGGAAAGAAAATCCGGATAAGAACTTTCGATACCCATATCAGCAACATACCGGTTTGCGTGACTTACAAGGAACAATCCTCCGCCGTTTTCTATAAATGTTTTAATTTTTTTAATGACATCAGGCTTAAGCATTTCCTCGGGAAGCTTTTTACTGTGAGAGGCCCAGACTATTATGTCAACATTGTCCGGCAAACCGTGATTTAATATTGCAGGGTCCAAAGGGGTAGTGTCAAAAAATTCAGCCAGAGCATTTCGGCTGCTAAGTGAATTTGCCATTAAAGCAGGTTTACAGTCCGAAGAAACTGTAGCTTTAGAAAAAGTTTTACTGGATTTATTCTGCTCCGGATTGCAGCCTGTCAGTAAAGTGAAAACGAACAGCAAACTTAAAAAGTATCGGTAACGAAGCATTTATTGTTCCTCTCATATAATTACATTGAAAGTTATCAGAGCTGTACTGAATTCAAATCAAGCGAAAATGTATTTTGTGAAGAAAGCATAATCTTTCTGGAACATACGCATGCTTCAATGTCCTGGCCGGTGAGAGTAATTTCCAGCGAGTTATCCTGAACGGTTACAGATATTTTCCTCTGGCAATAAAGAAAAGAATAACTGAATGATGACCATTGAGCAGGCAGTACAGGTTCGATGTGCAGGATACCATTTTTTATCGACACGCCTCCATATCCAAGTATGGCTGCTTTACAGGTACCGCCTGCACATGCGACATGAATTCCATGGCTTAGTGTTTTATCGGTGTGCAGGTTGTGCAGATTAAGCAGTGCTGAAAGCCTGAAATAGTTATAGCTTCTCTGGGGCATATCGAGGTCAAGTCCGACGATGCAGGAGACACTTGGGCTAAGCGACGAACCCTGTACACATCTTTTGTCGTAATACTCGAAGCAGGCCTTTTGCACTTCAAGCGGGAAATCGTCACCGAACAGGTAGTGCATCATTACAACGTCGGGCTGTTTGCTCATCTGGCTTGAGCCATCGTATTTGTGTCCACGGTCTGAAAGAGGTCTGCCGTACTGGTCCCGTTTCAGTTCCGGCAGGTCGGGCAGTTTAAAGAACCCTTCGAACTGTTCGCAAACATTGTTCTCGATGGGCGGGAAGTACATTGAATCTGCGACAGTTTTGATTTTTTCAACGACCTGTTTCGACCAGTTTATCTTTTCCTTTAGTTCATCGTATTTTGCGGGGTCCTTTTGCTGCAATGACTGCATGTCTTTTATTGCCTGTCTCATATTCCAGACAGCCAGGTGATTGGTGTAATAGTTATCATTTGCATGTACATTATATTCATCCGGTCCGACAATATTGAGTAAATGATATTTTCCATCACTGCCTTTTTCCGAACGACTAGCCCAGAACTTAGCGGTTTCTGCTATCACTTCTATTCCGCACTGCCGGTAAAAATCTTCATCGTCAGTCCACTTTCTGTAATTATGAAATGCGTATGCTACAGCGCCGTTAATGTGTATCTCCCTGCCAGAGCTTTCCCAGTCGGGGGGAGTTACATCCAGTCCTGTATCTGTACTTACCCATGGGAATTTAGCTCCTTCAAGCCCTGCTTGTTTTGCGTTTGTCCTTGCAGCGTCAAGTCTGTTATATCTGTACATGAGCAGGTTTCTTGCTACAATCGGATTTGTAATTAAAAAGAATGGCAGCATGTAAATTTCAGTGTCCCAGAATATGTGTCCAAAATAGCCGGGTCCGTGCAGACCGGTTGCAGGTATTGAAACATTTGGGTTCTGTTCGTTACCGAGCTGAGTCAGATGGAACTGACACCATCGCAGCCCGAGGCTTACATCCTGATCACCGTTGATGCATACTTTTGCAATGTCCCATCTTTTCTGCCAATAATCGAAGTGCCCATCGAGAAGCTGAAGAGGTTCAGATTTTAGATTCTCTCTGAGATGATTTATACATTCTTTGCCGTCTTTGATTTTATCCAGAGTTGTAAAAACAGAGACATATTTACAGAATTGCAGCAAAGAGCCTTCTTTGAAATTAACCTCGAAACTCTGAACGATGCTTTCTGCAGATGGTAATATGCTTTTTCGGCCGGGGCCTTTTACGGAACTTGCAAGAAAGATATCATATCCGGTTTCGAGGACACGGCTGTGAATATAAGAGCATTGGTCAAGATCGCGGTTTTCCAGCAGGTCAGTCTGGCAGACATAGTCCCTTATTCTGTCGAGGTGCTCAGGTCTGGTTTGCTGATGGTCAATGAACTGAACAACGCCTTTTCCAGAAAAGTTCAATGGTTTTATATCTGCCATCTGGACAGCTAAATGAAGGTCTTTTTTGTGAGCGCAAAGCAAAGTGTTCACTTCAACCTGAAGACCGTTTTTGTTTTCGAGAATGTATCTGTGAAACCTGAGGCCTTTTAACATGTCAAGAGTCTGGTTAAAATCAATCACTTTACATGAGAAGAAGTCGAAATCAATGTTGTCGAAGATAATACGAATTTTGTAAAAAAGGGGACAAACAGCCAGAGCAGGAGTAAGCGACTTGTTGAGTATATTCAGTCCAAAAGCGTTTTTTCTCCGGTCTGTGTCAGGTTTGTCATACAAACCTGCGATGTAGAGTCCGGGTTTTTGTCCTGGGCTTTGGAGCTCAAGGCTTCCTCGAAGTCCGAAATTTCCGTTGCACATAGTGAGGAGGCTTTCCCAGCAGGGTTGCTGCTGAGGGTCGTATGAATTGTTTTTTATACAAAAGTCCTGGTCGGAGTTGATTTGCAAATCTGCAATGGCTGACATATTGAAAATCCTTTTACTGTTTCTGCATGTTGTCAAAAGCGTTTTTTAAGAGCTTCAGTTCGTGCTTCTGTGTTTCGGTTGCATAGCCGTCACAAAGGAAATCAGAATATATTATTCCGGGAGCACCTCCTTGCTGGTAAGTAACTTTCCACCATGGGTAAGCTGCGGTGAGGCAATGAACCATCATTCCCTTTGCGGGTTTATCAAGATTGTAATGTCTCTTGTATTCCCTTCCGTAGTGTGGGTTGAGCAGGACATCTCGCATGTGGTCGAACTGGGGCAGGAACATCGGGATAAATCCATCGTTTACCATCTGTTTCATGGCCTGCCGCCATAGATGGACGGGGTATGGAAGGGTTGTGTAATCACTGTAAAAATGGACGACGTCATAGTCTTTGAGGATGTCATAGACCATGGCGTTTCTTCTCTGTGAGTAGTATACGTGCCTCCAGTACATATTATCTGAATCCGGTTGACCTTTAATGAGCAGATTAGCACCTTCGGTTCTGACGCAAATTTCCGCCTTTGGAAGGAACTTGCGGATGAGCCTGTTAGCTTCCTTGTAAATTTCCATACGTAAAACAGTACGGTATCTGTCCCAATCCTCTACGGGTTTGCTCCAGTCGTGGAAAATGTTGGAGTCAATGTTATACTCTGGCTTAAGTTTCAGGTTGTCTGTGGCCTGGCCCTGATTTTCCTGGGGATCTATCTGGTTGAAATCCGTGAAGTCAGAGTCCCATGCAATGTTTAATTTTTCGATTGATTGATACTTTTTGCTGAGATATTCACGGAACCCTTTTATGCCGAGAGGGCCAAGGTAGTACCTGATGTTTATATCGTTTCTCATCCAGCCCCAGGTGTCCTCAATGTCTATTGGTACTCTGCCGTCCTTTGTTTTAAACCATGTATCGCCCCATCGCTGATAGTTAAATTTAGTTGCCGCGGCTATGACCTCAGGCAAAGAGGGGTCAGCGGGGTCGACAGTTACGGATAAGTTATTGTATCCTTTTCCGGCTGTTGAATATTTTATTTCCTTTCCAAGCAGCAGTGAAGCGTGTTTGAACCAATGCGGTGCGCCTGGCGGGTAAATGCTCCAGCCTGTGACTTTCATGTCGAATTTTCTTACGAGCACATCATAAAAATATTTAAAGCTTGCACTGTGTGCCTCGGGGTAGTTGCGAAAGGTCATTTCATGTATCCACCAGTCACCGCTGCTGTTATTAAGTACGTTTATTCCCAGCTTTTTCATTTCTTCGACCCTGTCTGACATGTACTTTTCGGGGAACGGGTCATGCTTGATTCCGCTTCTCATTCCGGGCAAAGGCATTGCCAGTACGACGGGCCTTTCCTTTTTTCCAGATGAGATTGTCATTATGTTGTCGGGATTGTATTTAACGGCCAGGTTTTCCGTCGATACTCTAATCGGTACCTTTATAGTTTTTATTGCCATTGGGTGGCTCAGTACAAGCTTTAGAGTGATGAATTTTGTCCATGGTGCGACCTGGAGATACATTGTGTCTTCGGATTGGCCTGCCATAAGGTCAGTGCCTGCGTATGCGTGAAAGGAGGACATGAACTCCTCGAACTTTCTGAACATGGCAGGGGTGTAATCGGCATTTAGTTTTATTTTTTTAGATTTAACGTGGGTTTTGCGGGGGTTTTCCTTTACCTCGAACCAAAACTGCGTTCGTGCGTACTCGGTGCCTGACCATATATTTGTTATCCAGTTGTGGCGGTGATAGAAACGGGCCCGCATACTGAAGTCTATTCTGTATTTGCCGGGTGTGAGGCCGAAATGCTTTTGGGGCGGATTTTTCTGATGGCAGTTGAAGCTTATCCACTGTTCGGCGCTTTGGCCTGGGTAGATGTAGTTTTCCTGCCGAATTATGTGATTTGATACTCGCTGGGTCCATTCGATGGTTCCATCGTTGCTTAGTTTGTGAATGACCGGCTGAGCGAAGCTTCCGCTGAACCCTTCGGGGTCGAGTATTGTGTCGCCAGTGTTTTTAATCCTGAACTTAAACCAGATAAGGTCGGCAGGTCTTATGGCACCGGATTTAATCATCTGGTCCCTTTTGAAAGGCGGGAACGGGCTTACAGGCGTTTTGGGGTCTGTTGTCATGAGGATGTATTTTTCGGGCTGCCAGTCTGCACAGATGCTGCCGAGGTATTCTATGTCGGCGTCGGGACGGCCTGGGACGTTTAGGTCGTATAAGTGGGTGTCTGATACAGAGGCATCATTTTCGAAAGCAACGGCTTCGATGTAGTTCCATCTGTCAAATTCACTTTTGAATTTGATTTTGTACTTTACGGGTATCGAGTCATAGGCCCTTGCGGAAACAGGCAGGTCGAATTCCACGGTTCTGCCCTGCAGCTCAAGACGGCAGCTTTGTGTTGGAATACTATCGTAGTAATCTAACTGTCCGGTTTCTTTTGCTGAATCTGAGAGCACAGTGTAATCGACCAGGGCAGATGGATATGCCAGGGAGGAAGAAACGACAATAAAGTTTAGAACGATTACAAAATGAAGCAGATACTTAAACGGCATCATAGTCTTATCCTTACTTTAGGGAATTATTTTTTGATATTGGCAGGAGGTTCAACCTGAGATGATGCTTTCGATATCAAACATGTAGAGCTGTCTTCCTAAGCCTTCGTGAACTGAGTCGACGATAATTTTTTTTCCATCCTGTGAAACTCTGGGGTGCAGGTCGCATCTCCATTCGCCTTTGTACTTAGATGGTGTGTGGAAATGTCCAAGCGGGTGAATTTTTCCAGATGACAAGTTGAGCAGGAAAGGATTTTGATATCCTTCTTGGTCGACATAGGTATCTCCTATCATCCATTTTTTATCCGGGAGGAAGCTGAGGTGGCCGTTTGTTGCTTCGAGGATTACCTCTTCTTCGAAAGATTCATCATCTTTATAAAGTCTGTAGGCTCCCTGTCTCCAGAGGGCAATCTGATCATTGCCGAACCATGCGTAATGGGAAACACCTTCCTGGTTAGTTACCAGTCGGATGTCCTCGCCGTCAGGGTCAGCGGTGAACATTCTTGTTCTAAAGTCCGGGAATCTGTCTGAAATGCTCCTCCATCTGTTCAGGAACAAGAACCTGGAGCCGTCAGGGCTCCATGTTGGGCAGTTAAAGTAATGTTTGTCATCATCCGGGTGTCTGTCAGGGTAAGGAAGGCCGGCAATCTTCTGACAGTTTATGAGGGGTTTTTTGCGTCCTGTATCAAGGTCGATGATGTGAACTGAGGATTCCTGCGGGGTTAGCTTATCATGGTTTGGGTCGTTCAGTCCTGAGTAGCTGTAGCCTGGTCTCATGAACTGCAGTCTGTGGAAGTCAATTCCCAGAGCGATCTTACCATTTGGGTGAACGTGATAAACGGGGTAGTCAATTGTAACTTTATCGCCGGTAGATACGTTTAGTATTCTTGTGACGAGTTTGTCTTTTTCTCTGTCGTTCCAGATTACCTGTTCTCTGTGGCTGGGCCTCCACTGGAGCATACAGCCCTGCTGCCAGCACCATGCGTTTGAGGTTCCAAGAGGAATCCATTTGTTATTGTCGTGTGTATCTACCATTCCGAGTCTTATCGAATCGCTCGGCTTTGGTGAGCGGTGCTCGAAATCGACTTCCATCGAGAGAGCAAATCTCATCGAATTGTCGAGCTGAAGTTTGTCATAATAACTGAACCAGTGAAAGAATGGAGGTTCGGTTAATCTTTTGACCTCCGGTAACGGCGCACTGGCGTCATACAATGCCTTTTCGAATTCGGGACATTTTACCCACAGCTGATCGATGGGCACTTCCCTGCTGAGGTCCTTTGTTGATTGTGTGGTTTTCATGCTTAAATCCTCAATAGTCATTTAACGGGAATAAATAAGTTCGGCAGAAACAGGCTGACGGCTGGAATGTATGTAACCAACAACAAGACAATTATCATCGCTGCCAGATAGGGTAATGCACCTTTTGAAGTTTTTGTAAGATCGGTTTTGGCTATAGCCCCGGCGACGAAAAGGTTTGCACCGACAGGCGGTGTTGCCATTCCAACGGCCAGGTTGAAACAAATTATTACTGCCATGTGATATGGGTCAATACCCAGTTTGTCGGCGATTGGCATTAGTATAGGAGCCAGTATTATAATGGCAGAAATGTTTTCAAGAAAAGTACCGACAAAAAGAAGCAGGATATTTATTATGAGCAAAATAAGGTATTTGTTCTGGACGGTTGCCAGTAATGTTGAAGCTATCTTCTGAGGGATCTGTTCGCTGGCAAGCACCCATGCGAACAAAGAAGCGCTGGCGACGAGAAAGGTAGCGATAGAAGTCAGGACCGCAACGTCCATAAGCATATCGGGTACATTTCTGATTTTGATTTTTCTTTGAATTAACGCCACGATTGAGACGTATACAACAGCGATTATCGCAGCTTCAGTAGGAGTGAAATATCCGCCGAATATTCCGCCTAAAATAATTACGGGCATACCAAGGGGCAGCATTGCCCTTTTGAAAGTAAGAAACACCCTTTTTATCTCAAATTTTTTCTCAACGGGGTACTTGTTTTTTATTGCAGATAAATAAGCAGTTGTAATTATAGCTAAACCGACAAGTATTCCCGGCATGACTCCTCCAAGGAAAAGCCTTGCAACGGACATTGAAGCAACAGCACCGAAAACGATCATTGGAATGCTGGGGGGTATTATCACGCCAATTGCACCAGCGGTTGCCTGTATTGCAGCAGACTCGTTCGCTTTGTATCCTCTGTTTATCATTGCGGGTATGAGTATAGAACCTATTGCGGCTGTTGCTGCGACTCCGGCACCTGAGATGCTTGCGAAAATCATAGCACTTACCACGCAGACCATTGCCAGTCCACCCCTGATGTGTCCTACAAGTGAGTTTGCGAAATCAAGAATTCTTTCACACATACCAGTTTCACTCATCAAAGATCCAGCGAGTATAAAAAAAGGAACCGCAAGGATAGGAAATTTATCCAGAGAAGTAAACAAAGTCTGGGGCAGCAGAGTTACAGGTACCTCAATCAGAAAACAAGTTGCAATTGAAGCGGTTCCCAGCGCAAGTGCTACCGGCATATTGCATAAGAGCAGCAGGATAAACAGACCAAATAACGCTACGGATGGGTTCATTTGGTTTCCTCCGCGGTTTCTACCGGAAGCGTTGTCAACCAGAAATAGAGCATGAACATTGAGCCGACCGGTACAGAAAGATAAGGAAATGTCATTGGTATTCTCATTGCAGGTGACTTCTGGTACCAGTTGTCAAAAGCAAGGCCGAACCCTTTCCAGATGGCTATGATAAAGAAAGCAGCGCCAATGAGTACGACGATAAATCGAATTATTTTTTTTACAGCTGGGGGAGCGAAATTTACTACGAAGTCAACGCCGAAGTGAGCGTTTCGGTATATTGCGACGGCGGCTCCGAGCCAGGCAGACCATACAAAGAGATACCGTGCGAGTTCTTCGGACCACGGTATTGCTCCGTCGAGAACTTTCCTGTAAAGAACCTGTGCAAAAACGGATATTGACATGACAATTATCAATAAGCACAATACCCATTTAATGATGCTCACAAACAAAGGGGCGGGGATTGTGAGACAGCTGATTATTTTGCGGTGAATTTTCATAGGTCAGTAAGCTTTTAATATCCTTTAGTTTTTGTTCCGATTATTTTTTTAGGGCATGCTGTTTTCTTTAAGAACTTCGTCCAGAATATCTTTTCCTATCTGGTCTTCGTATTTTTTGTAAACATCAGCAACGGCAGCTCTGAATGGTTTGGTGTCAACATCGTTTATTTTAATTCCCTTTGCCTTTAATTTTTCAATAGCCTGCTCATTCATTTGCCGGGCGATATCTCTTTCATAATCTCTGGCGTCAAGTGCGGCCTGGTCAACTACGGCTTTGAGGTCTGGGGGGAGCGACTGATAAAATTTTTCGCTAATGGTCAGTGCCAATGCAGTGTATGAATGTTTTGTTCTGGAATAATAATTGCAGACCTCATAAAACCTCTGACTCCAGAAAGCATCGGCGTCATTTTCAGCGGCATCTACTACACCCTGAGCAAGAGCCATGTAAAGCTCTCCAAAACTCATAGGTGTTGGTATTGCTCCGAGCTGATTGAAGGTATCAATATGTACAGGTGTTTCCATGACTCTGATTTTCATACCTTCAAGGTCCTTAACGGTTTTTACAGGTTTTTCGTCATTAAATACATTTCTGAACCCGCTGACCCAGTATGAAAGCAGTCTTATTTTTGCTTTTTTTGGCAGGTCCTGAGCTATTTTTTTGCCAACCGGGCCATCAAGCACCTTTTCTGCCTGGTTGTGAGTATCAAAGATAAAGGGCAAATCGCTTAGCATAAGTTTTGGTTCAAAAGCGCTTAGCGGAGCTACGGCAGTTACTACTATGTGCACAGTTCCCATCTGCATACCTTCTATTAGTGACCTTGAGTCACCCAGCTCTCCGCCGGAGTATATGGTCGCTTTGATTTTTCCTTTTGATCTTTCCTCAATTATCTTTTTGAAATATTCAAGTCCTTTGTGGCAGTGTGTGTTTTTTGTCAGTCCGTGTGCAATTTTTACTTTATACACTTTGTCCTCATTTGCTGAAGGGGACTTTGAGCATGAGCAGATAAAGGAGACGGCAATTGTAAGACCAATCAAAACAAGCTTCTTCATTATTCAATCCTTTGGTTTTAAGTGAAAGTTTCTGTTGAGCCGACCAGAGGTCACCGGTAATATTCCATTAACTTCAAGTATAAGAACAGTTTAGGCTACAATCCTACCAAGAGACATTATTAGTATAGATATGGATGGGGCATGATACAAGGTGATTTTGCGTCTATTTATTCCCATATCGCGTCAGATCAGGTTATTTTAAACCCATTATTTTGTTTTATGTGTTCCTGGTGCCCAGGGATCCGTATTCATTTGCAGCTTCAAACATTGCGATAATGTTTTCGGGAGGTACATTTGCCATAATGTTATGTACCTGCTGGAAGACAAAGCCACCGCCTGGAGACATTATTTCGATCTGTACTTTAA
>CAZAYB010000075.1:0-12539 GCA_964489215.1 uncultured Pirellulales bacterium
ATACAATTTATAAACATATTGCTTATCAAAAATAATGATTTATCGACGTAAATGGGTTTGTAGTGATAACTTTTATCTGAACTCAGTTCAAAAACTCAGGTTGTAATAAAGAGAAAAATCAGCCAGCACACATGGAGTGAAGATGGCAAGAATGGTCTGGCTATTTTCTCCAGCCTGGCCCAGACTGCTCAGCGCAGGAATGAAAAATTCAGCGATTTGGTGAGAACTGAGGTGAAAGCGAACCTACACGAGAAGAGAAAATATTAAGCGCTTACTAAGATTTACACAGTTTTTTAAATATGATTATTCCCTAAGATATCTATATAAGTTAGAATAACAGTTGTGGTGTGGAAAAATGAAGAGATTCCATTATACAGAAGAGATGAACAATATTTCCAAGGAGGGACTGGCTTTCGAAAAGCAAGAGGAATATGGACTTCCCGAATTCTCGAAAGAGGTTCCTTCTTCATCAAAAAAGAGGGAGAATGAACGATCGATACAAATATCCTATTCCTGGAAAAAAACCAAAACCTCTTTCCTGAAAGTCAAAACAATAGAATTCGATAGAACAGAGAATCTCGGAAATCTTTTTAGGATAGGGGCGAGAGACGGTTCAGACAGCATCAAGACCAAGTATAACGGAGCATCGTACATTCTCAGGAAAACGGCCCTGGAAGTTGCCCAGGCACTATTCAAGGCGGCCTCAAAGATGAAAGGCGGATTGGTAAGCATTGTGGGCTATCTTCGTTCACTAGGCGGAAATGACTATGTAATATCAAAGATAGAAGGCGAGGCATGGACCTTTGACAAACGGATAGCGAAAGAACCTTTCCATTATATTGAACTGGAATCCCTGGGGGATTCGGCCAAAAAGAAACTCACTGCGATGGTGGTGGAATCCCTGGCAAGAATACATAGTGCTAATTTCATAATGGGAAGGTTCAGCCTCAACAATATTCTCATAAAGGAGAATGGCATGGAGATAATTGATCTTAGGAAATTAAGAGTTAGCCGGAAGAAAGCATTTGTCGTAGATGAATTCAGGAACGTGATGCAGTACTTGTTTGCCCTTGGTTTGCTTGATAGGGAGGATATTTTCCCGGTCGTAGCTTCATACGAAACTATTAATCCGGAATCCTGCAAAGAATGGTATGAGATGCAAACCGGAGAGGAATCAAAAGATGATTTCGAAGTCACGACATTGATGGAAGAAAAGTTATTTGAATAATTAGATTTCATAATACCTGCTTGGTCCGCTTATTCCTTTTTCTCTCTCCAAACGGTAACTGGAAGCGAAATCCGAACCCATCAAATCCTCCTCATGCGTGATCACGAAGGTCTGATTGACCACTTCAGGTACTTTTGACTGGAGGGTATCGGAAAGAAGGGAGATAGCTTCCTTATCAAGATTGTGAGTGGGTTCATCGAGTATGAGCCAACTTAGAGTAGGCGTCAACACCATGGCCAGGGCAACCCTGAGAGTCAACGCAGCGCTTGCACGCTCACCCCCGCTCGCTATGCTCTCGAGAGGCTTCCATTCTCCCCTATCGTATACCTCGAAAAGATAGTCCTTCTCTGTTATCGATATCCTGATGGAGGAATAATTGCGATACGGATAAAATATCGACCAGATTTCATTCATGGCTTTATTTATAGCATCAGTAAGACTATTTCGCAAGGAAAGTTGGGTTTCGAGCAGCCCGTTCTTGAAAATCGCGAGTTCATCCTCGAGATTGCTGCTTCTTCTTATCTGATCCTGAGTTTCTTTCAGGGAAACTAACTCGCCCTCCACTAATGGCAACATCTCTGAAATGGAATCAAATTCCTTCTTGAATGATTTGGATTCCATAGAAAGGCGTTCAGTAGCAAGACGCAACCCTTCCATCCTGGATCTGGATCGATCGAATGATGATTCATCGAATGCCATCTCACCAATCTGTTTCTGTATAGATTCACATCTTCTCCTGGCGTCTTCCATCTTCTCTCTTTTCTCGAATAAGGATTTCTGCTGGTCTATCCACCGGGATTTCGCCTGTATGCTCGTGGATAGTTCTTCGAGCGATTTCTCCATGGACTGTTTTTTTTCCTCATTCTCTTTAAGCTCCCGGGAATATCGGGAAAATTCCGAATTAAGTTCAGGAAGAGCATCCTGCTCCTTTGTGAGTGATTCTATCTTCTCTGAAAGATTATCTGATCGTTTTATCATCTTTATGATTCTGTCACGATAAGAATTCTTATCAGGCATGACCCTGTTTATCGATGCTGCTCTTTCTTTTGCTCTCTTGAGAGCATCGCTCTTTTCTTTGGATATCTTTTCCATGTGTTCGATTCCCAGTACATTCCCGCAAATAGGACATTCGCTGATGCCTGGACGAAGAGAGAGCAAAACCTTCTCCAGCTCCTTGATCTGATTCGCAAGAGATGTCTTCTCTGAATTGAGGGCAATAATCTCCTTATCTACTGATTCTGCCTCATTTACAAGCTCACTACCCGTCTTGCCTTTGAGGATGTCTGCCAGTTCTTTCTCCATACTTCTTATGGATTGGGCAGATTTGCCCAATGCCTTTATTTCTGATTCAAGCCTCGCAGTCTTCTTTATAAGAAATAAATGGTTCTTTCCGATCTCTTCCAGGCTTTTCTTCAGAATAGATTGCTTCCCTGAAAGTTCGTCATTGGCCTTTTTCTGCTTCACGTATTCCTCTTCAGTGGTGATATGGCCCTGAAGTTCTTTTTCCAGGGATTCGATATAACCCTTCAACTGCAGGAGCTCGTTCTTCGCAGAATCGTGCTTTTGCTTTTTTGATCTCAAGAGATTGAAGTGCTCGGATTCCTTGTCAAGTTCCTCTTTTTTCTGCTTAAGCTTTGCCTGAATATCTTCGAGGGATTTTCTCAAAGCCTCGGACTTTTCCGAAATCCGTTTTTTACGCTCTTCGAGTTCTTCCAATCGTTTCTCGTTGAACTTCTGTTCCATGAATTTCCGATTGGATCTTATCCGATTGATCACTGAAACGACATTGGATCTTGCATTCTCGAAGCGATCCAGACCCAGGAGTGAATCCATCTCCAGCTTTCTTTTCCTGGGATCAAGGGTAAGAAAATAATCCGTATTGTTCTGCTCTGAATAGATGGCCCTGGTGAAAAGATCATAATCTATTCCAAGAAGCTGTTCCACATAAGCAGTTACCGCTTTGGGACCGGTATCGATCATATTCCCGTCTTTCGAAATTTCGGCAGTGGATGATGAGCCTTTCTTTGTCCTGGTTATCCTGCGCTTTGCAAGATAATCCGAGCCATTCCAATGGAATTTGAGATCAACAGCCGCCCCATCCTGGTCAAATCGTATCAGATCGGTAGTCTTCAGTTTCCTCCTCTCCAGTGCGGGAAAAGTGCCAAATAAGGCAAAGCTAATGGCATCCAGTACGCTTGATTTCCCACTTCCCATTATGCCGACCAAGAGGTTGGTGCCCTTCTTGAACTTCAATTCCGTGTTCTCATGAGATCTCCAATTGTTCAATCGGATAGAATTTATCATAAGAGAATGATTGGTAGGAAAGGGATAAAAAATCCAGTTTATACTCCCCGTAAAGCATAAATAATCTCTTTGCACAGGGAATCCATGGGGATTATATCCGAATTCCGGCAGTTTCTTGAGGAGTATAAAGTGACCGCTCTTGCTTTGGCTTTCATTATCGGAAAAGCAGTGAACGATCTGGTTTGGTCTCTATCGAACAATGTGATAATGCCATTTACTGAGGTGTTGATCCCTTCCGGAACCTGGGAGAACGCTTCTCTGTCTCTAGGTCCCGTCGATATCATGTGGGGGCCCTTCTTATCCGCACTTATATATTTCGTTATTATAGCGTTTATCGTTTTCCTCATAGCGAAATTCTTGCTCAACGAGAAAGAAGTGAAGAAGAGATAGGCTTTGAATCTGCCACCGGAAACATCAAAAAGTAAAAGATCCAATCATTCCCATGGTATTCCTGAAGCAATTCGAAGAGATCGAAAAAAAACTGAAGATACTGGATAATCCTGACGAGGAAGAGCTCCGCACTCTTTCGAGGAACAAGGCGATAGCAACAGGATATGGGAGCCTTGTGTATCCTACTCGCATCAAAGGGCGAAGCGCAAGCAAGACCGAGATAATAAAAGGGGACCAAAAGGAAGGATATCAAAGGCTGATTGAAAAGATTTCTGATTATCTGAATGGTAAACAGATGATATGTCTTGATCGTGAGATTGGAGATGAAAAATCATTCTCGTGCAGGGCTTATGTTTCAAGAGAGTATGCCAATATTCCCTATCTCTGGGGCAGAATGCTCTTCAGACCAAATGAATGTAAAAACCCGGATTTCAGGACTATCCAGGTTCCTGAATGGCCTGAGACGAAGGTATTGGTAGATCCTGAGGAAGGAGTATCATTTATCCTAGGTTCGGACTATACCGGGGAGCTGAAGAAAGCGAATCTCAGGCTTGCAATGTATCAAACCAAAAAGGCAGGAGGTTTGGGCCTCCACGCGGGTTCGAAATTGATGAAAGTGAGGGAAGGTGACGGGAATTTGAAAGAAAAAGGGATACTGCTGTTTGGTTTGAGCGCTACCGGGAAGACTACACTTACCTGCCACCATCATTGGCTTGATGAGGAAAATGGAGAGGGCGTGATTATAAGACAGGATGACGTTGTGCTCATGCAAAAAGATTCATCCTGCCTTGGAACCGAGCGGAATTTTTATATCAAAACGGATGGCCTGGAACCTGTGAACCAGCCTCTGCTCTACAAGGCCGCGACAAGAGAGGATACGCTTTTTGAGAATGTCGTGGTGAATGAGGATGGCTTGATAGATTTTTTTGATACATCGATCACTACCAACGGCAGGGCGGTAATATCCAGAAATAAGATGAGATACACAGATTCGTCAATTGATCTTGAGAAAGCGGATATTATCATATTCATAACAAGATCGAATGGGATAGTGCCTCCTGTAGCAAAGCTCGATGAGCTCAGTGGTGCGGCATTCTTTATGTTGGGTGAATCGATGGGAAGTGCTGCTTCTGATGTGGATCCCGGAAAACCAAGACGGGTCGTCGGCACCAATCCTTTCATCATCGGTTCTCGAGGCAAAGAGGGGAACAGATTCCACGAACTTCTCAGGGTCAATCCGCACCTGGAATGCTATCTCCTTAATACGGGGAGCATTGGAGAGGGCGGGCGGAATCCTGAAAAGATAACCGTTCATGATTCAGCAGTTATTTTACGTGAGATAGCGCGCGGGGGAGTAGAATGGAGGAAGGATTCTTACTGGAATTATCTTGTCCTTGAGGACTGCCCTGGTGTTGATATCTCAAAGTTCCAGCCTGAAAGGCATTATAATGAAGATGAATATCTTAAGAAGACCCGGCTTCTTGAAAAAGACCGTCATGAGTGGCTAAATGCTTTTGAAGAGCTATCACCAAGGATAAAACAGGCGCTTTGGAGGTAGTTTTCCATTTAGCAACATTTTTAAAGACTAATATACATTTATTGGTTTAGGAATTTCAATGAAAAAACTTAGATTCGGTTCTGTGAAAAGAAAACTAATGACAACCAGTGCTGTAGCACTTACATCCCTAGCCTTCAGCTGTGGAGCTCCGGGGAGTGGGAGCACTTTAAATCAACAGACAAAGATTGTTTCAGGTAAAGAGATTAAAGTGGAGGACATCACAGGCAGTGCGCGGATAAGAGGCCCTGATTTTAAACTGGCCGCAAAAGCATATGTAACAGTTGATGAATTTGGATCGATAAAATTCTCAAGCCCGCAAATACCTCTGAATATTGAAGAGGCGGACATTGCAAGATCAAGAGCCTCTGCTGAAGTAGAAGTCAGGTTGGATGTTTTAGAGAAGAGGATCACTATTGATGTGGAGACCAACGAATTAGCTAAACAAGTTAGTTCCAAATTGGAATCACCCTTCAATGGATCCGAAAGAGGTTCAATAGCAATCCATCCATCCAAAGATTCGAGGCATCTTGATATCTATGCAATACCTCATGATGGGCACAAGTACTCAAAAGAGATCATGGTCTTTAGAATAAGCTTTGGTGGTGCTGTGAAAAGGAATGTCTTCAATCAGCTTGGAGAAAAAGTCCATGATGAAGGTTCTCTGGGAGAGCTGGACATTACAAAACACCGAGGAGAGATGTTATAAACCGAATGAGCTGCGGGCACTCCTGCCAACCATTTTTATAGATATAGGATGGAAATATATTGGATGATGACAAAGGTGATCACCGAGCTAATGTTCTAAGCCAGCCAACCGCAACCGATGTCAATCGATTGTAGTTCAGAGGGTTTTCCCCGGCCACAGCATTGAGTGATGACGAGTGACGTGCGGTCTGACATAAATTGAGTCCCTTATGAAACAACGTTTCATAGGAGCACAGGGAACTGCGTTCCCCCCTGTTCCAGTAGTGAGTCTGGTCTTGCTGGCAACAGTTTCTGGTTTTGAGAGGGAGCAGTGCTGAAAATGCGCACTGTCAGTCTCAGAATTCGGTGTCTTGGGTGTCAAGACATATGGGAGAGCTGTCCGCACCATGCATTGGTAGGGTATCGTTAACTACTCCAAGTAAAGACTTGCCAATGCTGCATCCGAAGGATTCACAATATGACAAAAATTCAAAATTTTTCTACTTGACTTCGCCAGATTAAAATAAAGAAGGTTTTCTGTTTTATCTTTTTTGTGAATAATATGAAAAAACCCATCAAAATACGAAGATGATTATTTGAGTATTTTTCCTGTTTTCATATACCAGAGGTAGAGGTCGAGTTCCCCGAGAGAGGTCCCTGTTCTGTATGAGAGATTCCGGAGGATCCTCTCCATTTTCAGATATCTTTTCTGGCTCATGCTCTTGACTGGGGAAATTAATCCATGCTCCTCAAGAATCCTTAGTATATGCCTGTCGATTATTGCAACGTCATTATAGCCAATATTGCGCAGGAAGTGGCTTGCCTCCTTGTAGCCAAGACCCCTGATGTTATCAACCAGCCATTTTCGCCTCTTCGAACTGTTTTCCATGGAAGAAAGAAGATGAATATCCTGCCTGGATTTCCGCGCCTCGTGAATATAGCCAGCCCTGACTTTTGGAAACCGATATCCCAGACGGCGAAGCTCCTGCTCTATCCTGTCTCTACCAAGTCCTGAAAAATCGCCCATCTCTTTTTGTATCCTTATCCCGCCCCTGGCAGTGTAATTTGCAGTGAGCAGACAAAAACACAATTCTGAAAATAGATCATTGTTAGAAGCGAATTCCTCCATACGCACTTCGACAGATCGGCCGACCGTCTTCTTAAGAAGTTTTACCTGGTTGATCAGATCTTCAGTCATTGAATCCAATCCTCAAAAAAATGAATGATAGGAGAAGCAGAGCAAAAGGGCACAAAGGTGCTTCTTCATCGAATGGATGCATCACCTGTGCATTAATCTCATCAACAGCATCATTCAGTCCAGATCTCGCAGGTATGTTATAGGAAAAGCCTTCCCTGAATCCAGAGGTGTTGATGTCGTAATGATAATGCCGTTCTTCCTTTGGATTTAGGAGGATCATCTGATTCATGTAACCTCCATATCCCGGAGGGAGCTGAAAAGAATAGGATCCGAATACGAACTCTGGGCGATTGTTGGTATTTATCACTGTGAACCTTCCATTTTCGAATTCTATCTCTGTATTAAGACCTCTCGGATCAGTCGACGAAAAAGCGAGCTCCAGGGAATCGTCCACAGAGAAATCGACATCCCAGACATCAGATGAGACCTTGTCATAAATCGAATTACGATCATCCCCGAAACCAATGATAAGATGGGAACTGCTCAATTCCCCGATCTCCGCAAAGGTCGGATCGACATGAATCCATCCTTGATCCGGAACCTTGACCTGCGCCCATGCATGAGATTGCCACTTGTCATTGACCTTGACGTAACCGGCTACATACCTGGTGTCGAGTCCCAGGGATCTTGCCATGGATATAAAAAGATGGGAGTATTCTATACAAACCCCCCTCCGGTTCTCGAAAATCTCTTTTGCATCCTGGTCAGAACGTGCATTGAGATCATATCTCATATTGGAATTGACCCAATTCGTCAGATTCCTGATCGTTGTCAACGCTGTTTTTCCCTTCAATTCTTTGGCTTTACCGACTATCTGCTCATTAGGTTCTGTGAGTTCCGTGAATCCAAGATATTTCGATTTGAAAGAGGGATCATCCAATAGATCGGTCTCATACAATATATTGACTGTCGCGTTCGCTGATATTGTAATGGTCTGATTGGAGGTTATGTTGGATACCACATGCACAATGCTATCGTTCTTTTCAACCAACATGGCATTATCGGAAACACCGGCATTGATCACCTCATGGTAAGAATCATTATACGCAAGCATTCCATCAAAAGATATGGTCGTAGATTCATTGGCAGGATCAATAGTCCAGACTCTCTGGATCACAACCTGCGAATTGCCAAAATCTGAAAAAGAGCATGCTGCAAAAAGCAGCAACAGAAAAATTACGGAATATCTCATAGATAACCCTCAAAGAAATAACACACGAATAATAATAAATGATTGCATATGTTGAAGAAAACAATATCTAAAGAGCATTATTCGAAATTATAAATGCCGCCCTCTAATGAAATTCATATGATCTATCTTCTTCTGGACTAAATTTTTTGTGCCTATGTCCGGTCGGTGCCTTAGTGGTCCCTTAAGCTTTCCACATGCCGATTCGGCAGAAGATTCAGCTTCTTCCAGACTGGGTTTCTTGGACAGGATTCCAAATGAACGCGAATTGGTGAGGTGCAATCTTCCATCCTCCCCATATACCGAAGCATAATATATCTTGGCTCCCGCATTCTCTATGGCCTCATGGTCGACAGAGATCAAAGTATTTGTAGTATAATCCGGAGGGGAACCGGGATACCAACTTGGAACAAGATATTTCACCACCGTGGAATCCTCTGAGAAAACAGGTTTTCTAAGACTTCCTTCCGAGATTGATAGGAAAACATCGGATAGTGAGCTTTCCAACAGAGTTATAACATTCATGGCTTCAGGATCACCAAATCTGGCGTTAAATTCTATCACCTTTATCCCATCCGAAGTGGCCATAAATTGGCCGTAGAGTACGCCCTTAAAAGGTGCGCCTTCTGACCTAAGTGCATCGACCACATCCTGAAGTATTTTTTCGGCATTATCCAGATCACTATCTTCAAGGAAGGGAAGAATTCTTCCTGTGGAATAAGAACCCATACCGCCGGTGTTGGGACCCTCCTCCCGGACATACGCTCTTTTATGGTCCTGGACAGGAGGCATCAAGGCGATGGAATTTCCATCACTGAATGCCTGCAGCGTAAACTCTTCACCAGACAATTTCTCCTCTATAAGCACTTTGCCATCCTTCCCAATCAGCTCGTCGCAGTAGGATATCATTTCTAAGTCTTCAGTGAAATGTTCCCCGGATAATCGAACCCCTTTCCCTCCGGTCAAACCAAGGGGTTTTATGGCAACATCACCAAGAGAATCCAATGCGAATCCCGCCTCATCATGAGTTGATGCCAGGAATATCTTCGGAAGACCATGGATGCTATATTTTTTCATCAGGTTCCTCATGAATGATTTGTCCCATTCTATCCTTGATGCTGACTTTGTCGGAGATGCAATCTTCATCCCCATTTCTTCCAACGCATCGCTTACTCCTGCAGCCAGAGTTCCATCCGGACTGGAAAAACCTAGATCAAACTCCGTCCCGTCAACCGCTTTCTTAACATCTTCGGGATTCTCGATATCGCATATCCATGTCTTTTTGGCGATTCTTGATATCGCGGGATTGTTCTTTGACATCACAGCATAGACATCGGAATCCTCAGACAGCTTCTCAACTATAGCATGCTCTCTCGCTCCATTTCCAACAACCAGGATTTTCACGGATTCACCTTCTTCGCCGCAATGGACGCCGATTTCTTCAAAAAGGCACTCGCGACTCTAAAGATAGATATAACACAACCCTTATATGTATATTTTCTTTCCATGGCTAAAAAACCAAAAAAAACTCGAAAAATCAGACGCTGTTGACCTCATCACCGAAACAAATCCTAGTATTTGCGGAAAAGTTCCTCAGCGGTTGTTCATGTCATCATCTGTTAATTATTAGGGTTTCGTTCCTTTTAAAACCATCAGTTTCTCGAAAAAGAAGGATTCCTCTGCCAAAAGAGAAACCTGCATGCCGAAGCCCTCCATGGCTCCCACGATATCGTCCCGGTTATTGAGACTGCTGCAAAGAAGCAAAACCGAACCTCTGGGAGATAAACAGGAATCCACTGACAGGAGGAATCTATCAATAATCCCATGTCCGTTCCTGCCTCCGTCGAATGCAGTATTTATGCGGCCCTGGAGCCTCTCCTCTCTGGAAGTAGGGAGATATGGGGGGTTGAATATCACGAAATCGAATTCCCTGTCGCCTATAGCCGAGAAAAGATCGCTCTCAATGAAGCAGGCATTCTTGATATCATTGGCCTGTGCATTTCTTTCGGATGCATATACTGCCGATGGATTGATGTCAATGCCAAGGACATCATTGGAGGAGTTCCTCCTAGCATTCGACAAAGAGATTATTCCGGACCCGCATCCAAGCTCAAGAATTCTCCCTTCCAGATCCCCGGAGCATCCGGCAAGAAGAAAGCTGTCATCAGATGGAAAATAGACATCATCAGGCACATCCAACAAGATATTCTGGAAAAGAATCCGCCTCATGAACAAAAGAGGTGTCTAACAACGAATAAAAAGGAGTACATACGCATAAATGGATATGATAATAAAAGGGACTATTAAAAGAGGTCTGGGAAAAGCAGGGAATTTCCTCTCCATGATGGAATATTCCTCACTGATAAAAGAGGTGGCTGGTTTCTTTCCATATCCTGGAACCGTTAATCTGATGATAGGAAGGAAGGATTCAGAGATAATCAGGAAATCAAAGAAATGGAAAAAGATTCCTGGTTTCGAGAAGAATAGTATTGCATATGGTGGCCTCTTTCTTCACAAATGTGAAATATCCGGGAGAGAAGCGATGATTCTATTTCCTGAAAAAGGCGGGCATGATCTGCCCGTTATTGAGATCATCACCAGGGATAGACTGAATATCGGCGACTCCCTGGAAATAACGTTTTGAAAGGGATTGATATGGCGCTGATAGTAAATGATGATGTTACCCGCAAAATGGAACCGAAGATGCGAGAGATTGCAGATAGACTGAGGAGAGCAGCAGAAGATGGTGAACAGGCCATACTAAGGTTCCATAATGATGCGGATGGGATATCGGGTGCTTTCGCTTTGACAAAAATACTCAAATGCAGGACATATGCACAGAACTCTGCGGTATACACCCCCCGGGATTCACTTCGTGACATAAGCCAGCTCCAGTATGGCAGAAGGCTTGTGATTCTGCTTGATTTCGGGATGAATCAGGAAAGCAGGGAAGGCGTTGAACTGCTCAAAGCAGCAGGAGCAGAATTGATAATGATAGATCATCATACGCCTGATCTTGACTCGGATGCGCCGGTGATAAGATTGAATCCCTGGGATTTCGAAGGGGAAGGCGACCTTTCTAGATATACTGCGGGCTATCTGGCCTGTGAGATTGCCAGGATGCTTGATGCGAATGTTGAGAGATATGCAAGATCGGCATGCGCAGGAGACAAAAGTACGATCATGGAACTTAGCAAAGAAGATGAGAAGAAAGCATTAGTGCTTGACTATCTTGCGATAAATGCAGGCTTCGGAAACAGCCTTGAGCTTTATTCCAGGATATCCTCGAACAATGAATTGACTTCCTCAATCTATTTACAGGCAAAGGAGAAGTTGGAAGAGGCTGTTGACAATGCTTTCTCAGGATCAAAAAGAAAGGATGTTGGAGGTGTGGCAGTTTATCGTCTTGATCTGGAAAGAATCGCAAGGGTGGGTGATTTCCCAAACAGAGGAAAAATAACAACAGGAGTCATGGATAAGATCGGAAAAAAGGAACCATCTGTCGTCATGGCATGCTCAAAGAGGACCGTGATATTAAGAGCTAACGATAAAGCTGTAGAACAAACGATAGACCTTTCTTCAATCGCCAACAAGCTAAAGAGCATTATGGGGGACTTCGTCCTTGGGGGTGGAGGCCATCGTAAAGCCGCCGCAGTATCTGTAAAAGAGGGGTATTCAAAGAGCGTGGCAAACCAAATAACCGACTTGATCTCGAGGGTTCGGGCGGGGGAATAGGACATTAAAGGCTTTTGTAGAAGCGACCCATGAAGAGAAGTGGAAGATGAACTGCTTCAGATGCTAAGTGTTAGTGGGGGCGGTTGAACATGTTATCGAGGACATCAAAAGATATGATGGGGGCCCAACGACAAGCATATTGGAAACTTATTCTCGCCAGTTTCAACCCTGCTCACGCTGATTCTTTGCCTCAAAACAATTTGACAGTTTGGCCTCAAAGCCGGATTTGCAGGTCAATTTGACCATATTTCTT
>CAZAYB010000076.1:0-12523 GCA_964489215.1 uncultured Pirellulales bacterium
AGCTGATTGGTACAGTTGCAACAAGGTCATTGCCGTCTCTCATCAAAAATGGATGGGCCTTGATTCTCACATAACAGTAAAGATCCCCTCTCGGACCTCCGTTCTTACCAGGTTCCCCTTCACCAGAAACCCTGATGCCCTGGCCCTCATGAACTCCTGAAGGTATCTTGACAGTTATCTTTCTTTTCTTCGGAACCAGTCCGGTTCCCTTACATTTTTTACAGGGATTGGTTATTACCTTACCGGAACCTCTGCACGTCGGACAAGTTGATACCATCTGAAAAAAACCGCCTAAGCCCGCTTTTTGCACCTGGCCTGTACCGTTACATGTCGAACACCTTGAAGGACCCTTGCCCTTGGCTGAACCTGAACCGGAGCATGTTTCACATACATCCTGCCGTGTAAATTCTATTGTCTTCTCAGCTCCCTGGTTTACCTCCTCAAGGGTAAGCTCAACTGTGGTCTCAAGATCATAGCCGCGAGTCGGCGCATTTGGCCTGGCTGTACGCCTTCTGCCCCTCGTGCCGAAAAAGTCACCAAAGATATCTCCAAAAATATCACCAATATCCTCAACGTTCATCCTGGAATAATCGTGCATTCCAGTACCTCTTAAACCATCATGACCAAACTGATCATATCGGCTTCGCTTTTGAGAATCACTCAGAACCTCGTAAGCCTCTGTGCATTCCTTGAATTTCTTCTCAGCTTCCGTATCGCCGGGGTTCTTGTCAGGGTGATATTTAATTGCAAGCCTGCGGTAGGCACGTTTGATCTCGTCTTCCGATGCCTTTTTACCTACTCCCAGAACCTCGTAATAATCCCTTTTTGCCATGGTAACCTGCTCTCTTTCGAGATTTAGCAATTGACGAATGGCTGAGTTAATTAGACCCAGCCATTCGAATTGCTTTCATTTATCTGTAATCAAACGCCTTACTGATTATATAACAGCGTCTGTGATCGCTTCTTCTGGATCATCGTCCTTAAGATCCGTGATCAATACATTTGTAGTCAGCATAAGTCCCGCCACTGAAGAGGCGTTTTGCAATGCACACCTTGAAACTTTAGCAGGATCAATGATCCCGGCTTTATTCATATCAACAAACTTTTCGCTTGCTGCATCATAACCTTCACTGCCGCTTTTCTCCAGAAGCTCAGCTACGATTACTTCTCCATCGCCGCCGCCGTTGTTAACTATCTGGCAGGTTGGAGACTTAAGAGCGTTTATAAGAATATCAAAGCCGATCTTCTCATCGCCTTTAACTTTACTTCTGCCGCCCTGTACCTTTTCAATAGCTCTTAAATAAATAATGCCGCCGCCGGGTATTACACCTTCTTCAACAGCTGCCTTTGTCGCAGCAAGTGCGTCATCGAGAAGATCCTTGCGTTCCTTCATCTCTGCTTCCGTAGCGGCACCTGCTTTCAATATCGCTACACCGCCGGTAAGCTTTGCAAGTCTTTCCTGGAGCTTTTCCTTGTCATAATTGCTCGTGGTAGCCTCAATCAAATTGCGGATCTGATCACAACGGGCATTGATGTCCTTCTTCTTACCTGCTCCTTCTATTATCGTTGTCTCTTCCTTGCCGATAACAATCTTCTTTGCCTTGCCAAGCTGGGAAATCTCCAGTGTTTCCAGTTTAATACCAAGGTCTTCTGTTATAACCTGTCCGCCGGTCAGAATTGCCATATCCTCAAGCATAGCCTTCCTGCGGTCGCCGAAGCCCGGTGCCTTAACAGCACAAACCTTCAGTACACCCTGAAGCTTGTTAATAACCAAAGCTGCAAGAGCTTCACCTTCTACCTCTTCTGAAATAATAATAAGCGGTGAACCAACCTGGGCAACCTTCTCAAGTAACGGAATAAGCTCCCTGATATTGGAAATCTTCTTTTCATGAAGCAATATTAATGCGTCTTCGAAAACAGCTTCCATATTGTTCGTGTCGGTTATGAAATAAGGTGACTGAAAACCCTTGTCAAACTGCATACCCTCAACAACCGACAGCTCTGTTTCCATTCCCTTGCCTTCTTCAACCTCGATAACTCCCTCTTTGCCTACAGCATCCATAGCTTCTGCAAGCTTGGCGCCGACTTCCGGGTTGTTGTTGGCACTTATAGTAGCAATACGTTCAATATCCTTGCCTTTAACCGGCTTGGCAACGGACGCTATATGATCAACAACTATCTGGGCAGCTTTGCCGATTCCTCTTTGTAAAGCCACAGGATTAGCTCCCGCTGCTACATGACGAAGACCCTGCTCATAAATCGCCTCAGCAAGAACCGTAGCTGTTGTCGTACCGTCACCTACAACATCGCTGGTCTTGTTGGCAACTTCATTGACCATCTTGGCGCCCATATTCTTGAACGGTTCGGGCAATTCTATTTCCTTGCTGACCGAAACACCGTCTTTAGTGACTTTAGGAGAACCGAAACTTTTTTGCAAAAGAACATTTCTCCCTGTCGGGCCCATTGTAACTTTTACCGCAGAGGACAACTGACCCAAACCTTCTTTAAGATGGGTCCTGGCCACTGCGTCATACATCATTTGCTTAGCCATATTATATATGCCTGCCTTTCTTTAACTTAAGGACTGCACTTAAACTATTCTACAATACCGAGAATTTCACTCTCACGCATTATTTTGTACTCGACTCCTTCTACTTCAACATCAGAGCCGCCGTATTTGCCAAAAAGCACCACATCGTTCTTCTTTACAGATGGTTTAGCTGTTGAACCGTCATCAAGGACCTTACCAGGGCCTACTGCGATTACCTTGCCCATCAGCGGTTTTTCTTTTGCTGTTTCCGGTAACACAATACCGCCTGCAGTTTTTTCCTCTGCTTCATGAGGTTTTACCACAACTCTGTCTTCCAATGGTTTAAGCTTCATTTATCTTACTCCTGAATATTTATCTGTTATCATTATACTTTAATTTATTTACATGATGGAATTACATCATGGGCATTCCGCCGCCCATGCCGCCCATGCCGCCCATACCTGGCATGCCGCCGCCCATTCCACCCATACCGCCCATGCCGCCCATGCCGCCGCCGGGCATCCCGCCGCCGCCGGGCATCGCTGGCTGGTCATCCTTATCCTTGGGCTTTTCTGTTACTATGCAATCGGTCGTCAGTAAAAGACCTGCTACAGATGCTGCATTCTGAAGTGCATTTCGGGTAACTTTAACAGGATCTATCACACCTGCCTTGATTAAATCTTCGTATGTGTCGGTATCTGCATTGTATCCGAAACCGTCTTTACCCTGAGCTACCTTATTGACTACTATATTGCCAACCATACCTGCGTTATCTGCAATATGATAACAAGGCATTTTCAACGCATCAGCTACAATTTCAGCACCGGTCTTTTCGTCACCGCTGAGCTTAAGACCATTTACTTTCGCTATACATCTGACAAGAGAAACTCCGCCGCCCGGAACAATACCTTCTTCTATCGCTGCCCTTGTGGCATGAAGAGCATCTTCGATTCTTGCCTTCTTTTCTTTCATTTCAGCTTCACTGGCTGCACCAACATTGATCTGGGCAACTCCGCCGGTCAGCTTGGCAAGACGCTCCTGAAGTTTCTCACGGTCATAATCGCTTGTCGTCGTCTCGATCTCGCCTTTGATCTGATTGATTCTGCCCTGTATATCAGAATCATTGCCCGCACCTTCAACAATGATGGTATTGTCATTATCTATTGTAATCTTCTTGGCCTGACCAAGCTGATTGATGTTCACACTGTCAAGTTCAATACCAAGATCCTTGAAAATCGGCTCTGCACCGGTCAAAATTGCGATATCCTGCAGCATTGCCTTTCTGCGGTCGCCGTAACCAGGTGCCTTCACTGCCGCAACATTCAGTATTCCTCGAAGCTTGTTGACTACTAAAGTAGCAAGTGCCTCTCCTTCAACATCCTCTGCAATGATAAGCAGCGGACGTTTACTCTTTGAAACTGCCTCAAGCAATGGAACAAGTTTTTGAACATTGCTGATTTTATCTTCATGAACCAGAATAAAAGGCTTCTCGAGTTCAACTGTCATTTTTTCCTGGTCGGTAACAAAATGAGGTGACAAAAAGCCTCTGTCAAACTGCATTCCTTCAACATAAGAAACATCAGTTTCCAAACCTTTCCCCTCTTCAACTGTTATAACGCCGTCTTTGCCGACTCTCATAAAAGCCTCTGCCATCTTTTTGCCGATCTCAACGTCATTATTCGCGGAAATAGATGCTATATTGACGATATCGTCTTTTTTGGCTATATCAATGGGCTTGGCCATATCAGCAAGATTGTCAACTGCCGCACTGACCGCTTTCTTAATACCCCTGTAAAGGCTCATAGCGTCAGCACCTGCCGTCACGTTCCTGTAAGCTTCTCGGAACATAGCCTCAGTCAAAACCGTAGCTGTTGTTGTACCGTCACCTGCCACTTTAGAGGTCTTGCTCGCTGCCTCCTTAACAAGCTTAGCTCCCATATTCTCGTTTTTGTCAATAAGTTCTACTTCCTCTGCTACCGTAACCCCGTCTTTGGTTACCTTCGGGCCGCCCCAGCCTTTATCTATGATGGCATTTCTGCCGCGTGGGCCAAGTGTCGATTTAACCGCAGTGGCTAACTTCTCAACACCGGTCAACAGTGCCATCCGGGCGTCATTTTCGAATGCTAATTTTTTTACTGCCATAGATCTTACTCTCCTGTTATCTTAAACAATAATGACTATGCACTTTCCATACTGAGTCTTACAATACTGCAATATCAGTACCAGCAAAGGAAACTGTACCTGGGGCCAAAAGCTTTTTTTTAAATAACTCTATGATTTGAAATGCTTTATATAATTTGAAAAAATGACAATTAACTGATCTTTGAGCTGAATATTTATATCTCCCTGCCAAATTATACCCTCTGATTTTAATCAGATAATGCCAAGTTGGCAGTGATTGCCCTTACCTGTTCATTTATAAAATGCTTTCAGCTGTCCAAAAAGCATTTATTATATTAAGGACAATCTCAAAGAAGTGCCCCCCCTCAAAGCCTGTTTTTGATTTTCCCTTCTGACTTCAGTTCTTCCCATTTGGTAACAGCTGTTGGCCTTGTCAAATATAAAGGAACCAGTTTTTCAGCACTGATATAGTTCTTTTTCATAATTTCCTGATAGGTAAGTTCGTACAAATCTGCCGCTTTTGGAGCCCAGCATTCTTCATCCAATACAACCGTATAATCATTTTCAAAGCTTTCTTTATGGTAGGTCAGCCCCTCCCCAGCAACAAAAAGAGGGCTTTGGGCATATTGGGCCATAAAATCTTTCGCTTTTATCATGATACTTGCTGTTTCCCTTTCAAGCTCCCCATTAGCTGAGATATTATACACTGCAGCAAAAAAATAACCTCTTTTTGCGTCCAGAATAACCCCGAGTCTTGTCGGTTTTTGCTTGTTGATATTTACATAAGTGACTGCCTTGTTTGCAATTACATCGTGAGTGTTCACCCCGCAGATTTTCGTGTCATTTGCTAGCGCCATCATCTTAGCTGTAGTAACCGCTATACGAAGACCGGTAAAACTGCCCGGGCCCAAAGAAATACCTACCTCTGTAATATCAGAAGCGCTTTTGCCTATTTGCCTCAGCAATTGTTCAGTACTGGACAATAGTTCCGTGCTGTGTCGCATTTTTCCCGAAAAAACGATCTGCTCACTTACTCCAGCTCCTGTCCCAATTGCCGCTGATCCGCATCTGCCGGATGTCTCAAGGGCCAATATCACCTTTTTATTCTCTTTTGTATTGTTTTTTTTTGTAATAGTAATATCCTTGCATTAACTTCATGAACTATTTAAAACATTTTTTTATTCAGATTGTCATTAGTATAAGCTTAAAATTAGTTATCTTCAATCTGACTTTTGGATGTTTAACAGGATTTTTCGCTTGCAAAGGTTTGGAATAAAGGATAAACTGCCGAAAATCGCATGAATTTTGCGCAAAATCTCTTTACAAAGCTTATGTTAACATAGATTTATCCGGTTTTAAGGATACTATGGCGGAATAATATTTATTATAAGGTTGAATTTTGGAGACGAATGGTGGTTAAGTTTTCTTTCTCTGGTTGGCGGCTGATTTTGCTCGCCTTAGTGACGGTTGTTTTTATTGTAGGCATATTTTCAACAGATCTCGCTGGTGCCGCACCTGCAAGCAAGCAGGAGGCTATGAAGCAAAAGGCCCTGGTAAGGATAAAAATTGCAAAAGAACAGCTCCAAAGAGATCTGTTCGAGGATGCCGAAGAAACCCTGATGAAAATCAGGGAAGATTCATATCAATATCTTGGCTCTGATAAGCAAAAGGAAGTGGATGAGCTTTTGGCTGAAATACGAGCAGCCCGGTTCGAGAAACAGCTCATAGTTGAAAACTTAAAAACGAGCGATGAACTGGCTGCTGCAGGAGATTTTCAGGCTGCACGCGACCTTCTGCTGCAAATACAGGACAGTGAACAGCTTACAGATGAGCAGGAAGAACAGGTTGAAACTGCGATTTCAAATCTTGAAGAAAAAATAGAAATACAGGAAAAGAAAAACAGAAAAAAGGCTCAAATAAAGGAATTGTTCCTCCAGAGCATTGATCTTTACAACCAGGGCAAATATGAACAGGCAAGAACAGGCTTTGAAAAAGTTTCTGCCAGCGGCCTGGACATGGAAAGCCAGGATGGAAAAATCCCTGAAGATTACATGATACTTATCGACCTGGAACTTGAGGAACAAAAAAAGGTACAGGAGCAAATAAAAAAGGCCCAGCAAGAGGCACAGAAAGCTCAGCAGCAAGCTAAGAAGCAACACACCATGCAGCAAAAAGACGAGCCTGTGATCCGGGAACAGGACGTCCTCGATGAACTGGAGCCTGAAACCGACACCGAACAGCCAGCTCAACCCGATGAAGATTCTGCTCAAGATAAAGCGAAAACACAACAGCCCCAAACTCAGCAAACAGATCAGGAAAAGCAGATAGAGCAAACTCAGCAGCAATCTGCTAAGACCACCCAAACTCAGACACCCTCAGACCAGGAACAGGGTTATTTGCGGGTTATAAAGCAAAGACGTAACAGGCAGATAAGTTACACAAAAGCAGTTGCAGATGATGCCATGACCAAGGCTCAGCAGTTTCTGAACCAGAATCAGTTTGACAAGGCAAGACAGGCTCTGGCAAAAGGCATGACAGTAGTTAAAAAGAACAGACTACTGCTCGGCGATGAGCTTTACAATGATTATATGTCACAGCTTGAGGCTCTTGATGAACAAATCACCAATAAGAGCATTGAGTACCGTCAACAGGTACAGGAAAAACGCATTCAGGAAACTGAACAGCTCAGAGAAGAACTCCGCCAGACCATGGAACAGCAAAGGGAAGAGGCCGTCAAAAATTATATGAGTCAGGCCAGGGCTTTCATGAACGACCAGAGATACGAGGAGGCACTTGGACAGCTCGAACAGCTGCTCGCCGTAGATCCGTACAACAACGAAGCACTTTTGCTTAAACAGCTGCTGGAAGATACTTTAAGATGGCGAAAGCAATATGAAATTGAGAGGCAAAGTCATAAAGAGGAAATGGAACTTTATCTCGAAACTGAGAAAAGACTCATTCCTTATGCAAATGAGATAAATTTTGCTAAAGACTGGAAAGAATTTACTGCAAAAAGAAAAGCGGACACAATCTCAAAAAGAAGCCCCGCAGACAAAGCTGTCGAAGAACAGCTGGACTCTCTTGTTGACCTTTCAATGCTTACAGAGGAAACTGCATTCGGAGAGGCTATTGATATATTAAGGAACAGCATCTCTCCGCCGTTGCCTTTGGTTGTTCAGTGGAAGGATCTCAACGAAAGCGCCTTTATTGACCAGACAGAACCTATTGGAATGTCAGGAAGGGGCCTTACCTCCATACGGCTGCGTACTGCTCTGGAAAGACTTTTAGATTCAGTAGGTGGCGGATTTGCTGACCTTGGATATGTAGTCCAGGACGGAATTGTTACAGTAGCAACTCAGGAATCACTGCCGCAGGTTTCTTACCAGGAAGTTTACGATGTTACAGAACTTATTGCCGCACCGGCCGCATTTGCAACCGAACTTGAAGTTGCTGAAGAAGCTGGCGAATCAGGAGGTGGCGGAAGCAGCAGAAGCGGCGGCGGAAGAAGCGGCGGAGGCAGCAGCAGAAGCGGAGGAGGCGGTAGCAGCGGAAGCAGCAGAGGTGGCGGAAGCAGCAGAGGTGGTGGAAGCAGCAGAAGCGGCGGAAGCGGAAGAAGCGGCGGAGGCAGAAGCGGAGGCAGAAGCGGCGGACAGGACGATCTAACCGGGGAAGATATCTCCTATGAACGACTGGACGATATTATACTTAGTATTCAGGGAATCGAGCCGGATACATGGTATGAAAACGGCGGAGACGGAAGAATTAATGTTCTCGGAGCCGGACCAGGTAAGACAATGCTCAATATTTGGCAGACACCAAGAGTACATAGAAAAATCGCTGAGTTCCTTGAAAAAATGCAAAACCTGACCGGCGACCAGATCGCTATTGAAGCAAGATTCTTACTGGTTGATGAAAACTTTCTTGAGGATATTGGAATAGACATGACAGTCACAAAGCTGAAGATAGGTGGCGATATAGGAACTATCGGAAGTGCCGCAGGTGGTGAAGATATAGATTTTGGTTCTTTTGAGATAGTCGACCCCACTGCCACAAATATCTCAAGCAGCCTCGGAGGTGCTACAGATGCAATGAATGTGGACTTCAGCTATATTTCTGACGACTTGGCTGTAAACTTTATCGTAAGGGCAACCCAGGCGCACGCAAACTCAAAAGCTTTAACCGCTCCTAAACTTACCGTTATGAATGGTGAGACCGGTTCTATTTCTATACTCCGCGAAAGAGCTTATATCTCGGATGTCGAGTTCCAAAGCGAAAGTGCAACCTTTGGAGATGCTACTGATTCCAGTACGGTTGTTACAAGTGCATTTTTTGACCCGATTATAGGCTATATTGGAAGTGGTATAGTCCTGAACGTTACACCCATTATAGATGCTGATAAAAAATATGTTACTTTGAGAATAACTACTGCTCTTACTGAAGAGCTTACAAGCCAGCAGGGCACCGTAAGTGCCATTGGAATTGATCAGGACATCGAATCTGCAACTTATGAGCTTCCTCAGCTGCAGTATACAACAGTCGAAACAAGGGTGAAAATACCTGACAGAGGTACAGTGCTTCTTGGAGGACAGACTCTTACCGCAGAAAGAGAACGAGAAGCCGGTGTTCCTGTGCTCAGTAAGATACCAATCATAGGCAGACTCTTTGAGAACAGAAGTTTTGTTAAGGACAAACAGATTCTTCTGGTACTCGTTAAACCGACCATAATCCTTAAGGAAGAGGCAGAGCAGGAAGCTATTGGTGCTCTCCAGTAGATATCGAATAAGCAATGCTGATCTCAATTAGCACACGTTAAAATAACATTTAAAAACAAAAAGGACGTCAGTTTAAGGCGTCCTTTTTTTACTGGTCTTATAGAGGCAATTATGCAATTGGCTGAAAAAGCTATTTTATGCTTGCCATAACTTGCTGATATCCGAAATGCCCGATTAGGTGATCAAGTATTACCATTGCGGTATAATTTTCAGCAACTGGCCAAATCCTGCCCACTATTGTTGGGTCCCTTCTTGTGATTGCGGCAAGATCCTTATTTTCCCTTGTATATTTATCAATTGTATGCTGAGGTTTATCAATAGTCGGCGTGGGTTTGACAGCAAGACGGACGATTATGTCCTGACCGGTTGTAAGCCCCCCGGTAATACCACCCGCATTATTAGTATCAAATACCACTTGACCGTTCTCAGCTTTAAGCTGGTCATTGCTCTGGTATCCTGTCATATCCTTTACCCCAAAACCTGCTCCAACTTCCACACCTTTCACAGCCCCGATACCCAACATTCTACCAAGCTCAGCATCCAGCTTATAAAAAACAGGCTCGCCAAGACCCGCAGGGGCTCCTTTAACGATAACTTCAACAACACCTCCGCTCGAGTCGCCGGTCTCAGTTATCTTATTGCAGGCAGAAAGCATCTCCTCAGCTGCATCTATATCAGGACACAAAATAACATTATGAACATTGTATTTGTCTTTAATCTTATCAAAATCCATATCAGGAGTTTTGGAACGAATTTCATCTATCTCTTTTTCCACCTCAGCAAGAACTGCCGTCTTCTCCAGAAAACGCATCTCAGGGTTGATACGCTTGTTAACATATATCTCCTGATAAAATGGGTCGTGGTCATGACGCATCTTTTTATATCTTTTGGTGTATTCAAGTATTTGATCATGACTGATATCAGGACACCTTACCCCAGCGGCCTCCCGAATATAAGAAAAAACATCGATTCCAAGCCGTTTAAGAACCGCTTTTGCAACATAACCAGCTGCAACTATAGTTGATGTATATCGGCCGCTGAATATACCAGCTCCAATCGCGTCATCGTCTTGGCCATACTTAATAAATGATGCATAAGAAGCATGACCCGGACGAGGCGTCCTGTTAGTATCCTGATACTGTTTAATATGAATGAAATGCCTGTCCAGATTCGGTATCAAAATGCAAAGAGGAGTTCCGTTTGTATGATTTTTGTTTTTAGCGCCCTCTATCGTATCCGCTGAATTAAAACCTGTGTAAATTATTGGTAAATCAGGCTCCTTTCTTGGACTCGAAAGCTCATCTGCACCTGGCTTTCTCAGTAGAAGGTCGCCGTAAACATCTTGCTCGCTTATTAACATCCCCGGAGGATTTCCCTGAATTATTGCCGTCAGGCCCTCCTGGTATGAACCGCCTGCTACTGTAACCTGAAAATTTCTCCCTAAATGACATCCAATCATGACCAGAACCCCTTAATCTATTATTAATAATATTGACTGATTCTAACTACTTCAATTCCATATTTGCACCAAGTTGCACCATTTTCTCTACATAATCCGGAAACGTTACTTTCATAGCTTCAGCGTCATTTATTGTTGTCTTGCCATCGATTGCCATACCAGCAATGCTAAGAGCCATAACTATCCTGTGGTCCAGTTTTCCATCAACTTCATTCGCCTCCATTCTGCCTCCAGGATTGATGATTAGACCGTCAGGAAGTTCTTCTATATCGACATTCAGCTTGCCAAGCTCAAACGCCATACAGCTTATCCTGTCAGTTTCCTTATTCCTCGCCTGAGCAACATTATACAATCGGCTTTGTCCTTTTGCCAAAGCCGCCGTAACAGCCATAGCTGGCAGGGCATCAGGCGTTCGATTCATATCAATCTCCGCACCCTCAAGCTCTGAACCTTTAACATGGACAGTACCTTCAGAGTCAATAGCGATATTCGCGCCCATTTTCTTCAGATAATCATAAACCGCCTTATCTGGCTGACTGTCATTGAAATCAAGCCCCTTAATACTGATCCCTCCATCCAAAACAGCACCGGCACAAAGAAAAAACGTAGCGCTGGAAAAATCTGCCGCTATTGTTTCTTCCATACCATTATAGCTTTGCGAACCTTTAATCTTAAATCTTTTCATTTCTTCGCTTTGATACTCTATCTGCTGCTTATCAAGCCAATCGAGGCTCATTCGTACATAATCAGGCTCATTCAATACCCCAACTTCAATTTCACTGTCTGATTCAGCAAGCGGACATGCAAACAAAAGACTGCTCAAATACTGGCTCGTAACACAGTCGATTCTCGTTTTGCCGCCCTTAAGCTTTCCGGATACCCTGATCGGGGCACATCCGTTCCTGTTAATGGACTCAGCCTTGGCCCCAAGATCTTTAAGCGAACTTAAAAGCGGTTCTATCGGCCGAGACTTTATCTGGTCATCTCCGGTAATTATGATCTCGTCTTGTTCATCGGCCAGCCCGCATATTGAAGCTGCCAATCGAAGAGTTGTGCCCGAATTGCCCACATCTATAGGGTCGTAAGGACAAAGTACTTTACCCCCTGTGCCCAAAATTACCCATTTATCATCACTTGATATGTCAATATCTGCCCCAAGATTCCTAAAACTGCTAACACAGCTGATTGTGTCACTGGAAATAAGTGGATTGATTATAATGCTCTTGCCCCTGGCCAAAGATGCCATCACAACCGCCCGAATAGTATGAGATTTGGAGCCTGGTATTAGAACCTCACCTTGCAAATTTGATTTTTCTACAATGAGCTTCATAATTTAGCTTTATAGTATTTCTAAAATAAATATTTGTTTAACACCGCCGGTTTACTGTCTGTCAATAGAGATTACTTAATAAATATTGTGAATCAAGAATTTTTATACAGGCGACCGTAGAATATCTTGAATTTAGATGTTTTAAAAAAACAACAATACCAAAAAAACAGCCAGTAAAAGATATTGATGGTCGCTAAATCCTCCTGCTTTTTAAATAAAATCCTGTATATAACTAAAAAAATCGTAACAATTGAATTATTCAGGGACTCTTTAGATTGTCAGTATTGGTAAAAGAGATAATATAGGACGAT
>CAZAYB010000077.1:0-12410 GCA_964489215.1 uncultured Pirellulales bacterium
GTCCTGTATGTATCTGCGGACAAAGGGGATGTCTGGATGTTTTCGCATCGGGCAGAAACTGGAACCCCCACAGCTATAAAACAGGCAGAGAGCTTGAGCTGGAACTGATTAAAAAAGCCCGATATCTTGCCATAGCTTTATCAAACGTAATTAAAATCGTGCATGTTCCGGTTATATTGTTTAACGGAATCTACAATGAATATGCCCATGTTATCGAGCCTGTATTAAAAGACCATTTCGATAAATGTTTTGAAAACCTCAATTTCAGTACTCCGAAAATAATCTTCGGCGAACCTTACGAATTAAAAGCAAGCGTAGGTGCGGCCTTAACGGCAGCCGACTCATTTATCAGTAATTTTCTCGACAAAAAATATTTCCTAAGGGAGACTGCTTAATGAAAATCATCGATGCCCATTTACATATATATAAAGAGCCAGACTATGTCGAAAAACTGTTAAAAGTTATGGACAGCTGCGGCATAGAAAAAAGCTGTATCAGCGGCCTGGGCCAACGTTTTGGTTTTGTTGACAATCAGGGAATTGAAAAGGTTATAACTTCATACCCTGACAGATTCATTGGTGCTGTTTACGTCAGGCCGGGCTTCGATTCGCCGGATACAATTCAGTGGGGACATGACCACAGCTTTGGCATGGTCAAGGTTACTTTGCCTTCAAAAGGCTACGACTCACCCGAATTTTTTCCCCTTTGGCAAAAGGCCCTTGAACTTAAAATGCCTGTACTTTTTCACACCGGCATAGTTAACTGCGATATGCAAAAGGGTGACAACATATCGGCGTGGAATATGCACCCCCTGCGGATTGAAGCGATTGCAAACGAATTTTGCGATTTGAAAATAATTATCGCTCACCTGGGCGTAAGCTCTAACATGGATGCCGCTGAGCTGGCAAGAATGAGGACTAATATATATGTGGACATAACCGGCGCGCCCGGCGGATGGCGGGTAAGGCTCGACAAAGAAGGACTGGATAAATATCTCTGGTGGGACGGAGCTTTCAAAAAGCTTATTTTCGGAACTGACGTTCACTGCGATGATATTAAAGAGGTTCTCGAACGGGACAAACAAAGATTTAACGAACTGAATATTGACAAAAATACACAGGAAAGAATTTTTCACGGCAATATAGAAAGCTTTTTGAGTCTTAAGTAAATACAGGTTTTTTAATTGGATAACGTTTCTGAAATATTAACAGCTGGAGTGGTTTTTTCCATTGCAGGGATAATACACGGCTTGTGCGGCTTTGGCTTTAGCCTTTTCGCAGTGGGGATTTTGTCTTTAATACTGGGACCCAAAACCGCGGTACCGCTCGATCTGATCGCAGCTTCTGCAAACTGTTTTTATCTCATGTGGCTGCTTCGAAAGGATATCATAGTAAAGGAAACTGTTGTCATTGTTGTTCTTACCTGTTTGTTCGTTCCTTTAGGCGCTCATTTCCTGAACAGCGTTGACAGTTCTTTAATCCTTAGAACCCTTGGAGCGGTTATCATAACAGCGGCAGTTATCTCACTGCTTGGGCCTGAAAAACTTCGTCTTTTTGCCGCCAGACCATTTCAGTATATTGCCGGTGTGCTGGGCGGCCTTCTTGGGGGCGCTTTTAATGTTCCCGGTCCGCCTTTGGTTGTTTATGCGTATAACAGCCACTGGCCGCTTCGCAATGCTATGGCTAACCTTCAGTTTATCTTCTCGGTAATGACACTGATCGCGATTCCAACATACTTCTTAAATGGTCTTTTAACATTAAAAATTACCGGTTATGGTATTTTATATATACCAGTAATAATTGCATGTACCTTTATTGGTTCAAAAATTTCAAGATATATAAGTTCAGCTCACTTGCGAAAAATAGTAATGGTTGTGCTGGTTCTGCTTGGCGCGAATTTAATGATCAGTGGTTAATAAGGTGGTTGAAATGTACGGTCATCACGGCAAAATATTAAAGGTCGATTTGAGTAACTCAGAGACACAAGTCTTTGAATATGATACCCACTTTGCCCGCATGTTCATGGGCGGTAACGGATTCGCGGCAAAGCTGGTTAAAGATTACGTCCCGGCAGAAGTTAAGCCTTTCGACCCCGAAAACGTTTCGGTTATCGCTACCGGACCCTTTACCAATACGCCTTTATGGGGTAACAGCAGAGGCCACATCGGCTCTGTTTCGCCCTTGACGGGATATTTCTTTGACAGCAATTTCGGCGGTGACTTTGCCGCCGCCTTGAAAAGAACCGGCTTTGACGCCGTTATCGTAACAGGTGCAAGCGATAAGCCGGTATATCTGAAGATCACACCAAAAGGCGCACAGATAAAAAGTGCCGCAAAAGTCTGGGGCACATTAACAGAAGAATGTAACGACATTCTCGCCAAAGAAGAAGGCAATGGTTCGGTGGGACTTTCTATCGGCCCGGCGGGTGAAAACCTGGTGCGTTTCGCCTGTATAATTGACGGAGGAAAACGGTCAGGAGCCGCTGGCAGAGGCGGACTCGGCGCCGTCTGGGGAAGTAAAAAGCTAAAGGCAATCGTTGCGTGCGGTGATATCGAAACCCCCGTAGCTGACAAAGACGGACTGATGAGCTTTCGCAAAAAACAAACTCCCATATTACGTCAGAACACCAAAGTGCTTACCGAGATGGGAACGCCTTTTCTTGTGAATATGTTGAACGGCAGAGGTACACTTTGTACCCATAACGCCTCTGTCGAGACTTTCGATGAGGCAAACGGCATTAGCGGACAAACCCTGCTCGAAAAGTACATCGTAAAAAGAAGCGCCTGTTACAGGTGCCCCGTCGCCTGCGGTAAGGATGTGAAAGTGCCCTCCGGAAGATACGCAGGCAAGGTAGTTAGAATGCCGGAGTTTGAAAATATCTACGCAATGGGTTCGATGATGGACATAGCCGACATCGAGGCAGTCATTAACGCCAACGCCACCTGCGACATGTACGGCATGGACGCGATATCAATGGGAGTTACCGCTGCCTTTGCGGCCGAGTGTTTTGAGAAAGGCCTTTTAACTGAAAAAGATTACCGCACTGCATTTGCTTTCGGTCAAAGTGCAAACCTTGAGGATATTTTCAAACGAACGGCTTTGCGTCAGGACATAGGTGATCTGCTCGCCGAAGGGTCTGCAAAAATCGCTGAAAAGCTCGGCGGAGACGCTCATAAATACGTCTACGGCGTAAAGGGACTCGAGATAGCCGGACATTCAGCAAGAGGGGTCAGGCCGCTTAGCCTTGGATACGCAACATCCACACGCGGAGGCAGTCATCACGACACCCGACCGCAGTATCCGGTTCCCGATGAGGACCATGGCTTCGAGGGCGCAGCGGATTACAACATAAGAAGCCAGAACTTTACCGCTCTCGGCGATTCGCTGGTAATGTGTCGATTTCTCCATGAAAAAGGGCTCGGTTCACAAATCAATGATGTTACCGCCGAGGCTGTAAACTGCATAACCGGCTGGGATACCGACAAAGATGAGCTAAACCAGATTGGCGAAAGAATTTATAATACCGAACGAGTGATAAATAATTCGCGCGGAGTAAGCAGAAAAGTGGACTGCCCCCCCTGGCGAACCCTTAACGAACCCATACCCGAAGGACCGGCTAAAGGAAGATACTGTCCCCAGGAGCAGTTCGACAAGCTGCTCGATGAGTATTATCAAAAACGCGGCTGGTCCAAAGACGGAATTGTTACAGACGAAAAAATAACCGAGCTTGGAATTGACAGGTAATAGAATGGAAAAATCAGCTTTGAAAAAACTAACCTTTTTAATTATCGCACTGGCGGTCCTGGCGGTAATACTTGCTCTGCCAACCCCGGGAGAAATTGACACCGGACAAAAAATTATCAAACTAACCCCATCTGGAAAGGCTACGCTGGCAGTTTTGACAATGGCGGTCATATTATGGATGACCGAATCGCTCGCTTTTGCGGTAACCGGCCTGCTTGCAGTCGTAATGCTCGTTATAACAAAGGCGATGCCCTTCGAACAGCTCGTAAAGGATGGTTTCGGAAATCACATTGTAATGTTTTTCCTCGGCGTTCTTATTCTCTCAGCGGCAATCAGCAGTACCGGCCTGCTTCGCCGGCTTACCGTCTGGTTCATGTTCCACATGGGACATAAACCAAAGCTGATAATCCTTGTTGTACTGACCGTCGGTGCGGCCTGTTCCGGATGGATAACCGATATGGCGGTCGCGGCTGTTTTGCTCCCGATTGGTGTACGTATTCTAAAAGACGCAGGACTCCAACCGCTTAAAAGCAACTTCGGAAAAGCTCTTATGATATCATGCGCATGGGGACCGTTGATAGGCGGAATAACCACGCCGGCAGGCTGCGGACCAAACCCCCTTACAATAGGTTTTCTCCGCGACATGGCAGGCGTGGAATTTACCTTTATCGACTGGATGCTACTTGGGTACCCGGCGGCAATACTGATGCTTCCCGCGGCATGGCTTATATTACTGAAGTGTTTTCCGATAGAGGACGTTAATCTCACCGTTGCAGAAGACGACATGAAAAGCAAAATGCGTGAAATAGGACCGGTAAAAAAATCGGAAATTGTAACAATCGCGGTTTTTCTGCTAACCGTTACACTCTGGGTTAGTGCAGGCTGGATTGAAAAAATCTCCGGCGGCGCAGTCAGCTACCTTAGCATTTCTTTTGTCGCTATCGCCTGTGCGTGTCTGCTCTTTATCCCGGGTATAAATGTCTTAACATGGTCCAAAGCTGAAAACGAAATCAGCTGGGGAGGCATAATACTCATCGTCACCGGACTTGCACTGGGTATGGCAATTTACAAAACCGGGGCCGCGGAATGGCTCTCATGGATAATGTTCAGCTGGATTAGCTCACTGAATCCGGTGCTTATCGTATTTGTTATCGTTTTCGGTGTTTCAATTATGAAAGTCGCCTTTTCAAGCAACACCGTAACCGGTATAATAATAGTCCCACTGCTTATCGCCCTTAGTCAGAACATCGGCCTGGATGCCAGAATTGTCGCCATACCTGCCGGAATTACCGCTTCGCTTGCCTTTATACTGGTAACTTCAACCCCTACCAACGTAATACCATACTCCAGCGGATATTTTTCGATAAGCGACATGGCAAAAGCCGGGGTATGGATGACAATTGCTTCGTCAATTAGTGTTACCGTTTCTATTGCGGTAATGGGTAAATTATTCAATATTGTTAATTTTTAAATTAAAGGGAAACAGAAAATGATTGCAGAATCAAAGGATTTTAACAAAAAAGAGTTCGATTCGCTCGCATCAGAATATCGGTATGTAATAACCGATATCATCTGCAGAGCAAAGAGCGGTCATCTCGGCGGGGCACTTAGCCTCGTGGAAATCGTAATATCGTTATACTATCGCATAATGAAAACAGACCCCAAAAACCCAAACTCAGACCAGCGGGACAGACTGGTCTGTTCAAAGGGACATGCCGGGCCGGTTATTTATACCGCACTTGCATATAAAGGTTTTTTCCCTGCAAGCTGGCTGCCAACGCTTAACGCCGACGGTACAAGACTGCCAAGCCACTGCGACCAGAACCAGACACCCGGCATAGACATGACTACCGGGTCACTGGGACAGGGACTAAGCTGTGCGTGCGGACTGGCACTGGCTGCAAAAAAAGACAGCAAGGATCATAACATATTTTGCATTATAGGCGACGGTGAGAGCAACGAAGGCCAAAACTGGGAAGCTGCAATGTTCGCCTCGCATAACAAGCTCGATAATCTCGTAGCAATAACCGATTACAACAAGCTTCAGATAGACGGCTTTACCGATGATGTCCTGAACCTCGAACCCCTCGCGGACAAATGGAAAGCATTCGGATGGGAGGTAATGGTAATGGACGGACACAACTGGGACGAAATTTACCAGACTGTAAACAAAGCCAAAGAGGTAAAAGGAAAACCAGCAATGATAATCGCACACACAATAAAAGGTAAAGACTGTTGCGTAATTGAAAATAAGGCACAAAGCCATAATATCAAAGTGCCCGACAAAGAATCTCATCAGAAGTATATGACAGCTTTAATTAATCAAAATTATGAACTTCCATACGATTGTAATTGAGGAGTAAAGATATGAGTTTACATGAAAAAGAAATGCGTGCGGTTTACGCAGAAACATTAAATGAACTGATGGAAGAAAATCCCAGCGTAATGTGTCTCGAAGCGGACCTCAGCAAAGCCTCCGGTACAAACCCGGCTGTGTTGAATGCTCACCCCGACAACTTTGTAAATGTCGGCGTCGCTGAAGCCAACATGATTGGCATAGGTGCAGGGCTCGCCCGCGAAGGAAAGGTCCCTTTCTGCGCAAGCTTTACCTGTTTCGCAAGCAGACGTGTTTACGACCAGGTAACTATCAGCGTAGCTTACGCGAACAATAATGTAAAGATCGTAGGTACCGCACCCGGAATCACCGCAGGACCTAACGGAGGTACGCACATGTGCTTCCAGGACATGGCAATTATGCGTGCCATGCCCAACATGCACGTTTACAGCCCATGTGATGTTTACGAGCTTAAGTCGGTTATGAAGTATATGGCAAAATCCGGCAAGCCGACCTATATGCAGTTAATCCGTCCAAAAACAGGAAAGGTTTTCGACGCAGAATATGATTTTGACCCCCAAAAAGCAAAGGTCCTAAAACAAGGCAATGATGTAACACTCGTTTCTACAGGATACATGACCCAGTTCGCTTTGCAGGCGGTTGACGAACTTGACCGGAAAAACATCTCTGTTGAGCTGCTCCATTATCCAAGCGTTAAACCTTTTGACAAAGACACACTCGTAAATTCAGCCAAAAAAACCGGCTGTGTGGTTACCGTCGAAAACCAGAACATAATAGGCGGACTCGGCAGTGCAGTCTGCGAAACACTGTCTGAAGAATATCCCGTCAGAACAAAAAGACTCGGCGTACCAGACAAATTCGGCGAAGTTGCCACCGAAGAATACCTTTTCAACAAGCACGGTTTCGGTATCGAGCACATTGTAAATAATTGCAAGCAATTAGCAAAGAAAGGATAATTATGAAATTCGCTATCGGTTCTACAAAAGCAGGACTCACATTAAAAGAAGCTTTAATTAAATATCTCGAAAAACAAGGCCATACCGTGGACGACCTTGGCATGAAACGTGACGGGGATTTCGTACCGTATTACGAATCTGCCGCTAACGTCGCCCGCGCCGTCAGCCGCGGCGAATACCAAAAAGCGATTATAATCTGCGGCACAGGAGCAGGCAGCGTTATAGTCGCAAATAAATTCAAAGGTGTTTACGCCGTTTACGCTTCCAATCAGTTCGAGGCAAGCAAGGCCAAAATCGTCAACGACGCAAATGTCCTCTGTCTCGGTGAATGGCTCACGCCCAATCAGCACGGCATCGAGATAGTAAAAACGTGGCTGGCCGCAGAGTTCGGCGAAGGCTTCGAGCCCGAATGGGTCGATTTCCTGCGAAACGGCTGTGAAGAAGTTAAAAAAATAGAAGCACAGAACCTTAAATAGGATAACCCCTGGTTATTATCACTGAGTTTTGATATGGCATTAAAAAACGAAAAAGCATTTAGTCTTATGGAACTGCTGACGGTAATATCCGTGATAGCCGTGCTGCTCTCGGTCATTGCCCCTTCATTAAGGCAGACCCGCAGGCTCGCTCGAGAAATTGTCTGCAAAAGCAGATTAAGCCAATGGGCACTGGGATTCGAGTCCTATGCTGTTGATAACAATTTTTATTATCCGCACATAGACGGCCTGGACAGACAGGCAAGCGATCATTATCACCAGAATTTGCCGGACAAGGACAAGGCCGATTTCTTCGGATGGGTTGACCTGATACCCCCTTACCTGGGCCAAAAACCCTGGCGAGACCACAAGACTTATAATTACCCGGATTCTGAAAGCATTTTTCAGTGCCCCTCCGCAAAACTTGCCAATAATTCAGATTACGGCTATAACCCCCTGCGAAACGGATGGTTTTCTTATGCAATGAATTCCTGTCTGGCTCTCGATGATAATTGCTGGCGAGACAGCAGCGACAACAAAGGCCCGATGCCGAGCTTTTTGAAGACAACAAAGATTCATCAGCCCGCAAAGGTGGTTTTGCTTTTTGAACAATTACTCGACCCGGCCAAAGGGTATAACGGCAAAAAAATCAACCGCTCCGCAGGGCAGCATTGCGGAAGCTACCCAAAGGCCTTTGCCGCAAGACATAAAAAACCTTTACAGACGCTTGGCGGATTTGTCGTCTTTTGCGATTATCATATTGAAAAAAGAAACAGTCTGTGGAACGAAAAATGGCCGGACAACCAGGAAGTCCCCCCAAGAGACAACAAAATGTGGTATCCTTATCCGTAGAAAAATTATGCGAAACATTCTTTACATCTGGTTATTCGTTCTCACCGTAAGGCCGGCACTCGCGGCAGAACTGAGCATCTACCAGATACAAAATACTGCCCACCCGCAAGGCAAAAGCCCCTATGCCGGGCAGGTAGTGGATTGCGAAGGTGGAATAGTTACCCATAAGTTCCCGGGCTTCAGACCTAAATTTACATTACAAATGCCTGATAACGCTTCACCGCAAGGCAATGCTTTTCGTGCCGTCCAGGTCAAAGACTGGCTCACCGGATCGCCGCTGTTCAATATGATAAACAAAGGTGATTTCGTATCGTTAAAAAATCTTTACGTCGAGGAATACCGCGGCAACACTATCCTGCAGGCCTGGTCGCAAAATAATCCGCAGGTAACGATACTCAGCACTGCCAACCCCCTACCGCAGCCGCTAACCGTCGATGTAAATGAAATACCCTCCCCCCTTCAGGGTGCCGACGGCGGCTGGTACGTACAGAACCACTGCGCAGAAAAGTACGAACACATGTTATTGAAGGTAAACAAGGTAACCGTTACCGACATGAACCTTGGAAAAGCCGCGGACAACTATGCTCTGACCGCCCAAAACACCACCTGCTGGGCCGCCGACTACATGAACAATGACGCGAATAGTGACTATCACCAATTAGTATCTTTAGACGCTCACTTCTGTTCAATTGAAGGCATCCTCGAACAGTACACAAACGACCTGACCGGCTGGGATTACTATCAGCTGGTTACCACCTCAACCGCTGATTTCAATACTGGCTTCCCTGCCGACATAGACACCGACTGCGATGTCGATCTTCAGGATTATTCAATACTGGCCTTATTCTGGCAAAATGATTGTGCCGATGACCCGAATATCTGCGGCGGTGCAGATATCCTGAAGGATTCAAACGTTAATTTATTGGATTTAATTGAGTTTTCGAGTTACTGGCTCGAAGGAAATATAATTGATTAGTTAATTTTTATGGAGTTGAAAGATGAGAAATTATGTTGTGTTGAGTTTTATTATTAAATTATTAATTACAGGAACGGCTATGGCAAATCTAAGTATCTACGACATACAATACACCACCGACCCGGCCGGAAACAGTCCGCAGATGAACAAAACAGTTGACTGCTCCGGAGGAATCGTTATACACAAGTTCCCCGGCTACAGAACAAGACTTTTCCTTTACGACCCCGCAGCATCCAACGGATGGGGAGCAATTACTGCAAAGGACCTGACTGGTTCCGGTGCATTCGACAACATCAACGTAGGAGACTGGGTAAGTTTCTCAAACACTTTAGTAGAGGAATACAAAGGCAACACTCAGCTTGCATACGACCAGAACGCGTCATTAACTATAAAAAACTCCGGCAATACAGTCCCTTCACCCTTGCTCGTCGACCCTGTCGAATTTGCGATTTCACAAACCCAAAGACCCGCTGAAAAGTACGAGGCCATGTATGTAAAAGTAGCTGATGTTACCGTCGGTGCCAGGGATCTCGGCAAAGCTGGTGATAACTACGAACTTATCGCCCAAAACGGCACCCTTTGGGCATCGGATTACATGAACAATGACGCTGGCGCACCCTACCACCCATCCATCAACACCGGCCGCCACCTCGAATCACTATCCGGCATCGTCGAACAATACACCAGCCAACCCTGGGATTATTATCAGATACTAACCTTGTCAAACTCTGATATAGTCATTCCTGAACCGGGAACCTTTTCATTATTTTTTGCCGGGCTTGCAGGACTCATAAAAGGACGTTCCCAAAACAAAAAATAACTGGAGATATTAATGAAAACGAAAAGTACAATACTACACATTCTAATCTTAAGCGGCCTGTGGGGCTTCTCGGAGGCTTTCATTGGAGATTGGCTTTACACAAACTCAGTCCCCGCAGCCGGCTTAATTCTTTCTGTAATTGCATTTGCCGTCCTTTGCCTGGCCAGAAGCTTTGTACTCTTCACCGGCTCTGCGGTACTGATAGCATCGGTCGCAATGCTGTATAAATTCCTGAACGAGCCTTTCTATCCATGCCACCTGCTTGGAATCTTTATGATGGGCCTGGGCTTTGAGATTTGCTTTGCCAGCTTCTGGCCAAAAAGAAAAATTCTCGCACCGGCAGCTGCCGCCTATTTCAGTTACACTGCCTTTGCGGTTTTCATAACATATGTCTTCAGATACTCCCACTGGGTCGAAAAAGGTTTTACCGGAGTACTGCAATATATTCTCCTCCAGGGAACAATTTGCGCAATTCTTTTTGTCTTGACTGCCCCAGCTTTTTGCTCACTCGGAAGATACCTGCAAAACCTCTCATTCAACAGATACATTAAAAAGATTTCACCAGCTGTCTACGCAGCCTCTATCCTTATACTGTGGGGAATGCTTATTCCCTCGCTTATATAATGGAAAAATAATGGTCAGCAAAATAATTTTATATACCGGCCCGGTAAACTGCGGCAAAACAACAAAGCTGAAAAAATTTACCAGGGACCAAAAAACAAAAGGAACTCAAGTAGCCGGCCTCTTATCTCTGAAAAACTACAACCCAAACGGAACAATAATCGGCTACAACCTTATGAACATAAAAAACGAAACGATATGCGAAAACGGAATCAAAAGAAAAATACCACCGGGCAAAAAGCCCGAGTTTTATATCACCGAGCCAGGCCTTGATTTCGGAAAAAATGCCTTAAAACTTCAGTCCGTTCAAAACGCACAGATAATAATCGTAGATGAATTCGGGCCCTTGGAACTGAAAGGGCTCGGCTGGCGGAAAAGCATAGAAAACATTATCGACCGTACCGATTCGCTGTTAATCCTATCGCTTCGCAAAAAAATCCTTAAAAACACCCAAAACCTGTTACTCACCAGAAAACTAAAATTCGAAACAATATCACCAGACAACCCTTTACCCAGCCCCCCCCTGCCTACATAATAATATCGAGCACCTGCTGGAAATTGTCGCAATAAGCATTGCAAAGCCCCTCTGTACCGCTTTCAATGATATTACCCTCTGCCATCCCTATTGTCGCAAACCCCGCAAGCCGAACAGAAACTACTCCCGCCCCGCTGTCCTCCATTCCGATCACACTGGCCCTGTCTTCAAATTCAATCCCCAGACCAACCCTTGCAGTTTCCGCATACAGCCACGGATGAGGCTTAGGAGACAACTCCCCAAGCGTACCGGTCTGACCTTTCCTCAGAGCAAAACCAGCCGTTATTATCGCGTCATAAAACTCGCACGGATCACCCATATCAAGCTGCTTAAAAGCTGAAAGTATCTCAGGCCAGGCCTTTTCATAAAGACCTGAAGTGACCAGACCGATTTTAACTCCCATATCCTTCAGCTTCAGCAAAAAATCTTTCACACCATCCACCGGCTTAAACGCATCCGTTCGCCCCCTACCCTCCATTATCTCATGCATCTGATAACCAGTTATCTCGAAATAATATTTACGAGCCTCCTCAACTGTCTTATCCGGACAGTATTTATTTATACAGTATTGCAAATGTTCAGAAACGCTGTGACCGGAAACATGTGGAAAATCTTCTTCATCCAAACCAAATTCTTTATCATCAAGCAATTTCGCCGTCGTCTGCTCGATTATCCATATCCAGAACTCTTCACTCCGCACACTTGTGCCGTCAAGGTCCATCAGAACCGCACGCACCGGCCTTTCTATAGAAGACCTGTAAAGCGGATAAACCGCCGGATACCCCATCTTGGAGTGAACATAACTCAAAACCCTCCCGTCTTCATAACAGACAAACTCTGCTTTCTTATCCCCGGTAATAAATATCTCCTTAACTCCATCTTCACCGCTCTTAAAAAAACCGTCACCTGCAGAAATAACCCTGCCAAGCTTATCTGCATCAAACAAAAACGACTCTGACCTTACCCGCTCTGAATTTGAATAACTCATTTATCCGCCTTAACAAAATATAAAAACACCTAACTAAAAAGAGCACTAATTATACAAATCCACAAAAAAACTGCAACTTAAACTTTAATA
>CAZAYB010000078.1:0-10630 GCA_964489215.1 uncultured Pirellulales bacterium
CTATGTACGTGTTTCATAACAATAGTCTTATTTTGTTGTGCTGTCAGAAAGCGGGTGGAGCTTATGAAATTGTATTTTTTGTGTACAGGCAGATAATTATCCCTACATAAGTTTTTGGAGGTCCTTAAAATCTAAATTGGCCCGATTAGCTTGACATTTGTTTGGTAAGTAAATAGAATGAGAACTTTGGTATAATTTTCCGATTCATTTAAGTGCAGGTTTTTACATCATTTGGGTCTTCAATGAGAATTAAGTGTCGATATTGCAATAGTTTTTTTCCAGCTCCTGAGGGTATTTCTGAAGAGGCCTTTAAGAAGGAAAAAATTGAGTGTCCTTTTTGCGAAAAAAAGTTCTTCGCAGTAAATCCTATCAATCCCTCTCTGGATTTTCGTTATGCTGATAAGCCGGTCGGTCCTGGTATGATGGCTGACTGGACGATGGTTTTTTTCTTTGTTACCATGACTGTGGTTGTTTCTACTCTGATTGGATTTGTTCTGCTTGCAGGGAAAAGGGAAAAGATAAAGAGTCTTAACGCGAGAATCAGTGAAATGCGCGAAAATCATTCCCTTGATATAGCAGGGCTGGAGGGTAAACTGGAATCGGCTGAGGTTGAGAAGGCACTTTTGGAGGCTAAGATAAGGGATTTGAATGAGCAGATTGACGGTCTTGCAGGGCATTCTTCGCGGATCAGTGCTGAGCTGGCAGAGCTTCAGGGTGAACTTGCTGCTTATGAGAAATCGGGTTCGCCTGGGCCATCAGCTCTTAAAGCTACTGCAGTTAGTTTCAGGGGCCAGAACTTGCGCAGCCTGGAGCATCTTTTCGGCTATAAGAATCTTACTTCACTGGATATTGTCAATAACAGGATCAGCGATATTTCTGTACTGTCAGATTTTGAGGATCTTGAGAAGTTATTCGCCTTCGATAATCAGATCGAGGATATATCGGCCCTGTCTGATCTGAGGAAATTGAAGTACCTTGGTCTGGGTTCGAACTTGATAATTGATATTTCTGCGGTTGAGAGGCTTTCTCTTCTGGAGCATCTTTACCTTGACAGGAATAAGATTAAGGAGCTTTATCCGCTTCGGGGGCTTCGAAAGCTTAAGGTTCTGACGCTGTTTTCGAATGATATTGAAAAGGTGTCCTGGTTATCAAATATTACAAGCCTGATCGAGCTTAATATAAATGATAATGCGGTTTCGGATATCGGCGGTCTTTCGACTCTTAACGACCTTGTAAAGCTCAATATCGGCAATAACAGAATCAGGTCCATAACTTCACTTGAGAATATAAAAATGCTAAGAGAATTAAGGGCGGATAATAATCAGATAAATTCACTCAAAGCCTTGAGCCGATTGGATTCGATGACTGTTTTGAGTGTCCGGTCAAATGATATAAGTTCGCTGAAAGCTTTGGGCGATATGGCGGAGCTGGAATCGCTGAATGCCGATTATAATAAAATTTCAGATATCTCTGCAGTTGGTAAATTGAAACGGCTGCAAAAGCTTTTCCTTTCACATAACCGTATTGAAAACATCGGGCCTGTTGTTAATCTTGAACGGCTTGTCGAGCTCGATCTTTCGGAAAATATTATTGATGACCTTTTTGCTGTCGAAAAACTTTACAGCCTTAGTTATCTTAATCTTGCTTCCAATCAAATCGCTCTTACCGATTCGCTGAGCGGTTTATCCAGTCTTGTTTTTCTATCGCTTGCTGATAACCGGATTGAGAATATCAAACCTTTGAGCAGTCTTGTCAATCTTGAGAGTCTGGACCTTTCTTCCAACCGGATAGAGAGGATATCTGCAATAGCTGAGCTTGAGAAAATTGAAGAGCTTAACCTGTCTGGTAATAATATATCCAATCTGGCGGCGATTACGAGACTGTCAAATCTGAGGAAGCTGAATCTGGCTGATAATGAGGTTTCGAATATAAAATCGCTTTCGGTAGTTCCCGGAATAAGCAGTATTGACCTTTCGGGCAATAAGATTAGAGATATAAGCTGTCTTGCTGAACTGAACGGACTTGAGTTTCTGGATCTGAGGGATAATCTGCTCAATGAGGAGGCCTACAGTGTTCATATTCCCCGTATTACCGTTAAAAATCCTGGTATAGAGCTGTATTACGACAGGCGGGGCGACGCCAATGCGGATAATTACTGATTAAGAAGTACTTTAAAAAAGGGCTCTTCGGGATAATTTGTGGGTTAAAATAGGTAGAATCTTTGCCTCGGCTCTGGAGCAGATTGGGGCAGTCGCCCCTTTTGCCCCTTACGCATCGTCGCCAACCCCGCTTTTGGGTGAGGGTCGACGCCGACGCGACGGAGCAAAAGGGGCTTAGGGGCCCAAAAATATTTTGAGGTTGAAACAATCTGACTAAAAACGAAAGCTAACAAGCATAATATTTTATACTTATGGAAATTTGGGTGCATTGCTACCCACAAATCTTTTTAAAGAGGCAAAAAATGTGTGGTCTGCGAGTATTATTTTAGATCCTTTGGCGCCAGTTATAGCGGGCACGGCGGTTGACCAGCAAAGTGCCGCTTTTTTGGTTATTTACGCTGAAGTGCCCAAATGAACGGTGGCTTCACGGGTTATTTTTCCAGTGCGTATTTAAGTACATCTTTGGCCTTTTCTGCGTAATGGAACTTCAGGCCGATTTTAGCCTCTGACGGTATGTCGGGCATATCTTTTTTATTGCGTTTTGGAAGGATTACTTCTTTTATGCCAGCCTGCTTTGCGGCGATGAGTTTTTCCTTTAAGCCTCCAATTGGCAGTACCAGGCCTTGCAAGGTTATTTCACCTGTCATAGCGATATCTGTCCTTACAGGCTTGTTTGTTAGCAGAGAAGCGATTGAGCAGAAAATTGCAATACCAGCGCTTGGTCCGTCTTTGGGTACTGCCCCTGCAGGGACGTGGATGTGAAAATCTCTTTGTGTGAATCTGCTTTCTTTTATATCAAGCTTTTCTTTCATATTACTTACGACGGTAAGTGCGGCCTGAGCGGATTCCTTCATGACATCTCCCAGCTGGCCGGTGAGGTTCAGTTTTCCTTTGCCTGGTATAAGAGCTGATTCTATGAACAGTATTTCACCGCCGAAGGGTGTATATGCCAGTCCTGTTGCTACGCCGGGCGTGCTGGTTCTCAGTGCAATTTCAGATTCATATTTTACGGCACCGAGTATTGAGGCGATATTTTTTTTGTAGATTGTCATCCTTCTTCGCTGTTTTTTTGCGATAAGAGCAGCGACGTGTCTGCATATACCAGCGATTGACCGTTCGAGATTTCTTACTCCAGCTTCCCTGGTGTATTCATCTATGAGCATTGATATTGCTTCTGTTTTAATCGTTATCTGGTTTTTTTTGAGTCCGTGTTCGTTGATTTGTCTTGGGACGAGATATTTTTCGGCAATTTTGAGCTTTTCATTTCTTGTGTATCCAGGCAGCTCTATCTGTTCCATACGGTCGAGCAGGGCAGGGGGTATAGGTTCGGTATAATTTGCCGTTCCGATGAACATAATCTCTGAGAGGTCGAAAGGCTGGTCCAGATAATGGTCTGTAAAGGTTTTGTTTTGTTCAGGGTCGAGCACTTCCAGAAGCGCGCTGGCAGGGTCGCCTCTGAAATCCTGCCCGATTTTATCCATTTCATCGAGCATGAAGACAGGGTTTTTTGAATTGCACTTTCTAAGTTCCTGAAGTATTCTTCCGGGCAATGCACCGATGTAGGTTCTTCTGTGTCCTCTTATGTCGGCTTCGTCTCTTATTCCTCCCAGGCTGATCCTGACGAACTTTCTTCCCATTGCATTTGCAATAGATTTTCCGAGGCTTGTTTTTCCAACTCCAGGAGGGCCTACAAAGCATAGTATTGGGCTTTTTCCGTCAGGTTTCAGTGATCTGACGGCGAGAAATTCGAGTATCCTTTTTTTGATCTTTTTCAAGCTGTGATGGTCTCTGTTCAGTGTCCTTTGTGCCTTTGAGATGTCCTTGTGGTCGGAAGTTCTTATTTGCCAGGGCAGGTCGCAGACCCAGTCAAGGTATGTTCTTATTACGCCGTAATCAGGAGAAGCGGCAGGTGTCTTGCTCATTCGGTCAAGTTCTCTGAGGGTTTCGTCCTCGACGGGCTTTGGCATTTTGGCCTGTCTAATTCTGGCGTGAAGGTCCTCTATCTCTTCTGTTCTGCGGTCATTCTGGCCAAGTTCAGCCTGTATTGCCTTTAGCTCTTCCTGTAAATAGTATTCACGCTGGCTTTTGTCTATAGAGCTTCTTACCTGTCCCTGAATTTTATGGCTAAGCTTGAGCACCTCCAGTTGGTTGGCAAGTGCGACTGATACCTTTTCGAGCCTTTTTGTGCTGTTAAGTTCCTCGAGCAGATCCTGTTTTGCCTGTACGGGTATGTTCAATGTCGCGGCGAGAAAATCCGCCAGTCCGGAAGCATCATCGATATTGTCAAGGAGGACCTGAGCTTCATCGGGAACGTTCGGGCTAAGGCTGATTACATCACTTGCGTTTGCCTTTACGTTTACGAGCAGGGCCTGGAGTTTTTTGCTTTTTCTGCTTTTTGATTCGAGCCATTCCACCTTTGCTCTTAAATATGGTTCTGTCGCGGTGAACTCTGTTGCCCTGAACCTGTTCATTCCGTGTACAATCAGGTTTATAGTCCCATGGGGCATTTTTATTATTTTCAGCACGGAGACGGCTGTTCCTGTTTGATAGAGGTCATCTGGACCGGGACGGTCTGTTTCAGCTTTTTTCTGGGCCAAAAGCCCGAGAACGGTTTGCATTGGTGTGACAGAATCGAGCAGTTTCTTGCTTCTTTTTCTGCCTATAGCTAACGGCATAACGGTTCCTGGAAAGGCTACGGCGTTTCTTATGGGCAGTATACCCATTTCGTCAGGTCTTTCCGGGTCGGCGGCCTTTTCATTTTCAAGTTCGCCATCCAATATTGCATCTATGTCGACTGTATCTGTACTCATCAAATTCGGCATTTAGTTAGTTACTCCAGTGAAGTAATAGTAAAATGGACCATGAAATCAGTAAATAAACATGATAAGGTTTATTGCCAGAACCTGCAATAATTAATTTAAATGAGATTATGAGTTTTGGAACCAGTACTCTTTTTGGCGTTTATTAAATCATAATGGGAAATTTGGCTTGACTTATGCAGAATTTTGCCATATTTTAACAATCTTATAATTGCCGGAGTGGCGGAATTGGCAGACGCGAAGGATTCAAAATCCTTTCCGGTTCACCCCGGGTGTGGGTTCAAGTCCCACCTCCGGCATTTTAGCAGAAATTTTCACAGTCACTTCCATGGTCCAATGCTGGCATTTGAACAGGGACTTCATTTTTAAGAAGTTCCCTCATATAGAAGTCTGTTTGCTTGCTTTGGGGGGTATACTGATTATAATAAAGGGCACCTCTGAAAAAAAATAGTTAAATAATGAGCTAAATGGCCGATAGATATACATTGAATAATAAGCACAAAGGTGATTATGGTCAGTGAAAAAAACAGAGAAGTGACTGAACTTGAGAAGATTCAGGGCCTTAAGTACCATGTTGCAGGTGCGTTATTGACGAATGTTTTCGCGGTACTGACGTTTCTTGGTTCGGTTTTCGTGTTATTTCTTGACGAGCTTGGTCTTGATAAGTCTCATATAGGTGTAATCCTCGCTATAACACCTTTTTGCCAGGTAATATCGGTTCTTGCCGCTCCTGTAGTGGAAAGAGTCGGCTTTAAGCGCAGTTTTCTGGTGTTTTACGGTTTCCGAGCCTTAGTAATGTCCTTTCTAATAGCGACCCCTTTTGTTTTGAGCAGATGGGGGCAGCAGAGCGCCTATATCTGGGTAGGGGGAATAATGGCAGCTTTTGCTGTCTCTCGTGCCATAGCGGAAACGGCAGTCTGGCCCTGGAACGCTGAGATGATACCCAACAGTATTCGGGGCAAATTCAGTGCTGTAAATTCGATTATTGCAACAGTCGGCATAATCATAACGATCGCAGGGGCAGGTTTTATAATAGGCAGATTTGAGGGTCTGGATAAGTTTATCTGGCTGATATCCATAGGAGTTCTTGCTGGTTTTGTTTCTTTAATTTTCTACTTCAAACTTCCCGGCGGAGCACCTAAGAAAAGTAAAATAACCTTCTTAGATTCTTTCAAAGCAATCAAAAATGTTACCACAGATGCCAACTATCTGAACTTTATGGCAGGTTACGGTCTGGTTGCACTTGCTGTAGGTTCTACGGTATCATTTGTTCCTCTTTATATGAATGAGCAGATAGGTATTGGGCAAGGTAAGGTGGTATGGCTTGATATGGGAGCGTATGGAGGTTCGATTGCCGCTTGTTATCTTTGGGGCTGGGCAGCGGACCGTTTCGGTGCCAAGCCTATAATAGTGTCCTGTCTAAGTGCGATTATTCTGGCGCCTGTAATGTGGTTTTTTCTGCCGAGGAACAGCAGCTTGAGTTTTAGAATGGCGCTGCTGGTGAATTTTTTTCTGGGTTCGATGAATATCGGATGGGCTGTAGGGTTTGGTAAATATCTTTTTACCAATGCGGTTCCATCTGATAAGAAAACGGCTTATATGGCTTTTTTTTATGCATGGGCCGGAATAACTGCAGGTCTTGGGCCTTTTATAGGGGGCCAAATTTTAAAACTTGCCAGCGGTGTTGAGGGAAAATGGTATTTTTTCAACTTTGACCAGTTTACGGTACTGTTTGCTTTCTTTATTATAATTTTATCTGCATCTGTGTTTTTCATGTCAAAGATACGGGCTGAAGGTGCTTTGACAACTCAAAGTTTTGTAGGCATGTTTTTTCAGGGTAATCCAATAACAGCACTCGGCAATGTTATGCGTTATCATCGGGGAGGCAGTGAGGGTGAGAGGATGCGCAGAACTGAAAGGCTGGGCAAAAGCAGGACTTTGATAAATGTTGATGAGTTAATTGATGCTTTGAACGACCCGAGCTATAATGTCAGGCACGAGGCGATAGTGGCGATATCAAAGGCTCAGCCGGACAAAAAGCTGATATCCGCTCTGTGTGAAATCCTTTCAGACAGGCAGTCTGATCTTAGTCTGTCAGCGTCGTGGGCACTGGGTAAGATAAAAAGCTCAGAAGCAATCGAGCCTCTTAGAGAATCTTTGCGCAGTGAGTATAAGCTTCTCAGGGCAAGAAGCGCAAGGTCTCTGGCGATGCTTGATGACATACATAGCAAAGATTATATGTTAGAGCAGCTTGAGCAAGAGGGTGATACAGCTCTTAAGGTTGCTTACTGTTCGGCTTTGGGTACACTTGGGGATGAAAGGGTATTGGGTTATTGTTTCGAGTTGTTAAGTTCGAGTACGAGTGAGACTTCCAGAAGGGAGCTGACCTTGACCCTGGCGAGGATATCTGGGCAGGAAAACAGGTTTATTCGACACTGGCGCAAGATTAATTCTGAGCCTTCGACCAGTACAGCTCAGGCGGTTTTGAATTTAAGGCGTGAACTGAATGAAAGTCAGTCAAGTGATTTTGCAGTCAGAAGGACGATTGTGGATTGTGCGGACTTTTTCAGCAGGGGGGATACCAAGGCTGGTACCAGGAAGATATGCGAACTTGAGGGGATGCTGGATATGTCTTCGAAGCTGGAAAATATTAAGAAGATTACCAGAGAATGTGTCCGTGAGCTTGAGCAGGATGAAACTCGGCTGGAATATCTGATACTTCTTGTTCACTGCCTTCAAACAGGGCTTAGAAAATCGAAGAAGGTTTTGAAATCTTAACTCTGCGTCTGCAGTAATGGGCGTTTCTGATTTTGACAGGAGTCTGCAAGATAAGCTGAAACAGCAGCGGCAATCTCACATACAAGCCTTGCATCTTCTTTTGGGGTTTTTTTGAAAACTTCGGTTTTATTGCCGGCTGATGGGGCAATATTGCAAAACTCTGTAATTTGCCGGCAGAGGTTTACGAGGTCATTCAGTATCCATTTTTTCTTATCTTGGTATCTGCCGGCCGATGGTTTTGTTTTTTGGTCTGGAAAAAGAACCGACAATGTTTTTTTCATTAGTTGAGGAAGGCCATTGTTCTGAGGTATAATATTGTCACTTTCCATAAGCACGGTTTTGCATGTCGAACAGATATGTTCCTTTGCCAGCAATATCGCTTCAGTTGGTTTGATGTTGACGGTCTGGAGCATTGCTTCTTTTTTTGAGCTTAGATACTCTTTGGTTAACTCAGTGACAACTTTGTCAGAGTCCTGGTAATATTCTGAATCGGAAATTTTTTTAGAGGTATATGCCCTTTGCTGTCCGTATTCATCTACCGGAACTATTTCCCAGCCGTATTGCTTAAGTTTGTGATTGAAGATCTCTAATAGTTTGCTTATAATTTTCAAATCAAATCTTACTGCCGGATTTATCGTTTCACATAGGAAGGATAGAAAAAAATCATCGTTACAATTTAGAAGATTAAATCTGTTATCGTTAATAATCCAGTCCTGAGGCCAGTCATAACTTTTGACCCGGTGAAAAAATATCTCTTCGGCAGCATTTTTATAGGACTTATCAAAGGCGGGCAGAGATGTAAGATCGCAAATTCTTGAAAGAAACAGGTCTTCGTCGAGTCTCCCGCTCCATGTGATATTTGCTGCTGTTATCGCAGAAAAAATGTTTTTGCGTACATCGGCAGCAATAGTGTTGTTATGCTGTGTCATTTAAAGCCCGATAAAAAATGTTTTATGTGTCCTGATCTTTTAATTATATTACGTTTTTTTATCGACAGTTTCAGGTCTAAAATTAATTTACAAGATGTTATGTATGTTAAAAACCGAGAGACTGCATGAGTTGTAAAGGTTTTATAAATAAAGACTTGTCAATTTTTTTGTTTAACCCGCATTGATTTGGTTTTTTAACAATTGTTTGCTGTTTTGGTCACAATAATACGAGTTTAATGCAGACACAGCCAATTTAAGTGATATTTCTTTGCTTTCTACCTCTGTTTGTATATAATAAATACTGCATTCAAAGGAGTTTATCCGCCAAAATGAATTTTTAGAGATTCCCTTAAATATTTCAAAAATTATGTTCGGGTTTTTAATATATGGAAACGACAGACAGCGTACAATTGAAGAGTATTGGTGACGACCTTGTAAAACTGGTTGAAGGCGATGTTCTGGTGGATATTTATAATCGTGTTGCTTTCAGCACAGATGCGAGCATATACCAGATAGTTCCCCGATGCGTGGTGAGCTGTGCAAGTGTCGGAGACGTTGTTAATGTGGTCCGATACGCGATGGAAAAGAAGGTTCCTGTTACCGCCAGGGGGGCAGGGTCTGGATTGGCAGGTGAGGCATTGTGCGATGGCATTGTTATCGATACGTGCAAATATATGAACCGTATTTTGGGTGTGGAAAAAGACGGTGAGGTGGTTATCTGTGAGCCCGGGGTTGTACTTACGGACCTGAACGATTATCTGTCGAAATACGGCAGGAAGATAGGCCCGGATCCTTCAAGCGGAAACCGTGCGGTTATGGGCGGTGTTTTCGCCAACAATGCTACCGGCAGCCATTCACTTGAGTACGGATATACAGCAGACTACATTGAAAGGGTCGAAGCGGTTCTTTATGACGGATCATTGGTTAACTTCAGCAGCAGTACAGACCCTTTGGATGAATCAGACGAGCAGGCGGCGGAAATAGCGGCAGGACTTTTGAGCCTTCTTGAAGGTAAGGAAGATTTGATAGAAAATGCCCAGCCGAAAACCAAAAGAAACAGATGCGGTTATAATATCAGGGGGATTTGCAAAGACGGCAAAGTCAATATAGCAAGACTGCTTGCAGGCTCTGAGGGGACGCTTTGTGTTTTTACGAAACTGGCGATAAGAACAGTAGAAATTCCTAAGGAAAAGGCGGTAGTTCAGTTTGAGTTTGCAAGTTTGGAGGATATGGCAAAAGCAGTGCCTTTCATAGCAGAATCTGGAGCGACGACCTGTGAGCTGACAGATGATAATGTTATGAATGTAGCCAGGGAGGCATTGCCGGAGTACAGGGATATTTACCCGGAGAACGCGGCGGCAACTTTGCTTTGTGAAGTGGCAGCAGCCCAGTCAAGTGAGCTTCAAACGCAAATAGATAAGGTTTTAGAATCGGCAGGGGATTATGCTTCGGAAAAACTGGTGGTAAGGGATAACTTCAGGATGCAGCGGCTTTGGCGTGCAAGAAAGGATGCAGTGCCGTTGCTACACAGGGAAAAGGGTCAAAAGCATCCGGTTGCGTTTATAGAGGATGTGTCGGTTGATATTAACAAGCTTTCTGAGTACCTTCAAGGGCTCAGACAGCTGGGCGAAAAGTATGGCTTCAAGATGGCCTTTTACGGTCATGCCGGTGACGGTGAGCTGCATATAAGGCCCTTTATGGATTTGACTTTGCCTGATGAAGTAAAGAGGATGAGGGAGCTTGCAAACGATGTTTTTGAGCTGGCCTGGTCGCTTGGCGGAAGTATCAGCGGGGAACATGCAGACGGTCTTTTGCGAAGTGAATTTATAGAAAGGCAGTACGGGAAAGAATACTACAAGCTGCTTGAGGAGGTAAAGGATATATTCGACCCTGCGGGCATTCTTAATCCGGGTAAGATTGTAAATATAAGACCCGACGCGATGAC
>CAZAYB010000078.1:10730-12172 GCA_964489215.1 uncultured Pirellulales bacterium
CTGCGGGCATTCTTAATCCGGGTAAGATTGTAAATATAAGACCCGACGCGATGACGAGCAATCTTCGTTTTGACCGTAAGGTTGTGGAGGACAGGATAGCAACGGATCTTATTTTTGACGCTAACGAATTCCGCTGGGAAATTGAGCAATGCAACGGAGACGGGGTCTGCCTTAGCAGCATAGCTGGTACGAGAATGTGTCCTGTTTTCAGGGTAAAGCCACACGAGACTGCCAGTACAAGGGGCAAGGTTAATATATTGAGGGGTTGGATAACCGGACTTCTTGAGGGTGATGATGTCAAGAGTAAGGAATTTAGCGAGATTATGGGATATTGTATAAACTGCAAAATGTGTTCGGTTGAGTGTCCCAGCGGGGTCGATGTGTCCAAACTTGTGATGGAGGCAAGGGCTCAGATTGCTAAACGCAAGGGGCTTTGTATAACTGAGTCGGCTTTGGCAAGAAACCGTTATATGTTAAAAGCAGGGAGCATGTTCGCGCCGTTGAGTAATTTTGTTACGTCTTTGCCGATTGTAAGGTGGATAGTTGAAAAGGTTTTGGGGATGGATAAGCGCAGGCCTTTGCCTCACTTTGAAAGGGGCAGTTTTGCCGATAAGGCAAGGGGTTGGCTAAGCGAACAGGAAATAATTGCAGAACCTGTGGACAAGGCAGTGTATTTTGTTGACAGTTACGCAGGCTACAGCGATCATGAGCTGGGCTGGGCGGTTGTTAAAAGTCTGCGTTCTCTTGGAATTGAGGTTGAGGTTCCGGAGCAAAGGCCCGCTCCTATGCCTGCAATGGTTTACGGAGATATTAAAACTGCAAAGAAGGATTTGGAATATAACGTTGAGCATTTGGTTGAATGGGTTCGCAGGGGGTATAAGATTTTGTGTTCTGAGCCGAGCGCTGCTTTGTGCCTTAAGGAAGAGCTGAGGCTTTTTGCAGATTCCAGTGACGCCAGGTTAGTGTCTGAAAACAGTTATGAGTTGATGAGCTATCTTTATGATATGTATGAATCGGGGCAGCTTAAAATAAAAGCTGATAAAGAGAGCAGGAGTTTCGTTTATCATCCGCCTTGTCATCTTATAAGTCTCAACGGTCAGGATAAGGGGATTGGGTTGCTGGACAAAGTGTGCGGTGCTTCAATTGAGAAAATTGAAAAAGGCTGCTGCGGTCTGGCGGGGACATGCGGAATGCAGAAAAGCAAGTATGAGCTTTCAGTAGAGATAGGCAGGGAAATGGCAGAGGCGATAAATTTATCTAATGCTGATTACGCCATGACTGAATGCGGTGCGTGCAAGATGCAGATTGAACATCTTACAAATAAAAAGGTAATTCATCCAGTTAAGGTCCTTTATGAAAACCTTGTAAAAAAACATTGACTTAATTGTCCTGACAGTTACGATGCCCAGGGTCGAAAAAGATCAGCCGAGAAAGATTACTGT
>CAZAYB010000079.1:0-12045 GCA_964489215.1 uncultured Pirellulales bacterium
AAAAATACTTGACTTTATCTACCGAATTGATTATTATACCTGCACTTGTTTATCGTGTTTTTGAACCGATAAAGAGCCTGTACACAGTATAAAACTGTGGTTACAGCTATGCGGAAGGGCAAAAAACCCTGATTTGAGGGCTTTTTCGTGCGTTGCGAAATTGTCAGCGAGTCGGACAGCTTATTAAGCCGCAATAGCTGGGATAACATAACTTGTTTTCAGGAGAATAATTATGTACGAAAGCACTTCTGTTGCCGTTTATCATGCGGTCCGGTCAATTTTGCCTTCTCAAAGGGTGGGTCCTTTGCCACTAAGTAAATCCAATATTACTTTTGCAGATAATGTGGCAGTGCACTAACAATCTGCAAATAAGCAACTTACGTTAAAGGGTAAGCTTGCTTTCTCGGTTATTTACTAATAGAGATGCAGGGTGAACCTTTACTTATTATTTTTGTAAATTTGACTCTAAAAATATAAATTATGTAAATTAAAGTATTGTGAGAGGTAATTATGTCAGACTTAAAAACTAATAAAGCCGGGAAGTCCGTTTCAAAGCGTAAGACCGGCTCACAGATTATCGTAGACACGCTTAAGGAGCTTGGTGTCGAAACAATGTTCGGATACCTTGGCGGTGTTGTACTTCCTTTATTTGACAAGCTTTACGATTCAGATATAAAATTCATTATTCCCCGCCATGAGCAGGGTGGATGCCATATGGCTGATGCTTATGCCAGGTCAACCGGCAAAGTGGGAGTAGTTATTGCAACCTCCGGTCCTGGTGCTACGAACTTAACAACAGGCCTGGCTACGGCTATGATGGATTCGGTACCAATTGTCGCATTAACAGGCCAGGTAAGAACGGAACTTATAGGAAATGACGCATTTCAGGAAGCTGATACTACAGGGATAACAAGGCCGGTTACAAAGCATAACTGTATCGTAAAGGACGTTAAAAACCTTTCCCGTACAATCAAAGAAGCGTTTTTTATCGCTCAAAGCGGCCGACCCGGTCCTGTTCTAATAGATCTGCCTGTTGACATTGAAGTTTCCGAGTGTGAACACAACCTTAATGAAGAAATGGACTTGCCAGGCTACCGTATAAAGACCAAAGGTCATTCAAGGCAGATTGCAAACGCAGCAGAGGCAATAAACAATTCGCAAAGACCGGTTTTGTATGTAGGCGGCGGTGTAATTATATCAAACGCTTCAGAGGAGCTGCGGGGCTTGGCTAAAAAAGCCAATTTACCTGTTACAACGACTTTTCTTGGTCTGGGAAGTTATGATCAGACTTGTCCGGAATCACTTGATATGCTTGGAATGCACGGTTCTGCATACGCCAATTATGCAGTTCAGGAGGCGGATCTGCTTATAGCTGTGGGCGCCCGTTTTGACGACAGGGTAACAGGTAAACTGAAAACCTTTGCACCAAACGCTAAAATAATTCATATTGATATAGATCCTTCGAGTATATCCAAGAATGTCATGGTTGACATTCCTGTTGTAGGTGATGCCAAAAAGATTCTGCATGCCCTGACCGCTGAAGTTACTCATAAAGAGCGTAAGCAGTGGTTTGATAAGATAGCAGACTGGAAACTGAGATATCCTTTCCGTTATGACAAGAACAGTTCTTCTTTAAAGCCTCAGTATGTTATTGAGGAAATCTGGCGTCAGACAAAAGGTGATGCTACTATCGTGACCGGAGTCGGTCAACACCAGATGTGGTCAGCTCAGTTTTTTAAGTTTTCAAGGCCCAGGCAGTTTATCAGCTCGGGGGGGCTGGGTACCATGGGTTTTGGTTTGCCAGCTGCAATCGGTGCCCAGGTAGCTAAGCCTGATGAAACAGTAATAGACATTGACGGTGACAGCAGCTTCAACATGACCCTGACAGAGATATCTACAGCGGTTATGTATGATTTACCCATTAAGGTAGCGATACTAAACAACGGTTATATGGGTATGGTCAGGCAGTGGCAGGAGCTGTTTTATGAGAGGCGTTATTCTCAAAGCTCGCTTAAGAATCCGGATTTCGCTAAAGTTGCCGAGGCTCTTGGGGCAGTTGGTATTAGTGTGACCGAAAAGGGCCAGGCATCGGGAGCGATAGAGAATATGCTTTCGGAGAAACGGCCCTGTGTTGTAGATTTTCATGTTGAGCGCGAAGAAAACGTCTGGCCGATGGTACCTGCAGGTAAAAGCCTTCACGAGATGGATGGTTTGGACGTTTTTGAGAGTATGGCATAAGATAATATATTAAAAGGAGATAGAAGAAATGAAGCATATAATAAGCGCATTGGTTCAAAACAAGCCCGGGGTTTTGGCGCATGTAGCGGGGATGTTTGCTGCCAGGGCATTTAATATTGATTCACTTGCGGTAGGCAGGACAGATGATCCGAGCCTTAGTCGCATGACAATAGTAGTTCTCGGCGATGATAAGGTTGTCGAGCAGGTAAGGAAACAGCTTGAGAAGATTGTTTCGGTGGTTAAGGTTAAGGATTTTGTCGGTCAGAACGTGGTAGCCCGTGACCTTATGCTTATCTCGATAGCGGCGACCCCGGAAAAAAGGCCGGAAATTCTTGCTTTGATAGAGATGTTCAACGCAAAAGTAGTGGACATCGGCTCAAAATTTGTTATGGTAGAGGTGGCCGGTCCTGAAACCAAGATAGAGGCTTTTATAGATTCCTGCAGGCCTTACGGTATAAAAAATGTGGTTCGTACCGGTACAGTAGCGATGGCTCGTCAAAGCCGAGTGCAGATGTCAACAGTAAACTTTTAATGAGCAGGATAAGGAGAGCAAATCAGATGGCAAAGATATATTATGAAGCGGAAGCACCTCTTGATGCACTTAAAGACAAGACGGTAGCGGTAATTGGTTACGGCAGTCAGGGACATGCTCACAGTCAGAATCTTCGGGACAGCGGTGTTAATGTAAAGGTTGCCGAGCTTGAGGGCACGGACAATTATAACCTTGCCAAAGAGCACGGATTTGAGCCTATGGGAGCATCAGAAGCTGTTCAGCAGGCTGATCTTATAATCGTAACCCTTCCAGATGAGGTTCAGCCTATGGTTTATGAAAAGGAGATAGGCCCTAATCTTTCAGAAGGCAAGACACTTGGTTTTTGTCATGGTTTCAATATCAATTTTGGTTATATAACTCCTCCTGAAAATGTAAATGTTGTGATGGTGGCTCCTAAAGGTCCCGGCCATCTTGTTCGCAGTGAGTATGTAAAAGGGGGAGGTGTTCCCTGTCTTGTAGCTGTTAAGCAGGACCCTTCCGGTAATGCCAAGGATATTGCCCTTGCATGGGCTAATGGTATCGGGGGAGCACGTGCGGGAATATTGGAGACAACTTATAAGGAAGAAACCGAGACAGATCTGTTCGGTGAGCAGGTTGTACTTTGCGGAGGTTTGACAGCTCTAATCAAGGCTGGTTTTGAGACATTAATTGAGGCAGGTTATCAGCCTGAGGTTGCTTATTTTGAGTGTATGCATGAGGTCAAGCTTATTGTAGATCTTATGTATCAGGGCGGTATTAACTATATGCGTTACAGCGTCAGCAATACAGCAGAATGGGGCGATCTTATAACCGGTCCTAAGATAATAGACAAGAAGGCTAAAAAGACGATGAAAAAGGTTCTTTCAGAGATTCAGTCGGGTAAATTTGCTAAAGAATGGATCGAAGAGTATAAAGGCGGCATGAAAAACTTCAAAAAGCTTTATGATCAGGACCATGATCATCCGATAGAAAAGGTAGGCAAGGATCTTCGCAGAATGATGAAGTGGATTGATGCTAAAGAAGTATAATAACTTCACTTAAGTGTCTTTTGGTTTTGCGGGACTTCTAAAGAAAAATGGAATTAATTGCAGGGATCAGCAATGAAAAAAAGAATGATTTTCGCGGTTTTGTTTTTATTGGCAGTGATTATTTCAGGATGCGGTTATCTTGAAGAGCCTGTTGACAGAATGAGTTTCGGTCCTTCGCCTCAGACGGCGGAGCTTCCTGAGAATTATTTTGCTATAGATGTTGGTCAAAGCACAGCTGCGGAAGTTCTTGAGGTTATTAACCGTCCGGATTGCGAGCTGATGAGTCAAAGTGAAAGTTCGATAGTTTCCTGGGGTAACGGTAAGAAAGGTTACCGGATGTGGCTTACTATGGCGAGTTTTGCTGAAGAGGATGTTACGGTAACCCGTAAATATTTTCTTGCGGTCGATGAGAAAAGTTATCACCTTTTTGCCGAGGATCAGAAGCTTTTCTTTGCCTTTGAGGGTATTATCGATTCTGAGCTTCTTGACAGAAACTTTACCAGCAGGGATCAGCGTAAGATAGCTGTTTTTAATCGAATATTTGAAAACTTCAAGGATGATATCAGGTCTTTGGTTTCCGATGGCGAAACTTTGAGGTCTTCTGATCTTACTGTCAGGCAGACGTTGAACGGTATAGTTAACAAACTTGAGCAGTCGCCCAGTCTTGCTTCGAAACTTGTTGAAAAAGATGGTCTGAAGTTTGATCATATGACAATGGGACCCGGTAAGGTCAGAATGATTATTTTGGATGACAGGGCAGAGCTTATGGTTAAAATCGGCTACCGGCCCTTTGGTTTTGAGTTTAATCTCGATTTTGACGAGATGGGTGATATGAAAGGCGGTAATTAACTATAGAGCTGCGCTTAAGGCACTCTTAAGTTTTCGGCATAAAAGATGACTGAATGAAAAAAGGGACAGATAGTTATCTGTCCCTTTTTGTTTTAAAGGTGCCCAGGCAGTTTTCGAAAAATATTAAAAGGGCTGAAATACCATGTTTTCTCCCTTATTCGGGCAAATTCCGTTTTACCACTGCCTGGGACGGGTCTCCTTTTCCGCTCGGTCATATTATACTGCTACCGCTTCGAGGCTTCTTTGTGCGGTTAACATTGCATCTGTTTGTTCTTTTACTATTACGCTTATCAACTCTGTAGTTACTGATGAGACTTCCATTGCCAGCACCCTTTGTTCGACTGTTGATGCGATTGCTCTTGCCAGGTCTCTGTTGATGGCACCTGAGGCGACAAGTTTTTTTACAATAACTCCCTTGTCCCATTTACTTGCGTTATCAGGATCATCTCTTTTGAAAGAGTTTATAACTGACATTCTGTTTCTTTTTATTTTTCTGTTGAGCCTGTGTTCATTAAGTTTTTTTGCGGCGTTTTGATAGCCTGTTCCCTGGAGAACGCTCATCACAAGAAGGTGTACCTGTTCGCTCTTTAGAAGCTGAGAATCCTGTTTTTTATAGAAATAAAAAGTTATTGCTTCTGCGAGCTGCTCGGCGGTAAAGACAGAGGCCTGGTCCACAAGAGCCAAAGCATTGTTTAATGTACCGAATACTTTTGTATGTTTATAATCTTCAATAACTCCATCTTCCTTGAGTACCCTTATTTTCATTTTATTACCTCCTGTAAAAGGGTGAAGTTTAGGGCTTTCAGTGTTCAAAAAGTTTTGGCTGGCCGGGCACTTCTATTTGATTAAGGGCCTGGCTAACTTCTTCAATGAGGTCACCTGCATCCACAAATTCTCGGTAGACGCTCGCAAATCTTATGTATGCGACTTTATCAATTTCTCTTAGGTGTTTCATTACGCTTTCACCTATGAAATCAGATGAGACTTCCTTTTCGAAACATCTGAAAATGTCTTCTTCAGTTCGGTCTGCTATTTCCTGAATCTGGTCTGAGGTTACTTTTCTTTTGTAGCATGCTTTTTTGATCCCCAGCAGGACTTTCTCCCTGTCGTATGGTATTCTTGAGCCATCTTTTTTAATTACATTTAGTCTTGAGCTTTCACCAATCTTCTCATAGGTTGTAAATCTTCTTTTGCATTCAATGCATTGCCTTCTTCTTCTAATCACTCTTGCCCCTTCGCTGGAGCGTGAATCGACGACTTTATCGTTGTCAGATTTGCAATAAGGGCATCTCATTTTAATTTCCTGCTGAAGGCCACAATATCTTGGTTTTATTTATATTACTATCAATATATTGTGTGTCAATTAATTTTTAATATAAAACTAACCTCGGTAAGCTGAAAGGGCTGTTAATAACTTTTAAGTTGTGCTGTATCTACTTTTGATACAGGAACTAACAGTAGGCGTTTTAAGTTGCTAACAGGAGGGATTTTTTTGTAAAAAGTTTCAGTTTCAGGGTATTTTGCGGTTAGTAATTAGGGGTTTTTTTAGTGTTAATTAAGCATTCGGCTTATTGAGGAGGAAGGGTTATTGTGCAAAATGTGTATAAAAGAATATTTTTTTGAAAGGGTTTTTATGAGACAGAAGGTAAACAGACGGAATATGATGAAAGCAACTATTGCTGGCGGAGTTTTGGGTATGAGCGGGGGAAGCGAAATAATTGGGGCAGATATGAATGACAAGGGTGCTTGTCCGGGTCTTGAGGATTCATTTGGCGGGGGTGTTTATAAACTTCCTGAGCTTGGTTACGGTTATGATGAGCTTGAGCCTTATTATGGAGAAAAGAATCTGCGTATTCATCATCAAAAGCATCACAGCGGGTATGTAAATGGTCTGAATTCTACACTCAGTGAGCTTAAGAATCTGCGTCAGAGCGGCCAGCTGGATTCAATCAAGAGTTTGAGCAGGGGTTTGGCTTTTCACGGCAGCGGTCATGTGCTGCATTGTCTTTTCTGGCGGTCCATGCGGCCAGGGGGTTCGGATATGCCTAATATTCTTGGCAAGGCTATGAAGGAGAGTTTTGGCTCTGTTGAGGCAGGTAAGGCTCATTTTGCGGCGGCGACTAAGAGTGTTGAGGCAAGCGGCTGGGGTGTTTTGGCTTATGAGCCAGTTTCGAAAGGATTGATGGTTCTGCAGGCTGAAAAACATCAGGATCTTGCAATTTGGGGGGTTGTTCCTTTATTGGTTTGTGATGTCTGGGAGCATGCTTATTATCTGAAATATGCTAACGAGCGAGGTAAGTGGGTTGATAATTTTATGAAGATTGCTGACTGGTCGTTTGCGAATAGCCGACTTGAAGCTGTCCGGGGTTAGTTATGAGGCGGTTTATCCTGTATTTGAGGTGTGCGTAATTGCGGAATTGATATTGAGCGCGGTGCTTTTTTCTGTTATAATCTTCCAATTATAGTAGCCGAGATTTTTTTACGGACTATTTTTTCTGCGGCAAGAGAATTTTGAGTAAACTTTCTGGCCTTTTTATATCATCCGGGCGGGGGTGCAAAAGGGGCAGCAGTTTTCCGGATTTTCAAGGTTTATGGTTCCAGTTTACAGGTTATTTTAAGGAAGGTTTCTATGTCAAATCAGGAAGATCTTAAGGAGTTGAGGAGTTGTCCTACCATTGATATGGTGAAGTATTCAAGCGGAGATGCTACGGTTTCGCTTGTTATGAATTCGATATTTGGTTTCGCGATGCTTTACTATACAAATGCGTTGGGGCTAAGCGGTAAGCTTGCGGGTATTGCCATGGGGGTTGCGACTCTTTGGGATGCTGTTTCTGATCCTGTTATGGGTCATATAACAGACAATACATCCAGCAGGTTTGGCAGACGTCATCCATATATTCTTTTTGGCGGGATATTGATGGTAGTCAGTTATTTTTTCATTTGGTATGTTCCGGATATATTTACTTCCAGTAACTTGTTTCTTTTCTGGTACCTTGTAGTAATGAATCTTATTGTCCGAACGGCTTTTACGGTTTTTGCGATTCCTTATACGGCGTTGGGTTTTGAGATGTGCAGGGATTATGAGGGCAGGAGCAAGATTCAGGGTATTCGAACGAGCGTTAATATGGCGGCTAATCTTCTTGGGCCGGCACTTTCCTGGGCGGTGTTTTTCGGTAATAATGAGACGGTAAGGGCTACGAGTGTTGCGGGTAACTATATCAAGATGGGTGCAGTGTTCGCGATTGTGGGGCTTTTGATTGTTTTGTTTTTAACTTTCAGTACGAGTAAGTATATTATTGATTCCCGTAATATGAAGTTTGAGGGTAAAAGTGTTGGTGCATTTTTTCGGGATATGAAGCAGATATTAACAGACCGTTATCCGCGTTGGGTTTTTGGTTATGCGATAGTTGTCATTATCGGGATAGCACTTGTGAGCAGTTTGCAGATGTATATTTTTGAAGATGTTCTTCTGCTTAGCGGAATCAAGAAGATGATTGTTCATGGGGGAACAATGATAGGTATGGGGCTTGGAGCTTTGTCTGCATCTTATCTTGCTGGTCGTTTTGAAAAAAAAGGAGCGGTTTTCATAGGCGGTATCGGGAGTATATTCTGTGAGCTACTTTTGTGTTTTCTTCTTGTGAGCGATGTGTTAAAGACTCATGAAAGTGAGGTTCTGTTTGGGGTTGAAGTGCCGGTGACGTTTTTGACGGTAACTATTCTCCATGGTTTGTACTGGTTTGGAAATGGTGTTATGCTTCCTATAGCGACGAGTATGATGGCGGATATTTCGGAGATTCATGAGATACGCACCGGGATTAACAAAGACGGCGCGTATGCAGCGGTTTACAGTTTCGCGATGAAGTTTGCGATGAGCTTTGCTCTTTTTGTTTCCGGTTACACTCTTGAGTTTACGGGTTTTGTTGCAGGTGCTGAAGGGGGGCAAACCCAGGATGTTCTCGACCGTCTTACTATGGCTACTTTTCTTTTTGGTCCTTTGATATCTCTTACGGCACTGGTTTTGATAAAGCTTTATCCGGTAGATAAGAAATTGATTGAGCAGATACGTTCAGATAAGACTTATAAAGATCGGGCAATTACAGAACAGTAGAAGCTGTAATCATATTTGGCTTTTCGTAATTTTTGGCCATTTTGGATTTCAAAGATGCTGTGACATTTAAGTATTTGGATTTTGTATATTACTGTAAGTAAGGCAGGATATCAAGTTTGAAAGTGAGAATTTATATGGAGTGGGATATCAGCTCGGCAAATGCCCGAGGCCGGTCGGACACGGTCACAGCTGCCGGGGCCCTTTAAGGACCTAACCGACCATCGGGCATAAGCTTTTCCGAGCGTAAAACAAGCATTTCTTACTACGATCCTCCATGACGCTGTGATGATATCAATTATGTAAACCTTTTTGAAGCTTCTATTATGCAGGTGTGACAACAGTATGTCATTTATACAGAAAAAAGGGTTCTTCTGAAAAATGAGGCAGGTAAATTTTCTCTTAATTGACAATTGAAAAGTTAAATAGTTATCCTTCCATTTACAGGATGGACTAAAAAAAGTTGCGAACAGCTTTTTGTTGTGTTAAATTCTGCTTATGAGAAAAAAATTGATATTAATATTGGGCTTTTTTGTGATATTCCTGGTTTGCGGGGGTATGGGGGGCGGTATTGGTTATACTCGTGATTCTGCAGGGGAAGATGTCGCTGCTGGAAAAGAGCTTGTTGAGCGTATCGGTGTTGAGGAGGTTATGGGGCCATTGGCGCCTGTAGCATTATCTCCTTTTTTCGGGATGACATGTTTGTCCGGTACTAGTATTCTTTCTAGTAAGGGTATGCTTCCTGAGAACAGTTTTTTAACGGACAACAGTGCCCTTAATAACGGTGGGGTATTTCTGGCTTTTCTTGGGTTGACAATTATTACGAGTATTCCGAAACTCAGCAGCGGCAGTAAGATATTTGCAGAGGCTGTTGACCAGCTTGAGACTTATGCGGGGATAGTATCTTTTGCGGTAGTATATTTGCTTGCAGATTTTGGTTTGGATGAGGCTGCCAAAGGTGCTGATGTTGTTTATCAGGCTGGTGTTATAAGCTTTACTAAGGAAACGCTTTTGCTCGCTGCTGCATTGTGTAATATTTTTGTCATAAATGCGGTGAAGTATTTCTTTGAGCTTTTGGTTCTGATATCTCCGATTCCATTGATAGATGCTTTTTTTGAAGCTGCGAATAAGGCATTTGCAGGCGGTTTGGCACTTATTTATGCTTTCAGTCCCGGGGCTGCACTTGTGATAGATCTTATACTTTTTGGTTTGTGTTTACTGGTTTTCGGCAAGGTATGGCGGCTTTTGCGTTATTACAGGAATATTCTTTTGTATCCAGTTACGGGAGGTTTCTTGCGTGTTCGTGAGCGAGATATCAGAGCGGCCAGGAGGTTCGGCGAAGGTGCGGGCAGTGAGCGAATGCTTTGCAGAGTATTTCCGAGCAGGAAAATCGGGCATATAAAGAAGAAGAGTATGTGTTATCTTTTCGGCAGGGATGACGGTTTTGTTCTTGTTGGTCCCGGTTTATTCCGGGGGGCGAAGTTTGAGCGGCTTGCAAGGAACAATGTAGAAATAGACGTTGAAAAGGGAGTTTTCAGCAACAGGTTGAAATTTTCTGAGCCAGGCGGTAAAAGTGTTTTTTCTTTGATTTTCAGCCATTTTTATGATGACAGGCTCGATGATATTCGGTCAAATGCGGGGGGATAATTCGGATAAGTTTTTTGGGGGCATGGACATGTTAAATCTGGAGTTTGTTTTATGGACAGAGCCAGCGGGATATTACTACATTTTACAAGTCTTTGGGGCAAATACGGCATTGGTGATCTGGGCAGGTGTGCTTATGATTTTGCTGATTTTCTTGTTGAGAGCGGTCAGAGATACTGGCAGGTTTTGCCGGTTAATCCGGTTCGGGGGGAGTGCGGCTGGTCGCCATATAATTGCGATTCCGCTTTTGCCGGTTGTGAGCTTTTAATAAGTCCGGAGCTGCTTTATGAGGACGGCCTTTTGGATAAGGCGGATTTGGATACAGGGGGCAGTTTTGATGAAAACCGTGTTGATTATGTTAAGGTTCACAGATTTAAGGAACGACTTTTTAAGCGGTCGTGGAATATATTTTGTAATAAAGGTGATTTTGATGATTTTGAAAAGTTTTGCCAAAGCAGCAATTGGTGGCTTGATGATTATTCTTTGTTTACGGCATTGAGAGACAGGTATAATAAGATATGGTACAATTGGCCAAAGGAGCTTAGGGACAGGCACAAGCGTTCAATGGTAAAGGCAAGGCGCGAGCTTGAGGGTCAGTTGTTATTTGCTAAATTTAAGCAGTATTTGTTTTTTGATCAGTATCTAAGGTTGAAATCTTATTGTAACAGCAGGGGGGTTGAGATAATTGGCGATATTCCGATATATGTTGCGCTTGGCAGTTCGGAAGTCTGGGCGAATTCTAAAATATTCAAGCTTGACCGTGAAAAAAAGCCTAAATTTTGCGCAGGAGTTCCTCCGGATGTATTCAGTTCAACAGGTCAGCTCTGGGGTAATCCGGTTTATAACTGGGGTGCTCTTAAGCGCAGCGGTTATCAGTGGTGGCTTGGTCGATTGAAACATAATCTTGTATTGTTTGATAAGGTTCGAATAGATCATTTTCGAGGTTTTGTGGCGTTCTGGCAGGTCAGAGCAGGCGAAAAGACGGCGGTCAACGGCAAGTGGGTAAAGGTTGACTCTGTGGATTTTTTTGGTGAGGTTTTTTCGGAAATTTCGAAAGACTCGATTATTGTTGAGGATCTTGGGCTTATTACTGATGATGTAAGGTCAGTAATCGAGGAATTCGGCCTTGCCTCGATGAAAGTTCTTTTGTTTGGTTTTAACGATATGGACGGCAGCAATCAGTATCTTCCCCATAACCATATTCGAAATTGTGTGGTTTATACAGGCACGCATGATAATAACACAGTGCGGGGTTGGTTTGAGAATGAGGTCAGCAGAGATGTTAAGGCTTTTACCGAGGCTTATTTTGGTAAGAAGCTCAGAGCTGGCAGTGTATCGAGTGATTTTGTTCGAATGGGCATGGAGTCTGTAGGCAATACAGCTATTTTTCCATTGCAGGATGTGGCAGGTATTGGTTCTCAGGGTCGAATGAATAAACCTTCTACAGTTCGAGGTAACTGGCGCTGGCGTTGCGTGGAGAGAGTTATTGGCGGTTCAGCTGCAATTGATCTTAAGAGATTATGTGAATTGGGCGGCAGGATTTAGGTTTTAGTTATTTTTTAGCCTTTGCTTTTTCCTTATCGTTTTCCTGGGGCACAATTCTTCTGCATTCACCGCACCAACCGATAGGCGGTGTTGTGGGCCATTTT
>CAZAYB010000080.1:0-12033 GCA_964489215.1 uncultured Pirellulales bacterium
TGTTTGGGGCCTTAAATTAGAAAATTTCCAAGATGGTATTCTAATTTTTCAGCGCTCTTATTGGTGCAGGTATTCTGCCCTTTCTCAAGATAAAGTCTCTTGCCCCTTTTTTTGAGACTTTCATTACCGGTGCCGAGCCCAGCAGTCCTCCAAAGTGAACGATGTCCCCGGTTTTTTTCCCTGGTGCGGGTATTATTCGCACACTTGTTGTCTTGTCGTTTGCCACACCTATTGAAAGTTCGTCCGCAATAATTGCACTTATAACATCAGGGCTGGTTGTTCCCGGTACTGCGAACATATCCATTCCGACGGAGCAGACAGCGGTCAAGGCTTCAAATTTTTCGATGTTCAGTGCCTTTGCCTTAACAGCCCGAATCATTCCTGCATCTTCACTAATTGGTATGAATGTTCCTGAAAGTCCTCCTACGTTTCCGGAAGCCATTGCCCCTCCTTTTTTTACAGCTTCTATCAATAGTGCCAAAGCAGCGGTTGAGCCTGGCCTTCCCATCTGTGAAACCCCCATAGCTTCAATAATTTCGGCGATGGAATCTCCAGCGGCGGGAGTTGAGGCAAGTGATATGTCGACAATTCCAAAGTTTACGTTCATCATCTCAGCCATTTCCCTTCCGATCAGCTCTCCTGCCCGTGTAATCTTGAATACGGTTCTTTTTATGACTTCACTGAGCTGGGTAAGGTCGCAGTCAGGGTTTTGTTTAACGATTGACCTTACGACTCCCGGTCCTGATATTCCGATATTCAGACTGAAATCGGGCTCTCCTGTTCCGTGATTTGCCCCGGCCATGAAAGGGTTGTCCTCCGGTATATTTGCAAATACCGCCAGCTTTGCACATCCAACAGCGTTTTTACTTTTAGCGGCAAGGTCCTTTATGATTTTTCCTACCTTTTCTATTGCGGTCATGTTCATTCCAGCCTGTGTTGAGGCAAGGTTCAGAAAAGAGCATACCCTCTGAGTTTTTGAAAGAGCAGTTGGGATGGAGTTAATAAGATTTTCGTCTGAAGCTGTTTGGCCTTTCTGTACCAAAGCACCGAATCCTCCTATGAAATCTATGTCCGCTTTGGCGACGGCGTCATCTATGGTCTGGGCGAATTTAAGGGCTGTGCGGGTTGTTTTTGGTAACGGCTCAAGCAATATAGAGGCAGGGGTTATGGATATTCTTCTGTTTGTGATTGGTATTCCGTATTTGTGCTGTAAATGAGCAGAGCAGCGGTTGAGCTCTTTTCCCTTTTCCATGATTCTTTTATGGGTTCTTTTGCAGAAAGGCTCAATTTTGCGGTCCATACAGTCCTTGAGATTAATACCCAGTGTGACGGTGCGGATATCAAAATTCTGATGCATTGTCATGCTTACAGTTTCAAAAACTTCTTCTACGCTTATAGTCATGGCGTCTCCTGATTATACCCTGTGCATCATTTTGAAAATCTTTTCGTTCTGGAATGTTATGTTCAGTTCCATTTCATAGGCTATCTGCTGGAGCGTAATCTGTATCTGCTGAATGTCGACGTTCGCTTCAGCTATATCGCAGGCCATTGTCATAACGAAATACTTTTCCATAATCTTCTGGTTTACGTCTATGATGTTTATGTTTGCCTTTGCCATGGCATTTGATATTCGGGCTATTATTCCTACCTTGTCAATGCCAGTGATTGTAATTATGCATATCTGGGACTGTTTTATGTTTTTCGTTTTTTTCTTTACCTGTTTACGTGTTTTTTTAGTTTTCTTTTTTGCCATTCCATACTCCGAAGTGATAGTTGGGAACTATGAGATATTTTTATTTTGAGATGTTTTTATCTAAAATAATTCATGAAGTTCAGTTTTTTTAAGTGTTTTCCAGTTTGAATTCTTTTTTTTCCAGCTGTCTGTTATAAGTATAATCGGTTACGTTATAATGCAGAGCGGAGAGGGTGATATATCCTTTTTCGAGCTGGTTTGAGTCGGTATGTGCCTGGTCGTGTTCTTCTATAGGGTAGCCGTCGATTTGATACGCTTTGCCCTGTCCGTCTTTTCTGATGTCCTTGTAATGTTCCTCAAATCCTATTTCAGATTGGGGTGTTACAACTATTCCTTTAGGTTCTACTGTTGGAATATTTACGTTTATGACTGAAGGAGAAGAGAAAGGCAAGAGCTGTTTTATCACGGTTAGTGCATAATCGGCGGCTTTTTTGAAGTCTATATTTTCCTGCCATTTGCAGGAGAGCGCAACGGCAGGTATTCCGTAAAATGCAGCTTCCATTGCAGCGGCTACGGTTCCGGAGTAGAGGATATTTATGCCTACGTTTGCACCTGCGTTAATGCCGGATACGACCAAGTCGAAGGGCTTGTCGGAAAGTTTTCTGATTGCGAGCTTTACGCAGTCGGCTGGGCAGCCGGATATGCTGTATCCTTCAAATTTGCCTGCAATGTCGAGTTTTTCGCAATTTATTGGTTCAAGTGTTATTGAATGGCTGCATCCGGAACGTTGCGAATCGGGGGCGACTACCATTACATCAGCAATTGTCAGGAGTTTTTTGTAAACAGCAAATAGTCCCGGGGCAAATATACCATCGTCGTTTGTAAGTAATATACGCATTTGTTTCCTGTCGCAATAATAGGCTGACGGTCAATGAATTTTCCAGACCTGTATTGATCATCAATTTTCAGATTGTAATTGCTTTTGCCTCGACTGTCAATTGACTATGGGTGTTTGTGTGGTATAATAAGTTTATTATGAGAAAATATGACGTTGAAAACGTAGAAACGGCTCTTTCACGAGAACAGGTGCGGAGCTTTGACAATTGGGTAATAGAGAGTCTGAAAGTTCCTTCAGCGGTTCTTATGGAAAATGCCGGGAGGGGTTGTGCCGAGGCAGTAATTGAGAGCCTTTGCAAGGAAGGGGGTAAAGATGTTGTTATTATATGCGGCAAAGGCAACAACGGGGGTGATGGGTACGTAGCAGCCAGGCATCTTTACAATACCGGTTTTAATCCAATAACGGTTGTTTTCAGTGAAAAGGATAAGATTAAGGGGGATGCGCGTACGAATCTTGAGATACTCGAAAATATGGGTCTCGAGTTGCGTTTTGTGGATAAAGGCAGCGATTTTAGTGCGGAGCTTAAGGATGTTTTGTCAGGGGCTGATGTAGTTGTTGATGCTCTTTTGGGTACGGGTATAAGCGGGCAACTAAAGGAAGAATATGCTGAGCTTGTAGAACTTATTAACCAGTCATCAAAGCCTGTTGTTGCTGTGGATATACCGTCTGGTCTGGATTGTGACAGCGGTTTGCCGCTTGGTTCGGCGGTAAAGGCGCAAAAGACGGTAACTTTTGCAGCGGTGAAAAAAGGTTTTTTGCAGGAGCAGGCTAAGGAGTATACCGGTCAGGTGTATCTTGTCAGTATTGGTGTAGAGCCTGTCCTGATGAAAAACCGGGGCCTTGGTTAGGTTATCCTTCAGTTTTTTTATCAATAATGAGGATTAGAGCATGTCAAGAAATGATGTAACCGCTTATGCCTGGTGCGGCTTGGTCCGTTGGTTTTGAAAATACTCGCCAATGAATAGTATCTGCTGCGTTTTTCGCCTTGCCGGACTCGTCCTCGTGACGGCCTAAGCAGTTAGATAATTACTTGAAATGCTTTAGAAAATCGGTTTTGTTTTTTGAGCGATTGAGTTGTATCCGATCAGGTACATGAAACGGTCCTGATTGAAAACGGGTATAGCCAATCTGGAAGCCCTTTCAAGAGTCTGCTCATATTCCTGAGCTTTTTGCAGTGATTCTTCATACCGCTGTTCAATCATAGGGTCGTTTTCGATTTGTGACCGTGTAGGTTTCGGGAGCTGTTTTGGTTTGTAGCCCAGGACAAGGAAATCAGTGCTTATACTGACATTATCCATAACCTCACCTCCCCATCTTGTAATCAGCTGGATGATTTTTTCATCGCCGTTGCTTTCAATGCTGCCGTCGTCATCAAAGTCAAATTCTCCGAGAACAACAAATTCGTTGGATTCCTGGCTGTCCCAGATAAGGTTTGCGACCAAATCTTCACGCACTATCGGGTTTGTGGGGTTTTGTCTTACGATTCTGGCAGCAGAGGAATTGTCTCTGAGCTGGAAAATCTCTATTTCGGCTTTACCCTTTCCGTCTTCGGGAAGAGGAGCGTTTTTGTCATAAACGGAGAAAGTCAGGCCCATGTATGCATGGTCGTTGTGTCCTATGTCTAAATATACGATTCCGTTGGCAAGGTCTACGCTTACAATTCTGGCGTCAGGCTGATATGCCTTTACCTTTGTGTCTGGTTTTGGTTTTATGGCTTCGAGTTTTCCAAGAGCGGTGTTAAGAGCGTCCTGAGTCTGGTTAAGCTCTGCTTCTGTTTTTAAAAGTTCCTGTGTACGGTCGTTAAGCTTTTCCTCGGTTTGCTCTCTCATTTCAAGATGTGATTGTAGCTGCTGATCTGCGGCCTGATCCATGCGATTTCTGAGCATATCATAACTTTTCTGAACCTCGTCGGCCTGAGCCTGAATATTGCTTTTCTGCTCGATAAGCTGCTGCTCTTCCTGTCGAAAATTTTCCACCGCAAGGTCGAATTCATCCTGTACATCGATGAGCAGGTTTTCCATGTTTCTTGCTTCAGTTCTGGCCTGGTCGAGGTTGTTTTTGAGTGTTGAAATGGTGTTTAAGAGGTCGACTCCTTCAGGTCCGAGAGTTATCGGTGCCGATTCTCCAAGCTGTTTCATTGTGTCATTTATCTCGAGCTTTGCGCTGTTTACCTTTACGGCGGCAGTGGTCTGTTCGGGTACAGCTCCTGTTATTGCTCCTACCAGACTGTCAACATATTCAAGCAATGCGCCCATATATGTCTGGTTTCTTTCTGTTTTGCCTACCATCTGTTCAGCATTTCTTCTCTGGACAGAGTTTGCAATACTGCCTACTTCTTCTTCAATAGCGGCAAGCTGTGTACGGTAATCCTCTGCTTTTACATAAAATATTACAGCTATTGTAGTTGAGATGATAAACAATGACGCGAAGACAATAGCTCCATAAGGTACTGATGAGCTTTGAGATTTGCCAGCTGGCATAAAGAAAACTCCTTAACTATCTGCTTATAAAATATATATAATAACAATAAACAAGGCAAAGAGACGTTAAATCTAAACCTCTTTTTCAAAGACACTTACCAGGTTGTAACAGCATATTCGGCAGTTTAAGCACACACAAAAACCGCAAACTGTGCGTCCAGTATGTATTTTAGAGCCCATTTCGTCAAGAAAAATCTGTTTTGTAAACGGTTAAAAGCTGAAAAAAGGGTTTTAAGAGCAAATTCTTAAGTTATCTAATCTACCCTGATGCCTTTTTCCTTTAGAAAATCCTTCATATCGCTCATTTCGTTGTCAAAAACTTCGTTGTCATAATCCTGTTCGAGCTTTTTTATATGCTCAGCAAGTTCAGGCTGCTGGCCAATTACATCTGAAACCTTTCTTTCGAATTGGTCTGCAAGCAGTCTTAAGTCTTGATGGTCGAGCTTCATACCCATCATTACAGCAAGCCTTTTTGCAACACTGTCAATGCACTGCGGGTTGTGGCCATGTATATAGGCGGGAATTTCGGCGACTAAAACGGCCATTTCAATTCCGTGTTCAGCGGCATCTTTTGTAAGTTTTGTAACGATGCTTGCAGGTCCATCGTAATTGCTGAATTTTAGACCGAATTTTACCATTCTGTCTCTGAGTTTTTCATCCGATATTGAGCATGAAAGTCTTGGCTGTCTGGTGTGTGGTACAAGTCCTGCTACCGAGCCGATGAAATATATAGTTTTGACGCCGAACTTTTCACAAACACTGAAAATGCAATCTGAATAATCCGCCCATAAAAGGTTAGGTTCAGTTCCGAGGAAAAGTATAATGTTGTTGTGAGGGTCGAGGTAGAAATCATTTACCGGGCTGTCATAGGAGGTAATTATTCCGTTTCTTATCTGGGCATGAGGGCGAAAGATGGATGATACTTCCATGCTGCCTGGTATGTTCTGGATATAAAAACCGCAGGGGTCAATGTATGCGATTTTTTCAGCGTAAAGTTTGTCCTGAAAGTATTTTATGGTTGCTGACGAAACATTTCCCCCGTCCATCCATCCTGTTAGTCCCATTAGTATTGTCGGGTTTTGAAGTACAGGTTCCCTGATGATTTTCAACTTTTCGCAAGACATAAATAACCTTATTGCTGATTAAAAAAAATGTTCACTTAAATTTATCTTGAGTTCTAAAAATTAACCCTATATTTTATTTTGACGTAAAGACATTTTAAAAGTACAAAAACAAGTTTAAGATACTCTTGAGTATTATAAAAGATATGGGTTTGTTTGTAAACAGTTAGAAACAGATATTCGGGCAGATATGGGAAAGTGGCTTTTAATAACCGGTTTGATTATAGCATTTTTTGGGATTTTGGTTATTCTTCTTGAAAGGACGGGTCTTTTCAGGCTGCCTGGTGACCTTCAATTTGGTTCAGAAAACTGGAAAGTGTTCATACCTGTTACGAGCAGTATTTTACTTTCTTTAATACTTACAGGTCTTATTTGGCTTATAAGTGTTTTTTTTCGTCGTTAAATAGCCAGGCATTTATTTGAGAGAGCCAATATTTTCGGTGGAATTCCTATCTGAGCACCCACGATTCCCCAGATATTGTACCATGCTGCCCAAAGATAAATTAATGCTGCGGAGATAAATATCAGGTTTGCGTATTTTCTGAAGTATATAGTAACAACAAAGCAGCCCATGCACTTTAGCAAGCCGCCTAAAAAGGGTCCTGCTACGGGTCCAAATAATACGCTTATGTAACGAACGGCGGGATGAAATTCTGCATTTACGCCGAGATATGACATAAAGTGTACAGTGCTGAAGGTGTCAGCCGTTAAAGCTATCAGGAATATGTAAATATAAAATCTATGGCTTTGCCAAAATCCTTTTGAGTTGTCAGTGAAGCGATTTGTTATGTTTAGTATGCCGATGCTTTGCGGATTGTAAAGATCTGCTATCCAATTATTGATATTGCTGTTTGCTGCTTCATTTAAGTTTATTGTTTTTTGACGGTTCATTTTTTCTTGTCCTTATGCAAACATATTATAAGGCTAATGAGGAAATTAGCAACAAATAAGGGCAGTAAGTCATTAGAGCTGCTAATTTTGATTATACGGTTCTTAATATATTGTTTTTGTCGGTTTTTTTGGGGTATCTCTTAATGCAGGTATCATTTTTTAATGGGCTTTTAGTATAAGTTATTGACAAAATCCTTTCTGGGGTTAGAATTTGAGAGTAAAACAGCTCTTTGAAGGACCTTTTGCAAATAAGTTGTTCCGGCGAAGTATGGAGCTTTTTTGTAAGGTAAGTATATTCAGGGATGTATTTCAATTATCATGCGAAGGAGCGCAAAATGTCAAGGACGGCAGTTTTTTTGTTTTTAACCACCGTTTTAAGCCTTTTTTCGGGGTGTCATATAACCGGTCCTGAGACAGTAAAGCAGGGCAGGTCTGTTTATAATATGGCAATTCAGCAGACAGGTAATGAGCAGCTTCTTTTGAACATTGTCCGTTTAAGGTACCGTGATACACCGTATTTTCTTGAGGTTGCGAGTGTATTGACCAATTTCGAATTCAGGACTGAAGCTTCTGCATCGGCACTGTTTCCAGAGTCAGGGACGAGCACTTACGGTTTTGGAGGTGATCTGGTATATGCCGAGAAACCTACGATAACTTATACTCCTCTTCACGGTGATAAGTTTGTAACACAGCTTCTTGCTCCAATAGATATGAAAAAGGTTTTGCTTCTTTATCATTCAGGCTGGTCGATCGAGCGTATTTTCCGAATTGTGGTTCAGAGTATAAATGGCGTCAGGAATGCTCCCAGCGCTTCAGGTCCGACTCCTGAACGTGTTCCGGAGTACGCGGATTTTCAAAGAGCAGCGGACATTTTAAGGTCTCTCCAGAAGGAGGGTATGATTGAAATGGGCCATGCAATGGAGTCGGAAAAAGCAGGTACATATCTGCAGTTAATGATCGACAGGGATGTTGCATCGAGGGAGGATGTTTTAGAGCTTAAAAGGCTGCTTGGGCTTTGGAAGGACCAGGACAACTTTATGGTAATCAAAGGCGTTGGTAAGGGGGGGGCAGATGTAATTACAGTTCAGCTTCGCTCTTTGATGGCGAGTTTGTTTTATGTTTCTCAGTGTGTAAGTGTGCCTGGGGAACATGAGGAGTCTGGTAAGGTTACAGTAAGCAGATATCCGGATGGAAGAAGGTTTGACTGGTCGAATGTAACCAAAGGGCTTATCAGTATAAATTACAGTAAAACAATGCCCGTTGATGCTTATGTTGCGATACCTTACAAGGGTTATTGGTTTTACATTGACGACAGTGATCTTACGAGTAAATCAACCTTTTCTTTGTTAAACCAGTTTTTTGCGCTTCAGGCAGGTCAGATAAAGGCTCAGGGGCCGGTGTTGACGTTGCCGGTAGACAGATAGGAGCAGTTAATGTCTGAAAAGATACCCACCTGGGTTAATGATGCGGTTTTTTACCAGATATATCCCCAAAGTTTCAATGACAGCAACTCTGACGGTATTGGTGATATACCTGGAATTATTGAGAAGCTTGATTATTTAGAATGGCTTGGTGTTAATGTTTTATGGCTTAATCCTTGTTTCGAGTCACCTTTTCGCGACGCAGGTTATGATGTTTCGAATTATTATAAGGTTGCCGGTCGTTACGGAAAAAACTCAGATCTCAAGAGACTTTTCAGGCATGCTCATAAGAGGGGTATGAGGGTGTGTCTGGACCTTGTCGCAGGGCATACATCTGTGGACCATCCATGGTTCAGGGAATCGTGCAGGCGTGAGGATAACAAATATTCAGACTGGTATATCTGGACTGATTCAATTTGGGAAAACATGACGGAATTCGGTCTTGAATGTGTAAAAGGTTATTCGGGAAGGGACGGCAATTACGCTACGAATTTTTTCTGGTCTCAGCCAGCGTTAAATTACGGTTTCGCTAAACCTGATTCTGATAAGAAGTGGCAACAATCAATGAAAGCCAAGCCTTGTCGGGATGTTTTGTCAGAGCTTAAGAATATCATGAAATTCTGGCTTGATATGGGTTGTGACGGTTTTCGTGTAGATATGGCTTCATCGCTTATTAAAAATGATCCTGGAAAAAAGGCAACATCTCAGTTATGGAAAAAGGTCCGTTCGGAATTTGATAAAGAATATCCGCATGCGGTTTTGATAGCGGAGTGGTTCGATCCTAAGGTTTCTATAAATGCAGGATTTCATATAGATTTTCCATTAATCAGCGGAATTGTTGAGCCTGATGTAATGCTTCGCGGCAGCAGTGAATCGGATTTGTACGGCAGGGATGCGGGGGGCAGTTTTTTCAGCAGGACAGGTTCACCGGATGTCAATGGTTACTTTAGCGATTATATTTCACATCTGAAAAAGATAGACAAAAAAGGTTATATAGGCGTCTATACCGGCTCGCATGATATTAAGAGGGCAAGTCTTGGCAGATCGAAACTTGATATGGAAATGGTTTTTGCGTTCGTTCTTACAATGCCGGGTGTTCCATTCATTTATTACGGTGATGAAATAGCGATGGTTTATCAAAGGGATTTGCCGTCTAAGGAGGGTGGGTATAACAGGACCGGTTCGAGGACTCCAATGCAATGGTCAGGGGGAAGGAATGCGGGTTTTTCCGAGGCAGCGAGCAGTGAGCTTTATTTGCCGATAGACAAAAATTATAAAAAACAAAATGTTGAGTCTCAGATTCAAAAATCTGGATCGCTTGTCAATAAGGTTAGAAAACTTATCAGGATTCGTAAGGAAAACGGCGCTCTTAGGGCGGAGGGCGGATTTGAGGTTTTGGATGCGAAAAAAGGTTCAGGATGTCTTGTGTACATAAGAGAAAATGAAGGTCAAAAGATTCTTGTAATTTTCAATCCGGGGACGGATGATGTTGTCAGGAAGATAGAGAAATTGGAAAAAGCTTCGATTTTGAAGCTTCTTGCGGGTAAATCAGCTAATCTGGAGGAGGGCAGATTAAAGATTCCGGCAAGATCATTTTCGATATCATTGTTAAAATAGCAGCAGAATAGCTGGGGTAATCTCGCATATTTTTCAGAGATTCGTATTTTTGGAAAGTTTTAAGGGAGATATTGTTGTATTTTGCAGGAATTTTATTGACAATTCGCCAGGCGTTGTTAGAATTATGTTAGCATCGAAGAAATGGCAGCGGCGACCTGCAATGATTTCTCAGGGGATATTCATCATCGTAAATTGTTGTTTTGTTCTTTGTTAATTTGCAAAGAAGAATTTTTTTTGGTTTTTTAGAATAATTGTTTTAGGGAATGGGTGCAGTTTTATTTACGTGGTGCCCGGAATTTGACAGGGGGTCAAAAATGAAGATGAACCCTATTTCATGGATCGCATTTGTTTTGCTTTTGGTGGGCGGATTAAACTGGGGGCTTGTAGGTTTTTTCCAGTTTGATCTTGTGGCCGCTATTTTCGGAGGCATGGATGCCGCACTGGCACGAATTGTTTATGCTGTAGTGGGTTTGTGTGCGGTATGGATGGCGATTGCTGCAATTACAAGCTGCACAAAGGCTGCTCACGGCCATCACGGGACACAAACTGCATAGTAAAGGATTTTAACGGTTAAGGGCCTCTTCATTATAAGAACAGCTCTTAGTTGTCATAGTCAGCTTTGCTTATCAGAGCGGGTTAAGTCAAATGTTTATGATCAGTTTTGGAACTGGTAAGTTGCGGTCCATGATTTGTCGGTGGTCAATGTGATTTTGCCGTTTACAGAATAGTCCGGGTCCATGCAGCCGGTGACGTAAATTATGCCTTGTTCTGTGGTTGTTCTCTGGTTTTCTGTGATAAGATCGGTCTTAACATAGCTGCCTTTGGCAATGAAGAAAAGTTTGCTTTTATCCTCATTGCCATTATGTTTGCAGACCCGGTCAACGGAGATGTTACCTTTAAAGTCCGCTGAGTACGAGTGCTTTTGTCCCATTGTCTGCCAGCTACATCGCCATTTTCCTTTTACTTCGCCCAGGTTATTGAATCTGATATTTATTTTGCCCCGGTGAAGGTCATCAGTTTTGACATCAGCTTGTATAACTATCAGCTTGTCAATTACCGGTCTGGGGGGGCGGGGCATATCGATTATATCGCTGGGGCCTGCAATGAGGTCTTCCAGCATCCACGGCTTATCCTCGGCAGGGTCGGGCATGTTGAAAGCGGTGGTTACCTTGCCGTCATTAAAGAATGTTCCAGCCTGTATTGCGTATATAACCAGCCCAATAGCGACAACTATGAGCAGTCCCAGCATGGCGATATAGCCTTTGTATCTGTATTTGCAGTTCATATTATTATTTTATCAGATTATGGATAATTTGCAAGAATGTTCGAGGCGGTATATTCGCCAATTATTTCACTGTCGGCATTTGGTCCAGCTAAGCTGTCATAGCGTATTCAAAAAGCTTTCGTCTGTTCTGTTCCATTTCAATTTCCCACGATCTGGCAAATAACTTCTCTGTTTCTTGCCTTTGTGTCAAAATCCATAAGTATTATCTGCTGCCAGGTGCCAAGTGTCATTTTGCAGTTTACAATTGGTATGCTTGTTGAGGGTCCCAGCAATGTTGCCCTTACGTGTGCATGGCCGTTGTCGTCGTGCCACATTTTTTCGTGCTCATAATTGGTATTTTTGGGGGCAATTTTTTCAAGTGCCGCTTCAATATCGTGTTCTGCCAGGCCGGGCTCAAACTCAATCGTGCTTATAGAAGCGGTTGAGCCGACGTTGAAAACGCAAACAATCCCGTCTTTTACCTGGGAATTGTCGATAGCTTGTGCAACCTTGTCGGTAATGTTGATTATATGGCAGTTGCCCTGTGTCCTTATTTCCAGCGTTTCTGTCTTGACCATACAAATCCCTTTGAGTTTAAGAGGTTATTATTAAAAGCGATTAACAGGGCTATCTAAGGATTTTACTTGA
>CAZAYB010000081.1:0-11968 GCA_964489215.1 uncultured Pirellulales bacterium
TCTTCTATTTTCTGAGAAACACCTATACGATTCATCCACGGCATCATAACAATATACTTGCCCGGCAAAGATACATAGGTACTCAAAGTAGGACCCTTTGTATTAATTCCTTCCTTGGTTACCTGGATAATTATTTCCTCGCCTTTTTTGAGACATTTCTGAATACTGGGTCTTTCCTTGAGAGCCTTTCGTTTTCCAATATGTTCTGTAACCTCGTCTTTAGTTTTGGGGAAGTAACGCGGATGCAGATCGCTGATATGCAGAAAACCATTTTTCTGAACACCAAAATCAATAAAAGCAGCCTGAATCCCGGGCTCGATATTTACCACCTTGCCTTTATAAATATTTCCCACATGGCTGACGATTGAAGAACGCTCGATATAAAGCTCCTCCATAGAGCCGTCCTCAACTACGGCTACTCGACACTCTTCAAGCTCAGCTACATTTACCAACATTTCTTTTGACATAATACTTTTTCACCTGATGAAAATTAATTGTATAAAATATTTTCTCTTGCAACCGGCCTTGACAAATCATCTATGCTTACCTTAAGCAGATTCACCAGTTCATTCCATCGAACTGTCGAACCGGAAACAATTTTGCATTTAACTTCAATAGCTTTTTTTTCACAGTTAAACCCGATATCTATAATAAACGGCTTAACATCAAACTCCACCGAGCGCTTACCAGGGCCTTTTTCTCTGATTATCACCAGCTTTTCAGTTTTCTTTAACTGCAATTTTAACTTATCAATCCTTGCCAAAAGGTTTTCCTGACAAAAAAGATTTTTCATATAAAAACGGTAAGTAAGCTCAAAGGGCTTAGGCAAAGCTTTGGTATTACCTGTGCTTATGCCGCATATCCTTAAGCCTTCAGGAAGCTGACACTGTATTCGCTCCTGAATATCAGCCATATCCACTTTTTTATTTTCAAAATATATTCTTACACCCAAAAGCTCACTGTTCCCGCCAAGGCCGGTAGTCCGCGGAAAAAAAACTGAAATCCTTGGGCGTGGATTGAAGCCTTCACTGTAAACCATATTTACCTCTGCTCGAACCAGAGCACGTTGAAACATTGACATAGTTTCAAGGTGTGACAGATAAACCAAGCTGTCTTTAATTTCGTATTTAATTAGAAGTAATTCTTTCTGCAATTGCACATCCAAGTTAAACATAGTACAGATCAAAATGCCTCAGGAAGTATTTTTGTCGTCGCATCCCTGATAAAATTCTTGACCTGCCTCTGCGAATCCATTGTCGCGGCCTTTCTGGCTATATAATTGCACTCATCAATCGTAACAGAACGAATGATCTGCTTAATCTCCGGTATCATAGGCGGTGCAAGAGAAAGGGTTCTGACACCCATCCCGATAAGCAGCATGATATAACTGGGATCAGAAGCAACCTCACCGCAAACCGACAAACCTATATGGGCTTTGTTGGCATCATGAATAATACTTCTAATAAGTCTTAAAACCGCAGGGTCAGCGGCTGAATAAAGAGAAGAAACTTTCTCATTGGCACGATCCACCGCCAGCGTATACTGAATCAAATCATTTGTTCCAATACTGAAAAAATCACAGTCCCTTGAAAGCATTGAAGCCGTCAATGCTGCAGAAGGGGTCTCTATCATAATACCCACCGGGATATTTGGATTGTAAGGGACAGAATACTCGTCAAGATCCTCCATCACATCACGAAGTATCATCTTAGCCTGGCGAAGTTCCTGAAGATTACTTATCAGCGGAAACATAACCCTTACATCGCCAAGAACGGAAGCCCTTAAAATGGCCCTTAATTGTGTTTTGAACATCGTAAGATTTTGAAGACAAAACCTGATCGAGCGAAGGCCAAGCACCGGATTAGGCTCACCAAAAACCTGTTTGTCATGAGCGTATTTATCCGCACCAAGATCCATCGTACGAATAACGACTGGTTTATCCTCAAAAACCTTAACAGTCTCCGCATAGGCCTCGTAATGATCCTCTTCGCTTGGTTCAGAACCACTGTAAAGATATAGAAACTCTGTTCGATAAAGACCTATTCCCTCCCCGCCTTTATCCCTGCAAAGCTCAGACTCATCGGGAAACTCAATATTACCCATTAAAGTTATCTCAGTTCCGTCACGGGTAACCGCAGGTTCATCTCTTAAAGCATCAAGTTCATGTTCCAGCCGAGTAAAATCAACCGCATACTGCTTATACTGTTCAACAGTTTCCTCATCCGGATCAATAACCACAACTCCTCGATTACCGTCAATGATAACTCTGCTTTCTGCAGTTACCTTGCTTGTAGCATCTTCCAGCGCAACTACAGCGGGAATTCCAAGTGATCTTGCCACAATAGCAGTATGGCTTGTTCTTCCACCGGCGTCTGTAGCAAACCCTTTTACAAAATTCCTGTTAAACCCAGCTGTCTGAGTAGGAGTAAGATCATGTGCGACAACTACAACTTCATCGCTTAGGTGATCCACCTCCTCATGAACCTTGCCAAGAAGATGGGTAATAAGCCGCCTTTCAATGTCATATATATCTGCAGCACGTTCACTAATATAAGGATCATCAATGCTGGCAAAATGAGAGGCTATCTCACGCAAAATAGTAGAAACAGCATATTCGGCTGTCGTCAGTTCATTTCCAATGAAGTCTGTTATTCGTTTCTTGAAACTTTTATCCCTCAAAAAACGCAAATGAACAGCAAATATATCCTTGATCGAACCGCCCTCAACACCCTGGGCCTTTTCGATTCGGGTCAGTTCCCTTATTGCCTTTGCAAAAGCATATCTTACACGCTTAACCTCTACTTCGGTCTGATCGGCAGATATGGAACGGCGTGGTATGCGATAGTCCCTGGAGTCAATCACCAAAGCTTTGCATATAGCTATTCCGGGTGATACTGCTATGCCTTTTTTAATTTCCATTTTATGCTTTTTTTAATTTTATTTTGTACTATCTGTTTCACCAAACAGCTTTTCTTCGACAAGCTCCCTCAAAGCCTTTACCGCTTCCTGGGCATCAGAGCCTTTGGCACAGATTTTCAATTTAGACCCGCAGGTCGCAGCCAACATAGTCATTTGCATTATGCTTTTTGCATCAACACTTGTCTCTTCATTGGAAACCTTTATTTCGCTGTCAAACTGACTGGCAAGATCGACAAACTGCATCGCAGGTCGCATATGCAAACCATCAGGGTTCTTTATCTCTATCCCCAGTTCACATTCTTGTTCAGCCAAAATATACTCTCCCTTATTCCTGAAGTTATACAGGAGGGCTTTCATCCGCTTCCGTTATAACATCCCTGACATCATCAACTGACGTAGCCTGCCGTAAAAATTTTCTGAAATCTTCTTTCTGTAAATTACTGAATATAGCCTCCATAGCCTGAAGATGTTTTTCACTTTTACCATCCGGACTTAAAAGCAATATTACTGAATAAACCGGGTTTTTATCAAGACTGGAAAAGTCGATACCCTCACTGCTGCAGCCTACTGAAGCTATAACATCATCAAGCCCTTTAACTTTCGCATGAGGTACTGCCACTCCCTTTCCGATACCGGTACTTGCTTCGTTTTCTCTTTTTATTACCAAGTTGGCAATCTCATTACAATCAGATGGGGCTATCTTACCTGCATGCACCAGAGACTCCACAAGCTTTGTGATAACTTCATCTCTGTCACTTACGTCAAGAGAAGGTACAATAGCGTCCATACAGACAAAATCACTTAATTTCATGCTCCTGATTCCTATTTAATTTTATCTTTGCTTCATTAAAACTGGAAAATCTCAGTTATAACTGTTCTAAATGGTCAATATCATTATTACTTCCAATATGTTTGTTGTTACGCAGCTTTTCTTTCTTTCTGCGAAGCTGCCTTTCAATCTTGTCAACTGCAACATCAATACATGCGTAAAGATCCTCACCAACCTCAGTAACCACTGAATCGGGACTGTGTTCTATACTGGCAATTATTTCAACGCTGTGATTATTACCTTCTTTACCTTCAATAATTACCTGAATTTCTGATATACTGTCAAAATACCTTGGAAGTTTTTCGCACTTTTCTTTGGCATAAGTCTTGACAGAATCTCCTATATCAATGTGTCTGCCGCTGATAGTGAAAAGCATTATATCTCTCCTTTACTAATACTATATCTATTAATCCAAAATCATATTGCCTCGCCGTCACCTCGGCTGGTAAACTCCTCAAATTCCTCACGTTTGGCAGGAGTAATAACTCCGCCGCTGACAGTAAAACGCAGCGCCTCCTCAACTGTCATATCAAGTTCAATGGTTTCATCTTTAGCGGTCATAATAACATAACCTGTAAATGGTGTCGGAGACGAGGGCACAAAAACAGTAAGGAACTCACGCTTATGAGCTTCAACTATTCTTTGTATTCCTTTTCCCGTCACAAGACCAAGAGACCAGACTCCGCTTCGCGGATACTGAATCGCAACAACCTTACTGAATGAAAAATCAGGCCTGGTAAGTATAAAATCCGTTATCTGCTTGATATATGGATAAACCTGTTTGACAAGAGGCAGTTTAACAAAACCCTTTTCCAAAATTCGCCAAAGGGTCCTGCCTATAAAACTGGCAAGAAAAACTCCAATTATACAAACACTTAAAAGGGCAAGCACAAAGCCGGTTATCTGCCCCAGTCCATCAATCCAGTATCGCTCAAGAACTTCACGTGAATAATCGTCACTAAAACGAAGAATAACCTCAACTATTGCCCTGTTTATATGTACACTTATCTTGTCCTGAACGAAAAAGAACAACTGAACAAATATCCAAATCGTCAGGATAGTGGGCAAAAGTGCTGCCATTCCACGAAAAAAATAGCTTCTGAAATTTTTTAACGCCTGCATGGAGCGAACCACAGTCCTTGCGCTTTATTTTATAAATATTTTATATACTACAACTTAAGCAGTATTGTTTCATATAATAAACATTATTTTAAAAGTTAACAACTACGGGTTTACACCCGTAGAATTGCGGCAGAGTATTAAAAATAGTCATCCAAAATCAGCAAGATTAATCTGCTCAAAAAAATAACTATTTAACAGTTTGTTAATAGTCTACTTCTTTAAAACCGGTTCGTCAATAAGAATATTGTCTTTTTGGCTGGGCAAATGACCACCAAAGATGTGTATAAACAAACCTGGCAGAGAGCCTAAAAACCATATAAGACGCTGGAATATTGCAAGTACCGCAGAAAAAGTTGAATTAACCCCTTTTATTTGGCTAAAAAGGACCTTTATTGACCCCTCCATTATACCCATACCGCCAATACTAACAGGCACCGAACCTATCATCCATGACACGGGGAAAATTACATAGTAATATTTAATATGAGCACCAACTCCCAAATCTTCACCTATCAAATACATCCCTAAAATAGCCATTCCCTGCAAGATAAAGGTTAAAATGTACGCAAAAATGATGTTTAAAGGATGAGAAAAATAAAGTTTACCTGCTGCCAAACTCCTCTTAAAAAAACCAATCCCTTTTTGGCACAATCTTCCCGTCAAGACCAGCACTTTTTGGCGGAAACTGCTTAAAGACATCGAAATAAAAAATAAAAAAATAACGGTCCCGCAAACACCAAGCAACAAAAACCTGTATTCAAAAAGCATCTCAAACATCGGCTCAAACAAAAAATCCTTGTTTTCTGTGCCTTTTTTAGCAATTCTGTCACCATTTATAGGAATAAGCCAATACGCGGTAACAGCCATAATAATCATTCCGCTGAGCCCAACGGCACGATCAACCAATACCGACAAAACAGATTCAAATTTTTTATCAGCAGCACAATGCTTCGTAACATACCAGCCTCTAAGAAGATCCCCTCCCACAGAACTCGGAAGACAGTTATTGTAAAAGAGGCCGAGCAGATGAAGCTTAAGTGCCGAAAAAAACGATATTTTCACACCCTGAGTCTGTAAAATCAATAACCACCGTAATGAAAATAATAACTGTGCAACAAAATACAAACAATAAGCAGAAACCAGAACCGAAAAGTTCACTCCCAAAAAAGCTTTATAAAGCTCTGAAATATCCTCATTACGAAAAACCAGAACTAGAGCCCCAAAAGCTACGATCAGACGCAACGATATAGTTATATACCTTTTATTACCCTTCTTTTCAGCTAACATATTATTTCCAGAATAATCACTTGTCATACAATCGCCAAGAGGTTAAAACATTTTGCGGCTCATATAAAATAAAGCCAAAAAAATTTCCAAAAAATAAATGGACTGTTATTTTTGCTTGCAATAATAATAAATGCAACCCATTATACATAGTAACTAAGCGAACCCAACAAAAATTATAGGAGTTTAGAAGTGGCAGCAGAGAAGATAATTGAAGAAGGAACAGACTTTACCCCAAAATTTGACAGTAACGGCCTGATTACAGCCATAGCACAAGATGCCGATACTAATCAGATACTTATGGTCGCCTATATGAACGATGAAGCCTTAAAGCTTACTATAGATACCAAAAGAGCAGTTTATTACAGCAGGAGCAGGAAAAAACTCTGGAAAAAAGGTGAACAAAGCGGTCACGCTCAGCAAGTCGTTAAAATTCTTACAGACTGCGACCAGGACTGTCTTATACTTAAAGTTAAAGTCGACCAGGGACAGTGCCATGTCGGATACCAATCCTGTTTCTATAGAGAAGTAACAGATAATAACAAGCTGGACTTCTTAGCCAAAAAGGTCTACGACCCAAAGAAGGCTTATAATAAATAAGAAACACTTACAATAGCTTTCTATCGCCTGATAACACATTTCCAAATCGATTTTTATAATAAGCCTTTGGAGAGAAATCGGCACATTTACCCATACCCTGTACGGAATTAACCTGATTCCAATAAAGAACTTGTCAAAAAGAACTTATGTGTTATAGTAAATACTGAATGGGCATCAGGACAAGCCAGCATATTTTACTTTTCAGCAGTCAGGAGGTTGCGAAAATCAATGAATTTCTAAAAAATTTAAGTTTGCAATAAAAATCAGGCTATACTATACCTGATTTTAAAAGATTAATGTAACTTTTTTTAAGGAGACAAGTCATGAAAAAAACAATCTTTCTAATGGCATTTCTGGCAATTTTCGCCGCTGTAACATTTGCCGATTGGCAGGTGGGGGACGGCCACAAGATGCACTACCCGCAAACTCCAAAAAAGGGCGGTTACGATGTAGAGTTCGCAAATTCAGTCCTTGCGGACGATTGGCGCTGCTCTCAGACAGGAACAGTTGACGACATACATTTCTGGGTTTCATGGATGGACAACGCGGTCCAGGAAATAACCGGAGTCGTTGCGACTATCTTCTCAGATATTCCTGCCTCACAAAGCCAGACAGGCTACAGTATGCCGGGCGAACCTCTTTGGCAATACCAGTTTTCAGCAGATATGCTACAGATTCGGGACATGCCCGATGACCCTCAAAGATGGTTTGACCCATCCAGCGGATCATTTACTGAGCCAGGAACAGTAGACCACACAAGATGGCAGCAGATTAATATTCCCAAAATTCCCGACCCATTTATCCAAAAAGAAGGAACAATATACTGGCTAGCTCTTGAGTTTGGCGACCTGCCATTTATCGGCTGGAAAGAAACCGACAAGAATTTTAACGACGATGCAGTATGGTGGAGCGGGCAAAGATGGTTAGAACTCAGGGACCCTGCAAATCTTGACCAGTCAATCGATTTGGCCTTTGTAATTACACCTGAACCTGCAACAATATTAATGCTGGCTTTCGGAGGAGCTGCATTGCTCAGGAAAAGATAAAACCTGACATAATCCTCAAAACAGGGCACAGCAGCTAAAGCTGTGCCCTTTTAACAATACCGGGCCTTTTAAACGGTTTTATTGCCAATACAGCAAGAATATATAATACAAGATATTCTCAACCTCTATATACCTTTAATCTCATTCATTTCATAAAAACTTCTGAGAACACTTCTTAAAAAAAATTTGCAATAATATTTTAACTTCTTATAATACGCTGTTTACGCCTATAAATTCAGGCAGATACATTAAAGAAAATTTATCTCACAGGAGAGACAGTCTATGGAAAAAATTATGGACGATAATATTAGTCTTTTTGAAGGCGAAATACTTTCATTGGATCAGTTAAGACGACTAACCACAACTGTAAACAGCAGTGAACAAAACATGATTGGTTTTGTTCAACAGTTAGAGCAAAACTCTCAGGACCCGCTACGCACCGGGATCGGCTATTACATCCTTGGAAATTACAACCAGGCTCTGAAACTGCTTGAAAAAGCGGATGATCAAAAAGAAAAGCATTACTATCTTGCCCTTGTTTACAGAAAAGCCAAAGAATTTCAAAAAGCACTGGAACAATTTGATAAAGCTGCCGAAAAAGGCGTTGACGGCTTTCTTATCTCTCTTGAAAAAGCAGAGACACACAGGCTCAACGGAGAATTCAGTCAGGCACATGAAGAACTTAAAAACTGCAAAAATTTTGAAAATGTAAGTGCTGACTATCATTGCCAAAAGGGCAGAATTTATGACAGCGAGGGTGATTACCAAAAAGCGGTAACAAATTATGAAAAAGCAATAGAACTTGACTCTAACCATCAGCAGGCCCTTTTCTTCCTTGCATACACCTGCGACCTGAGAGGTGACGATGATGCTGCGATTGATTATTACAAACAAGCCGCTATGGGCTTTCCTGTCCATGTGAATTCTCTTTTGAACCTTGCAGTACTTTATGAAGAAAAAAACCAATACAACAAGGCTATACGCTGTGTTGAAGCGGTATTAAAATCACATCCGAATCATAAAAAAGCCAGGCTCTTCAAAAAAGATATCCAAAGTTCAATGGTCATGATTTATGACGAAGAAAAGGAAAAGAGAAAAGACAGGCAGAATCAGATATTAGAAATACCAATAAGTGATTTTGAGCTTTCTGTAAGAAGCAGAAACTGCCTGAGAAAAATGAATATAAGAACTCTGGGCGATCTGCTTAATATTACAGAAGCAGAGCTGCTTTCATATAAAAACTTTGGTGAAACCAGTCTTAATGAAATCAAAAAGATACTTGACATGAAGGGGCTTTCGCTCGGGATGGCTACAGAAAACGCAGCCGCTGCCGCAAATCAGCCCGCAAAAGTCGAAGGAGCCGACGACGAAATGGTCTCTAAACCCGTCGAAGACCTGGAACTTTCGGTACGTGCAAGAAGGTGTCTTACAAGACTGGGAATAAGAACTATAGGAGATTTAATAAGCAAAACAGAAGCCGAGCTGCTCGGATGCAAAAATTTCGGCGTTACCAGTCTCAATGAAATCAAGGAAAGATTGTCTACAATGAGTCTGAGCCTGAGAACACTTGAATGATCCTTAAAACTAACTTGAATTTTTGATATTTAGCGAGCGGGTTGGAACGAAAGGACCCAGAGGGTTTGTTCAGGCGTAATAGTTTCATAAATATTCCTTTTAATAAAGTAGACGTAAAAGCTGCCGCTATCGTTGCATGGGTAACGGCACTTATCGTAATAGCAGTAGTTGTAAGCTGTCAGCGGCGGGTAATGATTGAGCCTACACCGGCGATGAACGAACCCTCTGCAGGATGGATTAGAGTTTTGCTCTTTGACAATATAAAAAAATGTCGGTTGCAGTCAGCTGCCGGGTTTTATGCTGCGGGCAATAAGGCTGATATCAAAGCTGATTTCGGAGAAAAAACTGGAAAAGTTAATATCGAAATACAACATGACAACATAACAATATCTGACATCCAGTTTGGGCAGGAAGTAAGTCTGAAAAGCGATGCTCCATTTGCTTTTGAAATAAACGGCAAATGGTATCGCGGCAATCTGAGAATGTACATAAACGACAAAAAGGGCATTACAGTCATTAACAGTTTGCCAATGGAAGCATATCTCTACGGTGTGATAGCCGCTGAAATGCCGGCCTACTGGCAAACCGAAGCGCTCAAGGCTCAGGTAATATCTTCAAGAACTTATGCTGCTTTCATCAAAAAAAGTTTTGGCAAAAACAGAAAATATGATGTAAAAAAAACGCAGGCAAATCAGGTCTATAAAGGTGTTGCAGCTGAAAACGCCAGAATCAGAAAGATCGTCGACTCCACTGCACACGAAATGCTTTTCACCCGCATCAACGGAAAATACAGCATTTTCCCAACCTATTTCAGCTCTGTATGCGGAGGCCATACCGAAAAAAGCTCCGAGGTATTCGGCGACAAATATAGACCTTTATCAGGTGTAAAGTGTGATTTTTGCAAAAAAAATGCAAGAACTGGGCTCTATAACTGGAAAGCTGTTTCGTATCCTGTCAGTCATGTGCATCAAAACCTTATGCAAAAGTATCCGAATCTTGAAAGAATCGGCAAGATCAATAATATCGAGATTCGAAAGCAAAGAATTTACGGCGATTTCAGTCGTGTTACTTCAGTAAAACTATTAGGTGACAATGACAAGACAGCCGTAATAAGAGGAGAAGATCTCAGGTTAAGTATAGATCCCACCGGCCGGAAGATTAAAAGTGCCGCTTTTAAGCTTGCCCTCAAGGACGGATTTTTTATTTTCAGCAGTGGTAGAGGCTTTGGACACGGTGTCGGCCTTTGCCAGTACGGTGCACAGCAAATGGCAAGAGAAGGTTTTAACGCAAAACAGATTTTGCAGCATTATTATCCAGGTGCTGAAATTAAAAAGGTAACCAAAAATGTACAAAGCTTTTGAAGTCATTACGAAAAGCTCTGACTCCAACGCCAGGGTCGGGATGCTTAATACTGCCCATGGAAAGGTTGATACGCCGATTTTTATGCCTATCGGGACCAGAGCCGCAGTAAAAGGATTAACGCCTAAACAGCTGCTCGAAACAAAAAGTGAAATGCTCCTGGCAAATACCTACCATCTATATCTTAGACCCGGACTTGAAACAGTGGAAAAACTCGGCAGGATACACAAAATAATGAGCTGGGATGGCCCGATTCTGACTGACAGCGGAGGTTTCCAGGTATTCTCACTGGCGAGCTTAAGGAAAATAGACGACAAAGGAGTCGAATTTGCCAGTCATATCGACGGGAAAAAAATATACCTGGATCCAAAAGAGGCTACCATTGCACAAAATCGGATTGGAGCCGATGTTATTATGTGCTTTGACGAATGTGCCCCTTATCCATGTGATAAAATACAGCTGGAAAAAGCGGTAAACAGAACAACCCAATGGGCAAAAATTTGCAGGGATACGCATGACAATACTCACCAGCTGATATTCGCAATTGTTCAAGGTGGAATTGAAAAAGATCTCAGGCAGAAATCTGTACAGGAACTAACTGAAGTTGATTTTGACGGTTATGCAATTGGCGGGTTAAGCGTAGGAGAAGGTCACGAAAAGATGATCGCAACCACTGAATATACTTCACCGCTGTTACCGGCTGATAAACCAAGATATCTGATGGGTGTTGGAATGCCTGCAGATATCATTGCTTCAGTAAAAGCAGGTGTTGACATGTTTGACTGTGTATTGCCAACAAGAAACGGGAGAAATGCTTTGGCATTTACTGACCAGGGACCGATAAGAATGAGAAACAGTTTTTTAACAGATGACACAGGACCAATTGAAAAGGATTGTGATTGTTACGCCTGCACAGAATTCAGCAGAGGAGCAATCAGGCATTTTTTCAATGTAAAAGAAATGCTTGGACCTATACTGACTTCAATACATAATATAAGATACTACCAAAGACTGATGAGTACTATTAGAGAAAAGATAAGAAACGACACTTTCAGCCAGTGGGCTGACAGGGAAATTAAAAGATTAGTAAATATTTACAATTAAGAAGAGAAACAAAAAAGGTATTTTTCGTTTTTTGATTAAAGAAATAACTTAAAGATACCAAAATACGGTTTAAAGCTAATAAAAAGAAGGGAAATACAATGAAATATCTGATGATTTTAGCAGAGGCAGG
>CAZAYB010000082.1:0-11943 GCA_964489215.1 uncultured Pirellulales bacterium
GTTTCGGTAGGGGCCCGGACTACTGTTTCTTGTCTCAGATTTGCTCGGTACCGTCGGCACCGATTCCGCTGGTTCATCACCGCACGGCTTATCTGGCATATTATCATCTTCAAAGCTGCTCGGCGGCTGGCCGTATATAGTCGTACTTATCACTCGACTTTCTACTCGTTTAACCATAATTAACCCCCCATGAACAAAAAAAAACCCCTGTAATTTACCTATTTTAACATAAACGGCCCCAAAAATCAAGTCATGCACTAAAAAAAGTTGAATATCAACCAGCCAAACAATAAACTTAATCTTTGAAGAGAGTTAAATATGAAAATAATTGCAAAATGCCCCCGATGTAATCACAAACTGCCATTCACTTTGGATGATGCGGACAAAAGGGTACGCTGTTCAAATTGTGAAAAACTTTTCAAAATTCCCGACATAAAGACATTACAGCCAGCAATTGATGCGATAAAAGACTCAAAAGCAAATATTTACGTTGATGCCAAGGGAAACGTTTACGCATGAAATGACGTAAAATTTATGAAAACCCCCGAATCTTACCATCTGTTTTTCCTGAACATTAAAGAATTTAAGGAAATTTATTTGATTAATATCTTTTTATGCTTGATTAAGCCTTCAAATTATATAAAATAAACGCTTGAAAATCCTTCTTTGGTTAAGGAGTTTGCGATATGCAGAAGGTTAAAGAACCAAAGTGGACAATCACAGCTAAAAAAAATTCGGCCATATCATTTCCAGCAATAGCATGGACTACGTCCATTAACACGCTGATTCCCCACCTGTTTCAATTAGCAGATAAGGTCTTTCATATAAACCATGGAAAAATTTATACTGTTTAAAAGGAGGAACTAAATGGACAATAGCAAATTAGTTTACATCATTGACGACGATAAGTTCGTAAGAGAGGGCATCGAATCATTATTAAAAACAGTTAACCTTAACTCACAGTCATTTTCAAACTGTAATGATTTTCTTGATTCGTTCTCACCTGATCAGAACAGTTGTTTGCTGCTTGACATAAGAATGCCCGGCATGAGCGGTTTAATGCTTCAGCAGCACCTCAGACAAAAAAATATTAAGATACCGATTATTGTAATAACGGGCCACGCTGACGTCAGCATAGCCGTAACCGCATTACAAAACGGCGCTTTCGACTTTATCGAAAAACCTTTCAATGATCAACGGCTCATAGAATCCATAACAAAGGCTCTTCAGTTTGACGCTGTAACAAAAGAAAAGCAAAACCTTGTGAACAAATACCAGAAAAAAATAGAAAAGCTCTCAAAAAGAGAGATTCAGGTAATGGACATGCTCACTGAGGGTAAATGCAACAAGCAAGTCGCCGCTGAACTGGAAATAAGTTACAAAACTGCCGACTATCATCGCCAGAAACTTCTAAGGAAAATGAATGTTCAGGGCATAGTAGAGCTCACAAAACAGAAAATGGAAGCTGAGCAGTTCACGAATTCCTGAGCTTCTCGGCAAACATCTCATTTGCCCGGCAAAACTCCCAATAAAAACCAGCAGTTACTGGAAAATATCTGGCTGCTTTACAAATAAACCGATTTAAACAATCTAAAACCCAGTGAATTAAAAATGTAATTTGCCGAATAACAATACATAAATAATAAAAATAAATCGGCTGATTCCTATGGGGGGGATCGGCCCCCAAAATAAAAAAGGATAATGAAGAATCCTTAAAAAACCTCTTCAATTGCTGTCTTCGCCCGGACAATGCGTATGACCCCGGCATCCTCTGTCGGGGTCATATGCGGCATATCAGTTTCGTTTCACTAAGCTAAGCATCTCAGTAAGTTCGCTATGGATCAATCCGTTACTTGCTGCTATTTCACTGCAATCCCCAACATCTCCGCCCGCAAAATCGCTCACAACACCGCCTGCCTCCTCCATCGTTTCCATCAAAAATTCACGCATAATTATATCCCGTAAAATCCTCTGTAAAAAAACATAACGTCAATCCTTTACTTTTACACCCCAAATAAGGTAAAATTCCTTTATGATAATTAATGAAATATTCTACTCGATACAGGGCGAAGGTAAACTTGCCGGTTTACCAAGCATTTTCATCAGGCTCGCAGGATGTCCATTAAGATGTGCATGGTGCGACACTCCTTACGCATGGTCATCAAAAGCCGGCTCAGAGTATACCATAGAACAGGTAAAAAACCAAATCGCTTCTTTACCCACTCGTCACATCGTTATAACAGGCGGAGAACCTATGACAAACCCCGCCATAAGAGAGCTCACAGAACAGCTCGGCAACAGCGACTATCACATAACAATTGAAACAAGCGGAATAAGAGCAATAAGAACTCTCCCCTGTGACCTCATGAGCATAAGCCCGAAACTTTCAAATTCAAAACCTGAAAATCTGAAAAAACCACATGAATATGAAAAAATTATGCTCGACATCGAAGAACTGAAAATCCTGATCTCCGAATATCAATATCAGCTTAAATTTGTCGTCGAACAGCCCCGAGACCTCGATGAAATCGCAAGATTGCTCGATAAAATAGAAAATATCGACCCCGAAAAAATTATGCTTATGCCCCAGGCCGTTACAAGAAAACAATACCTCCAAAGGGCACCTGTGATCGTAGAATTTTGCAAACAGACAGGTTTTGCTTTCTCTCCAAGGCTCCAGGCCGTCTTATGGGATGCAAAAAGAGCAAAATAAGGCAATATTGCCAAATTATTACTTTTTTCCAACTTACCACTTGCCAACTCAAATCACTTTGCTAAAATGTCAAGTTCAGGTTGCCCAGGTGGCGGAATAGGCAGACGCGTCAGGTTGAGGGCCTGATGGGGTTAATACCTCGTGCTGGTTCGACTCCAGTCCTGGGCATTCATAATTTCCCAAAGATAATCCCTTTATTAGGCCGATTCAAAATATGCCAGGAAAAATGAAAATCGAAACCGCTGCAAGACTAAAAAGATTACCCCCATACCTCTTCGGAAAACTGAACGCGCTGAAACTTGAAAAAAGAAGACAGCACATAGACATTATCGACCTGGGTATGGGCAACCCTATGGACGGGGCACCTCAGCCTGTTATAGAAAAACTCATAGAAGCTGCAAATGACCCAAGAAACCACAGGTACAGCGCTTCAAAGGGGATATATAACCTCAGAAGGGAAATGGCATTAAAATACGAAAAAAAATGGAACGTAAAGCTCGACCCTGAAACCGAGGTGCTGGCATGCATAGGCTCAAAGGAAGGGTTCTCACACATGTGCCTGGCTATGCTCGGGCCTGGAGATACAGCAATCGTTGCTGACCCGGCTTTTCCAATACACATTTACTCGGTGGTAATTGCTGGCGGAAACGTGATAACCGTACCGCTCGGTAACGGACAGGATTTCCTCGACAGGCTTACAATGGTCTGTGAACACCTATACCCAAGACCAAAACTGCTCATATTAAACTACCCGCACAATCCAACTGCAATGACCGTTGAGCCTGGATTCTTTGAGACCGTTGTGGATATCGCAAAAAGGTATAATGTCGCAGTTATGCACGATTTCGCATACGGTGAAACTTGTTTCGATGGTTACAAGGCCCCAAGCTTCCTCTCTGTTAAAGGAGCAAAAAAGGTCGGAGTCGAATTTACCACAATGAGCAAACCATACAGCATGGCCGGCTTTAGGGTAGGTTTCGCCGCTGGAAACAGAAAAATGCTCGACTCACTGGCAACTATTAAAGGATACTACGATTACGGTATCTTTCAGCCGATACAGATAGCCAGCATTATTGCAATGAGGCAATGCGACCAGCAAATAGACCAGTTAAATCAAATCTACAAAAAAAGAAGGGATGTCGTCTGCGATTGGCTCCAAAGAATAGGATGGCAGGTCGAAAAACCAAGAGCTTCGATGTTCGTCTGGACAAAGGTTGCAAAGGAGCATATAGCAGATAAAAGCACTCTCGACTATGCTATGGACCTTATGAACGGAGCAAACGTAGCAATTGCACCGGGAAGGGCATTTGGAGAAAACGGTGAAGGGTACATGAGAATCGCACTGGTGGAAAATGAAAAAAGGCTTAGGCAGGCAATGAGAAATATTTCAAGATTCGTAAAGGATAAACCAATTAAGATTGGAAGGTCTTCACCAAAGGATATGAATGATCTTTAACGAAATTATTACGTTCAAAACGTGAATTTATATGAAAAAATGCATAAATCACACGGCTTTATTAAATGCTCGTACTAATAAAAAGTCCGGTAAAATGCAACTTTAACTCAGAATTAAAGGGTTTTTAAAAAAAATTGAGAATTATTTATTTTATGCTTGACTTCAAACCCAAAATCTGGTTTAATTAGACTATCTTAATCGGGGGAAGAGGAAGGTTAGCTCAGCAGGATAATAGTTTTGGAGTTATTGTTCTTTTGTACTGTAGTTTGATTGTTCCGAATTTAGGTATTAGGAAAGCTCTTGGAAATTAGTCTTAAAATTGATTTTTAAAGAGATTTTACTGCCGACACACAATCAATTGGGGAATTGGAAAACTCACTTGGACGAGAAGGACCTGTAATGCGTGTGCACAGGCTCTGCGCCTGTTGTTCATAAATCGAAAAAGGGTTCTAAGCTGAAAGGTATCTACGGAGGGTACCAACAGCAGTTTAGAGTGAGTTTAAGGAGAAAGGTGATGAGTATGAAGAAGTTGAAACCGTGTGTAGTAATTCTTGTAGTAATGTTGTTGGCAGCAACTGTATCGGCTGTCATGATACCTTTGAACGACTCAGCCGGAAAAGCAAGTGGCTGGGGTTTTGTCGTACGCAGTGAACTGCTTCTCGGCGGAACTGTCTCGTCACCCTTTGTTTTTGCGGTAGACGATGATTCCGTAACAATCGAGATTGACAAAACATTCAGTGTCTCTCCGACAAAAACTGGTATCTTTCAGCCTATAATTATTGAATTCCAGAAGTTAAGCAATGACGCTGTCGGAAAGATTATCATTAACGATGAGCACGTTGTAAATGACACTGGCGTTGTATGGACTGATTATCACATGTTCATTATGAACGGTGACATCCTGAACCCCAGAGCTGGATTCAACCCGCAGTATCTGCCCGATGGCGACCAGTTCGAAGAAGTCGGATACGGAAGGTTCGGTGAAGGGTATAACGAATTGCCCATACTGCTGAACTTTGTCGATACTGATGGACAAGGCGTTAACACAAACCCCGCTGGCGATGACGTATTCCAGCCAGGTTATGACAACGGCCAGATCGTAATCGAAGCCTCTCCGGAGATGGAAGTTGGACAAAGGTTCGGTCTGAAACAGGTCCCGACCGTTCCTGAGCCCGCTACCGTATTAATGTTGGTCGGCGGAATGGGAACGCTTGTAGCTTTCAGAAAAAAGGCTGCATAAGTAAACCATAAAAATGGTTGCAAATTTCCCGCAAAAGGCGGGTAAATAACAAACTGAGAATTTGAGCAGGAGATTGTGATGAGAAGTAATAAGTGTTTGTTCATTGTTATGGCAATGCTCGTAGTCGCTCTGAATCTTTATGCAGCACTCGATGTTTTGCCGACAAGCTCCCATTATCAGGGAAGGTCATACTTTAATGGCCTTACCCAGGACCAGCAGGTATTGTCTGGTTATATAGATTTTGCCGTTTACGATACACAAGCTGGAAACGAGCTAAGTGACGCTGGCTTTTCTGCTCCCGGACAGGGACAGTATGTATACGCATATCAGATTTTCAGCGATGCAGATGAAAGCACAACATCAATTGATTACTTTGCCATTCTCGGAATAGGTCAAAATGCCGTACCGGATCAGGCAACTTCTGAATATATAAATGCTGAAGATGACCTGAACGGAGGCCTTGATCCGGAATTTAATTATTTCACCTCGCAAGGGGGTGAATATGTCGACAAAGCCGTCTGGGAATTCGATAACGGGCTGTTCGTATCAGGTGAACATTCTGCCTTTCTGCTGATATCAAGCGATCATGACTGGACCGTAGGCGGATACACGCTCGAAAATACTGGTAATGATGCAGGACTTCCGACACCGAACCCTGAACCTGCCTCTTTGGCAATAATGGCTCTGGGGTCATATTTCCTGTGTAAAAAAAAATAGCATAAACGCAGCTATATAAATGAGTCTTTCCAAATTAATTGTTCAGTTTTGTTCAAGGGGGGAAAGGAAATGATGATGCAGCGTAAAATATCTTTAGCGGTAATGGTGTTAGCAGTTATAATCACCTCATCGGCAATAGCTCAGCAGGGCTATTCGCTAATGATACAGCAAAGCCCGCCAAATGGCGGCACTGTTAACCCGGGAACCGGTGTTCACAGAATGAATACCGGCGGCAATATCACACTCGTTGCAAACCCGTCACCCGGATACAAATTCGTTTACTGGCTCGGGGACGTATCTGAAGCCACAGCATCTGAAACCACCGTAACTGTCGATGCTCCAAAAATGGTTATCGCCGTTTACGAAAGAGCACAGTTTCAGTTCAACGACACTTCAGAATCAATAAGAAGCAGTATGGGACCAACCGGAGGTGGCGGCGGACCGGCTCCCACCGTTTACCCGGGAGGCGGATACTCAGGCGTACCAAGCTACCCTGCACAAAGCTATAATGGCTTTACTTTTCCGCAGTTCCCTGATAACCCTGATCTCGACCAGCCCGAAAGTGACCCTTTCCCTGTTCCTGATGACGGAGATGACGAAGAAGTACCCGAACCTGCTACTATTTTCATGATCTCTGCAGGGGCGATATTTGCAATCAGAGCAGGAAATAAAAGAAAGAACTAATTACTGTATGATAATTTCAAATCTCATTAATTAGTTAGCGATTCTGGGACTTACCTGGTCCCCGGTATAGTCGCATAATACCCTTTGTCTTGGAGGAGGCATATTAGGGTATGGCCGAGAGTAAGATGGCCTCTCGGCCATTTTTTTTAATCCAAAAATCTAACATGAATAACGCTTGTCCGCCAAAATGAATTTTTAGAGGTTCCCTTAACTTTTGCGGAATACTGCCACAACATTTTCAACATCGACTACAAAAAGACGATTATCGCCCTCAAAATCAACCGGTATTGCCCCTTTAGGATTGAAAAGAACCTTGTCATATTGGCGTAAAGGCCAGTCGCTGCTAAGGTCAACCTCCGCTGAAACCGAAACAATACGACCGGTTATCGTAGGTATCTCAATATTGTCGGGAAGCTGAATCCCCCCTTTAGTCTGCTTCTTATCCTCATCCTTGCGTATCAGAACTCGCTTGCCTATAGGCTCAACAGTTTCAAACGGCTCGGAATTTATTCCTTTTTCTTCTGTCATTTATCCACCTGTCACAAAAATCCTTAAGTATCATCTTTAACAGGACGATAAAAAAGGTGCAATGATGTTATTTACTAAAAACAATTATATACAAATCTATTATACAAAGTTATTGAATTAACCCAATAAAAATTAAAGGCCTGAATAAGTTTTTCTTCCTCCTCCAAAAGGGCAGTGGCGTACAAAATCATCTGTGCGTTACTGCCTCTCTTTTTCTAACATTCAATATCAGACCCGAACCGCAAAAAACAAAAAACTGCTAATCCCCGCTCTTGCTGTCAGACTTCTTCGCAGCTTTCTTATTAGCACTCTTCTTTTTAACGGCCTTTTTCTTTTTAGCGCTCTTCTTTTTCGAAGTCTTCTTCTTGGACTTTTTGCTTTTATTTCTGCCGAGCATCTCATCAGCCTCATCTAAGCTCTCAGGAGGCCACTTACCCTCACTCTGAAGCTTCTTAAGCTCATCGAGCTGTTTAATACTCACGATCGTCCTGCACCGCGGAAACCTGTTACACCCCATAAAGGGACCGCGCTTACTCTGGCGTATCACAAGCTCTCCCTGCTTGCATTTATGACAGGTAACTCCTGTTGGCTCCGGCGGTGGCTTAGGCGGCAAAACATTACCTTCTTTATCAAGCCCAAGGATAGTCTTGCACTCAGGATAATTCGAACAGCCGAGAAATGGCCCGAACCTTCCAAATTTATGAACCATTGCAGCCCCGCATTCCGGGCACTTATGTTCCGTCTTCGTCTCCTCGAGCATCTTACCTTCCTTGTCGCACGGTGCCGCAAACTTGCAGTCCGGATACTTCGAACAACTTAAAAACTTACCATTCTTGCCGAATCGGTAATCCAGCCTGCTCCCGCAATCAGGACAGTTATACTCACTGGGAGTAGTCTCTGCCTTAGCATGCTTCATCTCTTCCTTAGCCTTGGAAAGATGATCACTGAAAGGCCCGTAAAACTCATTAAGAACACTTAGCCAGTCAAGGTGCTGTTCCTCGATCTTATCAAGCTGTTCTTCCATATGCCGCGTAAAGGCTATATCCATTATCTGCGGGAAAAACTCGTTAAGCTTATCGGTAACTACCTCACCGATATCCGTCGCATGGAAACTGCGATCAACCTTCTCAACATACTTACGATCCTGGATTGTACTGATAATCGAAGCATAAGTACTTGGCCTGCCGATACCTTCCTTCTCAAGAGTTCTTATTAGCGATGCCTCGGAATACCTTGAAGGGGGCTTTGTAAAATTCTGCTCAGCAGAAACATCGATAGCCTTGACCTGCTGACCATCCTCCAGTTCAGGCAAAACAGGATCATTTGAATTTGTCTTCCAGATTTTCGTATAACCGTCAAAAACCAGAACCCTCCCGCTCGTTCGATAAGTACAAACTCCCTCACTGGTACCAGCCTCGATCTCAACCGTCTTTGAATCGTACTCAGCCGGATTAAGCTGTGACGCTATAAATCGACGCCATATCAGATCGTAAAGCTTAAACTGTTCCGTACTCAGAACCGGTTTAAGATCAATTGGTGAAAGGTCAGGGTCAGTTGGACGAATCGCCTCATGTGCCTGCTGAGCAGATTTACGAGATGAATAAAAGTTAGGCTTCTCCGGCAGATATTCCTTACCAATATTATGCTCTACATAGTGTCTCGTCTGGCTGATTGCTTCACTGGAAATATGCGTACTGTCTGTCCTCATATAAGTAATCAGGCCAAGAATACCCATAGAGCCAAGGTCAATTCCTTCATAAAGCTGCTGAGCTATCGCCATAGTTCGTTTAGCGGTAAAACCTACCCTGTTCGAAGCCGTCTGCTGCAATGTAGAAGTAATAAAAGGAGGAGAAGGTCGGCTCTTTACACGCTTTACATCAACCTTGGAAATATTAAAGTCATTGCTCTTCAAACCTGCTAAAATCGCCTTAGCCTTCTTCTCGTCAAGCTTATCGAACTTCTCACCCCCAACCCGGACAAGCTCAGCCTTAAACGCACTGTGTTTGCCCAGCCATTTGTTCTGCTCAGCTATCGTAGGCCCTTTTTCATCTTCATCTGATGCTGTAAATTCTTTCCAAGCCTCACTGTAATCATTCTCAAGATCAGTAGTAAAAACCGCAGGAATAAGCCAGTATTCCTCAGGCTCAAAAGCACGTATCTCACGCTCACGGTCAACAATTATCTTAACCGCTACAGACTGAACTCGACCGGCACTCAAACCGCGGGTAACTTTTTTCCACAAAAGCGGACTTATCTGGTAACCTACTATACGGTCAAGTATACGCCTGGCCTGCTGTGCCATAACCTTATCTTCATCTATCCTGCCGGGTTTCGAAAAGGCCTCATTTATCGACTTTTTGGTTATTGCATTAAAAACTACACGGTAAGTATCTTCTTCATTTACTTTCAATATCTCCGCAAGATGCCAGGCTATTGCCTCTCCCTCACGGTCAAGGTCAGTCGCAAGATAAAGACTGGAACAATTCTTAGCAGCACTCTTTAATGAATTAACAACTTTCTTCTTACCAGGACTTATCTCGTAAGTGGGCTCAAAATTATTCTCAATATCTACATTTATACCCTTCGATGGGAGATCTCGAACATGACCCATAGATGCTTTTACATCAAAACCGGATCCAAGATATTTGTTTATAGTTTTAGCTTTCGCCGGTGATTCTACTATTACAAGTGATTTGCCGTTTTTAGCCTTTGCCATAAATACATTACCAATAAGGTGTTAGATAATTAAATCGGCCCGGACGATAAAAAAATCGCCCCTTTGGACCTAACTCATAGCCAGAACAGATAACAAATAATGCCGGTCAATGTCAAGAAAAATCGAAATTTCTGACTGATATGGTGAAAAATAGGATATTTTTTCAGTAAAAAAAAACACCCCTTTATGACTCCAATTTTCCTGCTATCACAACACATCACCAGTGCTTTATGGCTATAAGTCGGCAATTAAACCTGCTCTCGTTAAAAAAACTGTTTAATCTACTGAACCACTGCCATATTTAAACCCGCAATCAGCCAATATTTGACATTTTTCCTGAATAATATGATCGTTTGATTTTCTTAATCGTATATATAAGTGAATAAGATATGAAACGGAGGTGATAAAATGAACGCGTCACACATACATTTTAATAAAAACGAACATTGGTGGAACCATTTGACAAATTGGAATGAATTTTCGCACGATTTGAATGTGTTGTTTCACAACCCGGTTTTCTGGTTAATAACATTAGCATTGGCGATTTTGGCATTGGCTGTTCTTGCTTCTGCCATGACCAATGGCGCCCCGGGATCATTGCCTAATCAGCCCCTGAATCCCGGTTATCCTTTATATTATTAACCTTTAACTAAAATCGGATTCATTAAATGGATTTAAAACCGCAAAGGATGCGTTAAAAATATAAAGTTAAACAATTCTAAATAACAGGGCGCCTTTTTTTAACTGTATTGAATAATTTACCGGAACCCTTAAAAAATTGTTCCCTCAGATTCAAGCCGGTCATTGACGTTAAGCGATTTTTTTTAGGGCCGCTGGTATAAAAACAACTTACATCATTTCTTGACATGCTCTAAGGATGGCTCTAGTAATTGCCTTTTAGCAAAATTAATTTTTAACTGCTTAAATCTTTTCAGGTCCTGATAATTCCGTTCAGTTTCCCTATCAGATTCCTTAAAGCCTTGCCTCGGTGAGAAATCGAATTTTTTTCCTCAGCACAAAGCTCCCCCATAGTCTTGCCCAGTTCGGGAATATACATCACAGGATCATAACCAAATCCGTTTTCCCCCTTTTCTTTTTCTGTTATTATCCCTTCGCAAATGCCGTTAGTTTCCAGCAGAACCTTTTCACCGTCCGCCAGGCACAACGAACAGACAAATCTCGCCGTCCGTTTTTCAGATGGTACACCTTCCATAAGCTCAAGGACTTTTGCTATATTCTTATGATCTATAAGGCTTCTGTCATTGCTTTTTTCACCGCTGAACCTTGCCGATTTAACACCTGGCCTGCCCCCCAGTGCATCAATAACAAGCCCCGAATCATCTGCCACCGTCAGCAACCCGCTCTGATTGGAATACCCAACCGCCTTTTTCCGGGCGTTTTCCGCAAAGCTCTCGCCGTCCTCCTCGACTTCATTAAATTCGTTAAGGTCCCCAAGCCCCGCAGCTTCAATTCCGATATCCGCCTCTTCGAGCATACCCCGCAGCTCCGCTATCTTACCGGGGTTCGTTGTCGCTACCAGTAGTTTCATAACACCCCCATAACCTAACTTTCACTCATAAGTTTCTTAAGCAAAGCCCTTTGAAAATGAAGCCGGTTCTCTGCCTGGTCGAAAACTATGGAACGCTCCGATTCAATAACTTCATCGGTTATCTCATAATCCCTGTAAGCCGGAAGACAATGCATTATCTTTACATTACCAAGTGCCTTGCTGACAAGGTCGCAATTAACCTGATAACCCTGAAAATCCTCGATCCTCTTTTGCTTCTCCTGCTCCTGTCCCATACTGACCCAGGTATCGGTATAAATCACTGACGCCCCTTCAACCGCCTGGCAGGGATCGCTAAGCTGCCTTACACTGCCCTGGCGTA